>JAFRKQ010000029.1 GCA_017431625.1 bacterium | reverse complement strand
ATAAAAATATACTTTGCATATATAAAATATAATATAAGTAACTAGAAAAAATGTTACATTTATTACTAAAAACCGCTATTTTTGCTAACAGCTAATCAAAACAAAATGTGTACAATAGTTACCTATAATTAATAATTCTAAGACTAATTATGACCTGCATATCTTATAATTTTATCATAATTGACATCACAACTAATCATTCTATATCATAATGACGAATTAATCACTTAAAATCAATTCTTTTTGGGTTGGGTGTCTCTTAGCAGTCTCCGCCCTGACCTGCTAAATACCGTTTCGTCACCTAAGTCTTTACTTTTCTCACACAAATGGTATAATAACGCATCATGCCAACACGTTCACAATTTCAATATCAACTTCCAGAGGCACTGATCGCCAATCAGCCAGCTACGCCGCGCGATCATTGTCGTTTGCTGGTTTTTGACCGGCAAACTGCGAGCTGGGAACATCATTACTTTTATGATTTGCCCACCATTTTGGGCCGTTTCTCGCAAAAATTTTGCCTGGTGCGCAACGACTCGCGAGTCATTCCGGCACGCTTGCTGGGGCAGAAAACTAGTGGCGGACACGTCGAGGTTTTTCTCACTCGCCAAATAGCCAATAAAACGCAAGCACAAGAATGGGAGTGTCTGACCAAACCCGGTCTCAAACCCGGTCAACAAGTTATTTTTCCCCAGCAGGATTTTCACGCTGAATGTATCAGTATAACTAGTAATTATACACGTATTATTAGCTTTCCATATACTTTGGAAAATTTCAGGCATTTTGTGCAGGAATATGGCAAAACGCCAATTCCGCCCTATATTCACTCGGCACTTAGTGAGTCACAACTACGTGAAGTGTATCAAACTGTCTATGCTCATGAAGCTGGTTCGGTAGCAGCGCCGACAGCGGGCTTACATTTTACGCAACGCCTCAATGAAGAATTGGTAGCCTGTGGTCATCAATTCATTGACGTAACTCTTCACGTTGGCTTGGGCACTTTTCTCGGTGTGAAAACAGAAGATTTAAGTCAGCACCACATGCACGCCGAATATTACCGCATAATTCCCGCACAACTCCGGTCACTCGCTCACGCCGTCGCCACCGGCCAACCGCTACTCGCCATTGGCACAACAGCCACCCGCGTCCTAGAATCAATTTATTCACGCATAATTTGCGATAATAATTCAACCGCCAGCTCTTCAGCTTATTCACGCAATTCATGCAATAATAGCTCTCAGCCTCGTCAGTCAGCTGTCACTCAGGTCTTACCTCTCCCCCATCAACGTCACTACCAACTGCGCCCTGAGCTCGATCTGAGTCAACCGCTTACTGGTGAGACCGAAATTTTTCTCTATCCACCTGCCCCCTTTCAGCTCACCGATCACTTACTGACCAATTTTCATCTGCCTGAGTCTACCCTGCTGATGTTAGTGAGCAGTTTGGCTGCCTTTCCCAATAGCAATTATCACTTTACCACCTGGTCAGAATCGCCGCTGGGCCACGCCTATCAAGAGGCCATTGAGCGGCGTTATCAATTTTTTAGCTTTGGCGACGCGATGCTGATTATCTAAAGTCCACCAAAAACCCGGCTTGTTGCCGGGTTTTAAAGCCATATTTGAGGTGGTTTTTACTCACCAATCATCAGCCGACTAAAGCGTCCAAGGCTCATATTTTCGCCAATTTTACCTGAAAGCTCTTTAATCGCTTGCTCAACACTCACTCCCTCACGTTTGACCAACTCCATAGCCAAAAGCTCCTCACGAGTCTCAGGCGACCTCGCCGCTACTTGCATCGCAATCTCACCAGCAAGAGCGCGAAATTCTTCACCCCGAGCGACAAAGTCCGTCTCGCACAAAAGCTCGGCCAAAGCCCCAATTTTGCCCGTGGAGTGTACATAAGCGGCTACATAGCCCTCATTGGTCTCACGATCAGATTTTTTGGCGGCATTAGCCAGGCCTCGCTCCTTCAACCAAGCCAAGGCCTTATCCCAATCGCCGTCAGCCTGATCGAGTGCTTTTTTGCAATCTAACATGCCGGCGCCAGTGGCTTCACGGATTTTCTTGACATCTGCTGCAGTTACTGCCATAATTATCCCTTCACATCAATACTTTTACTCTTTAGTCTCAGAAGTATTTTCTCCCTCTGCAGCATTTTTTGCTGATGCATCGTCATTTTCATGATTGATAGCAGACTTTTCGTCTACATTTTTACCTTTTTCATCCGATTCATCGCTGTTTTTTTGCTCGACTTTTTCTGTAACTGTTGCTTTATCCTCTTTAGTTTTTTCTGATTTATCGGATTTTTTTTCTTGTTTTGTAGACTTTTCATCTACATCAGCTGCTTTTTTTGCCTGTTCATGGGTGTTTTCTTCTATTTCTGGCGTCACCCCTTCACCACGGTGTTGGCGGCGCACACTCAGGGCTTCGCTCACTACCAAGCGGATGGCCGAAATGGCATCGTCATTGGTAGGCACTACCAAGGAAATACCTGTCGGATCGGTATTGGTATCCACCATAGCGATAATTTCCACCTTCTCTTTGATAGCCTCACGAACAGCATTCTTTTCTTTTTGCGCGTCAACGACAAATAAGGCATCGGGTTTGTTTTTCAAGCCCTTGAGACCACCAAAAAGGCGTTCCAGGCGAGCTAATTCCTTTTCTAGCAGCATCCGTTCATACTTGGTCAAATCCTTATAGCGGCCATTGGCCAAACCTTGCTCGATATCAGACATACGCTTGACTGAGCGACGGACTTGCTCCCAATTGGTCAACAACCCCCCAGGCCAGCGATTGACAATATACATCACTCCCGATTCGATGGCCAAATCGCGTACCATCTCACTAGCCTGCTTTTTGGTGGCCACCACCACCACGTTTTTGCCGCTAGTTTTGAGTTCTTGAATGCGCGCCTTGGCTTTTTCGAGCTGAGCAGCGGTTTTCTCCAGATCTATCAAGTGAATACCGTCTTGTTCACAATAGATCCATGATCGCATGCGAGGGTGCCATTTTTCTCGTGGATGTCCCAAGTGACAACCAGCATCAAACAATTCTTGTAAGGAAACTGTCATATACGTCCTTTTCTGCCGTCTCCATGGACGGACGGCGGGCGGGACAATTACAGGACACACATCCCGCCACGCCTAACCATTACCGAGGACCGATTATACCACAGTCTGGCAAAAAGTCAAGATCATTTTCCCAAACCAGCAAATAGCGGCCCCAAGGGTCAGGAATGATCAATAAAGGTGTACCACTTACATATTCACTTTGAGTGAGCTTCTCGAGGGGAATTTCACCACGGCGGATCTCTTGAATTTTGTCCTGCGGCACATCCTTCATTGTGAGCATTAAGTCAAAAAAAGCTGGATACACCGATTCCCATGGGATTGTCCCCGCTCCTAATTTGAGATCATAAGCCATTCTATTCAACGCGTGCTCGCGATCACGCAAAGTATAAACGGGCAACTGTGAAGAAAATATGCGACCGATCTGGACTAAATCATCACTAGTAATCCCTTGGAGCACCTTGGCATCAATCCGGGGATAGCAAACAGCAGTATAAGCACTGGTATATGAAGCAAAAGCGGGCTTGTTGGCGGTAAACTCAAAGTCAGTGGTGGCAAAATTAATACCCGGCAACCCCTGATGAATTGCAGGCATGCGCGGCTGACCATCAGGCAAAGCCAAAACATCTCCTCGCAATGCCCGTTGGCGATAGCTAGCAAAACTAGCAGTCGCCGTGTATTTGATCAATTCTTGCTTGTAAAACTCGAGGTGGCGAATGTCATCGTCACGGGTAGGTTGATAGCGATCCCAAGTATCATTAAATACCAATTCATAAACATAAGAAACACCAGTCTTATCTTCGATAATTACTTTGGTGCCACCAAATAAATAGCGATCAGCAATCCACTCATCAGTCGCGCTTAAATTTGGCGCTATTTGGGCAAATAACTCCTCTCCCGAGTACATTTTGCTATAAAGTTTCAGATCGATGTATTTGCTCGCGTCAAGCAATTCCAAGGGCTGATAATATTGGGTCGGCAATGATAAAGCCAGGCGTGGAGAGCCATATAAAATATCATCATAAGGTCCCAAATCCGTGAGTAGCTCACGCCGATACAAAAGCATCGATGGTGAAATCGCCAACGTCTCTGGCCAATCGCCAACCAACTGATCAATCATGATCACCTCGTCGCTAAAAAACATCCGCACATAGTAGTCATTGAGTAAAGTGAGCCAGCGAGCAGGGTTTTGTTTTTCCCCGTTGAGCAAAATTTGACCATCAGGTAATTGCCAAAACTCGTAAGAAACCAAACTACCGTCACTAATCAAAAGCCCTACTGCAAAAAAACGCCGTGCACCAGTATATTCTCCGCTAATGACCTCGCCGGCAGCGTAATAGGTGAGATTGGCAAACAACTCAGTGCGCAGCCACCCCAAATCCTCGCCTAGCTGATAAGCACTGCCAGTAAAAATACTCTCATGGATACTTGGCTGAACGGGCGGGGCTGATGGAATCGACACTATCTCGGGGTTATTCTTGCCAGTGGCCCAGTCAATAAATCGCTCTATTGTCGGCCAATTTACATTAACGATCACAAAAACTATCAGCAAAGCCACAATCCACAAACTCATCTCCAGAACTACTTTTTTGAGATTATCACGACGGATTTCTTCAGGCGTTTGGTGGCGACCAAAAGTCCGGCGCGCTTCAATGCCCTCCGGCTGCTCGACCTTATTAATCAGGCGTTGAGTCATCTGTTTGAGTGTTTCCTGTGGAGCGCGTTTAATTTTTGGTTTGATCAAATCTTGTTCTGTTGGTGTCGGCATGTGCGTATTATAACATTAAAATCAGTGTTTTTGACAGGAAAACCCATTATAACTGTGATATAATACCGACATGGCAAAGAATTGGCTCGCCGCTTTTATTACTGTTTGCACCATAGTTTTTTCGAGTATTTTTTTTGTCCTTTATTTCAATCACCAGCTCTCCACTGCCCACTTTTATGTTGGCGTCTCTGGAGGTAATGCCAATGTCTCTATGAGTCAATACAATCTTGGCGCCACTCCCATCAAAGATATTAATTTACCCCCAGGCTGGTACCAATTCAATCTTGATACTGATTACTATCACTATGATCTGCCCATCAGGCTCAGCCCCAAAACGGCTACCATTATTGACTGGCAAACAAGCACTAGCTTGGAAAAATCCAGTGGGGTCATTTACGAACTCACGCCCCTCACCACTCGTGATAGTCTGCTCACGGTGGTCACGATTCCTGACAAAACTCAGCTGATCATTGACGAAAGCAGCCGTAGTGCTTCATTTGCACCACTGGTTGAGGAAAATTTGTCTGACGGGCATCACCAGCTTCAGGTTACTCTTCCTGGCTACCAAACTTTAACCGTTCCTATGAAACTCACTCCTGGTTATGAACTCAAGCTCACCGTGAAGTTGGCTCAAAGTTAGAGCGTTTTCGAGCAAACATGCGATTGTCATTGGTCCAATCCCGCCTGGTACTGGCGTTAAAAAAGCGGCTTTGCCTCTAACGGATTCTTGATCAATATCACCTTTTGGCTCCCCTACATCCACCAAAATAACACCGTCTGTAATCAGATCTCCAGTAATAATGCCGGGCTGACCTGTAGCACTCACAATCACGCCAAAATCACGCGCATGGCCCTTTTGTGCCAATAAGCGTGCCCAGCCCTGGTGCCCCACCAAGGTCACGTCCAAGCCCTTGGCGCGCCAATAAGCGGCCAAAGGCCGACCCAAAAGATCAGAAATACCGATGATTAGGATCTTTTTTGTTGACAGATCAAATTGTTCCAGAGCCAAGAGGACTGCCTTGACAGTAGCCGGCAAACATACCACCGCCCGGCCCTGAGCCAAACGCTCTTGAGTCTGAGGAGTGAGACCATCCAGATCACGCTCAGGCGGAATGCAGGCTAACAAATGCGACCACCACTGCGCAAATGTCAAGGGTGGTACCCGGTGGTGCTGAGCAAAAAAATTGTGGTAATGTTGTCTAGTAGGTTTCTGGATCATCACCCCCGCTTGAGGATGGAGTGCAATTTGCTGCTTAATTAATTCAGTTATTTTTATAGGATTATCTCCAAATGAAAATTTATATCCTATAAAATCAATACCAACTTCTTTAGCTTTCGACTTTTTTTTGGATGTATATAAAACACTTCCAGGATCCTCTATCACGTAAAAAGTTAAGATTTGCGGTCGCTGCTTGAGAGTCTCAATCACGCCTGCTAGCGCGCGTAAACGCTGCTGTGCACAAGCTCGACCGGCAAAAATCTCTGTTGTCATCGGGGCATATTATATCACAAGATCTCTCATCTGCGCTTGGCAGTCACCAAAATCAGCTCGCCTTCATGCCAACTGGTCACCCGCCGACCTTTGCGATCAGCCAAACTCACCGCCAAACCGCGTTTTTGTAAATAAGCCATCAACTCACTCAAGTTTTGGTTTTTAGTCGGGTGAAATTCAAAAATAAGCTCCTGAATCTTGTCAATTTGTTCTCGCAGTCCTCGCAAAACTGTCCACTCAGCGCCTTCAATGTCCATTTTGAGTAAATCCACCCGAGGCAATTTTTTAACGTAATCAATTAATTTGACCGTCTGAACAGTGATTTTCTCTTGGGCCTTTTGCTCACCATTCCAAGCTCCAGGAATAAATGAGCCCACGCTCCACCACTGCCAAGCGGTCGCGTCCAGCCAAAAGTCAGCTGTGCCTGCATGCTTGCCCAAAGCCGCAGGCACCAAAGTGACATCAGTGAGCTCATTTTGGCTTATATTTTCGCTTAAAAGGGCAAATAATCGGGGGTTTGGTTCAAAAGCGAGAATCTGACAATACGGATACAGCCACTTGAAATAAAGGCTACTCAAACCGATATGTGCACCCGCGTCAATAATTATTGGTCTGTCTTGATCAGTCTCAAAATAATAAATACCGCCATCTAAAATCTCTCGCTTAAGATCCCGATATTCTTCTTCTTGCTGATAACTAATTTTTAGATTTTTCCAAGATGCTTGCATGATGACGATTGTTGACAAACTCATTTACCAGGTCATAAATCATGGCAAAAACTGGTATCCCTAAGATCATACCCGCAAAACCGAACATCCCACCGCCAACTACGATGGCAAACATCACCCAAATAGCTGGCAGACCAATGGAATTGGACATAATCCGTGGCCCCATAATATTACCGTCAAATTGCTGGAGCACCAGGATAAACAGTACAAACCACAATGCTTGCAACGGATCAACCGCCAACAAAATAATGGTCGAAGGAATCGCTCCAATAAAAGGACCAAAAAAAGGAATAATATTGGTAATACCGACAATCACGCTGATAAGCAGCGAGTATTTCATCCCCAAAAGCAGCATACCCACAAAGCAAATCACCCCCACCGCTAGCGAGTCAATCAACTTGGAATAAAAAAAGGCCGTGAAAGTGTGATTGGCATAGCGCAAAACTTTGATCCCTTCGTATACCCACACATCTGGCAAAAAAGCGTAAGCAAATTTTTTGGTCTGGCGAGCATAAAGCTCTTTGTTGTAAAGTATATAAATTGCCACCACCAGCCCGATAAACAGATTGATCACGCTGCTAGCGGCCTGGCCTGAATAAGATAAAAGCCGATCAAAACCGCCGTTATTGAAAAAATCTTGAGCAAAGCTATCAATTTTGATAGATGAAGCATCGATAAACGGAAAATAGTTATTCAAGAAATTCTGGACTGCTTGCTGATAATCACTCATTTTGGATTGTAGTTGAGTGAGTGAATCACGCAATTGCGGTAGCATAAAAGAAAACAGAATAATAATCACCCCCAAGGTGATCACCAGAGTCATCACCAAAGACCATAAACGTCGTTTTTTGCGATTTTTGATGGATAAAAAGGTATTTTTTTCCAAAAAAACTAGCAGGCCATTGAGCAAAAACGCCAGCACAAAGCCAACAATAAATGGCGTCAACAAGCCGAAAAACGCCCCTATCTGCCCCCAAATCTCATGGATGTGGGCTGCCAAGAAATACAAACCCAGACCACTCGCAATCAGAGTCAATTGGCGCCAAAATGTACTATTGAAGACTTCACGAATGGATATTTTCATGCCCATATTATACCACACCTTCTACCTTCTCACTCAGGCATTTTTCGTGATGGCGAGTGTCTAGCAATTTTCGGTAAATTTTCGTACTGACAAGAGGCGTACAAACAAAAATTACCTTGTTTTATCAAGGTAATTTTCATCATGGGTTTTATACAGTTTCGGGTTATTTTCGGTTTAAGTTTCGGATTCCTGGAGTCGCCACTGTGGAGCAAAAAGCGGGAAAGTCTTCGCCAAAGCCTTGACATCTTTTTCTGTCTGGCGCAAGAATTCATCATCTAGCATTTCTTTATAGTAGCGCTCGACAAAGTATTTGCGCTGTTCTAGGTCTGTAGGCAGAGGGTACTTCTCGATCGTATGCTCACTCACCTGCTTGATCCATAAAGCAATTTGTTTCATCTCACGCTCGCCCATACCCCTGGTGGTAACCAAAGGCGTACCCAAACGCAAGCCCGACGGATACACCGGTGAGCCTTGTTCGCCAGGAACAGTGTTTTTATTGGCATAAATACCCGCGGTATCTAGTGCCCGTGCAATCAAACCACCCATACCGGGAGCGATCGGCGTATAATCTACCAGCATTAAGTGGGTTTGTGTGCCATCACCAACTAGTTTGAGACCCTGTTTTTGGAGGCTTTCGGCCAATACGGCCGCATTTTTCTTGATCTGACGGCCATATTTTTTGTAAGCAGGCGTCATGGCCTCTGAAGCAGCAATTGCAATGGCCGCGGTGGTGGCATTGTGTGGACCCCCTTGCAGGGCCGGAAACACCGCTTTGCGAATTTTTGATGGTAATTTAGGATCTTTTTCCAAACCCTTGTCGGTGACCAAAATGAAAGCCCCACGAGGGCCGCGGAAAGTCTTGTGAGTGGTACTCATGACGACATGAGCATAAGGAATCGGCGATGGATGGACGCCGGCAACAATCAAGCCCGTCACATGAGAAATGTCGGCTAGCAAGTAAGCGCCCACTTCATCAGCAATCTGGGCAAATTGCGCAAAATCCAGCTCAAAAGGATAAGCCGTATTACCAGCAATAATCAGCTTTGGCTTGTATTGGCGAGCCAACTGGCGCAAACGAGTAAAGTTGATACGCCCGTCCTCCCCAACTCCATACTGGACCGAGTGAAAAAAGCGTCCCGAAAAAGTCACTCGCGGATGACCGTGAGTCAAGTGACCACCAGAGGCCAGTTCTAGCCCCATGATGGTATCGCCATTTTCCAGCAAGGCAAATTCGATGGCACTATTGGCCGGTGAACCAGAGTAAGGCTGAACATTGACAAAAGGCACGTCAAAAAGTTTTTTGAGCCGATCTTGAGCCTCAATTTCAATTTCGTCAATCACCTGATTGCCCTCATAATAGCGCGCCCCCGGATAGCCTTCGGCATATTTATTGGTCAACACCGATCCTAGAGCCTTAGCTACCTCTGGTGAGATGTTATTTTCCGACGGGATCAAGCCAATTTTGTTTTTTTGTCGGCGCTCTTCTTTATTAATCAAATTAAAAATTTTATCTTTTGCCATTTTTTCATTCTAAGATAAACTGATTTACAGCTATAATTTCTACTAGTTGCTCCAGTTTATCTTTATCTATGTCATGTCTGCCTCTTTCTGGAAGTCGTTTATACCTGATTTTTGTCAAAAGTCAAGACATATAGCTGCCAGGCTTTACCGTCATTAAATTAGCGATTAATCAAGTTTTGACAAATTTTATTACCGCAAAATCTGCAAGAATATCTTCTGTGAGCCTCTTGTACTCCACAGGGAGTACAAGAGGCTCACCAGCAAACTCTTGACTGGATATGGTACAATAGCTTCATGAGTAAAATTGACCACTACAAGCGCCAAAAACAAATCAACCGCAAACGCCTGCGCGCGCTCATCCAAAGGCTCAAAGCCAAAAAACTAGTCTCCTACTCCCCAGAAAAACGTGAGCAGATCAAAGATTTTTTGCAAAATCTGGACGAGCAGTATCAAAGCGAACAAATAGATTTGCCCACTTACAAACTTCAAGCCCTCTGGATCCTACTTCAAGACTGGTCACCAGAAAAACGCGAGCAATTTTTGTACTGGTATGGCGGTAAATTTTTGCAGCCTGAAGAAATTTTTACCCTCACTGATGACCCGCAGCAAATATTCACGCAAAATTTACAAGATTAAAGCCATTTTTTTCGATTATAATACATGAGTATGCAAAAAGTTGACACTCAGTACCGTGATTTTCTGCGCCGCGTCTTGGATGAAGGCGTGACCTTACCCTCCCAGCAAGGCGTCGATGCCAAGATGATTTTTGGCAATCCCCCTCTCAAGTTTGACCTCTCACAAGGCTTCCCAGTCATCACTGAGCGCGATCTATCCAAGTTTTGGCGCGCACCGATTGGTGAGCTTTTGGGCTTTATCAACGGCGCGCGGACACAAGAAGAGCTGGAAAAATTTGGCTGTAGATGGTGGAAATCCTGGGTGACTGAAGAAAAATGTCACAAACGAGGACTCCCCACTGGCGACCTTGGGCCCGGCTCTTATGGAGCCGCTTTTCATGATTTTCCCACCAGCGAGGGTGAGAGCTTTAATCAATTTGCTTATCTGATCAAGCAAATCAAAGAGCAGCCACAGCTGCGCACGCACTTTATTACCCCCTGGATACCGCAGTATATTTATCGTGTAGATGGCCGACAACAAAAAGTAGTGGTTTGTCCGTGCCATGGTTGGATGCACTTCCGGGTCATTAATGGTAAATTATCGCTCCATATGTTCCAACGCTCTGGTGACCTGCCAATTGGTGTCCCTTCTAATCTCATTCAATACTCTGCCCTCTTGCTAGCGGTCGCTCACGTCACCGGTTTGGAACCTGGAGAGTACATCCACACCATTTCTGACGCTCACATCTATCTTGACCAGGAGCCGGCGGTGCGAGAAATGCTAGCGCGCAAGCCCCGCCCATTGCCAAAAATGAAATTGGTTGACCCACCGAGCGATCTTTTTGCCTTCCGTCGCGAACATTTTGCCTTGACCGACTATCACCCCCACCCCGCTATCAAAGGAATTCCTGCAGCGATTTAATACTGATCAACCAAGGAAAATATGAGTAGCGCCAAAACTAAACCCAACCTTGATCTTGATAACGCCCGCTGGCCCGACCAGATCGCCACTATGCAGGCCTGCCTGGATAATTGTGAAAGTCCTTTTTTGCCCCAAAACTTGGCCAAATACCACCATCTGCCCGTCATCAAACAAGGAAAATACTGGTATATCACCAAAAATCAGTGGCCATATGATCACACTCGCCAGCACTATCTGATTATCGCCAATCAATACTGGACCAAACTCGAGCATATTACTCCTGAGGCGGGGGCGGAGGCTTTGCAGCTGGCCCAGTGGCTGAAGGATTATCTTAATATTCCTGGCGGTGCCTTATGCATTCGCTTTGGTGATACCAACTATTCTGGAGCCACTATTGATCATCTTCACTGGCAATTTATTGTCCCCGATATCGAGGCGCCAGATTATCAGCGTGTCCACTTCACCGTCGGCAAAAAACCAGAAAAAATCAAGCAAAAACATTAACTCGTACTCAATTTAGCCTGGAAATTGCCTCTCGACAAAATGAGTGATTGTGATATAATATGCTCACACTTAATCGGGAAGCAAAAGACTTTTCGGTTGAGGAATCTTTAAAAAAAGGAGGTTGTCTTAAATGGCAACTTTTATGAAAAGTTATAACCTAGAGCAGATTTACGCGTTTCTCAACTCTGTCAATTCACTTGATGAAGCCAGAAATGAGGTCCGAGAGGCCTACAGAAAGGCGAAAATGAGTGAAACCAGACTCATGAACAATGGTGAGTCACAGGAACCGGTGAGCGAAGAGGAAATGCAGCGTCAGGTCCAGAAAGATCTTGAGTATCTGGAATTCTTGAGCTTCTACGGGTTCGACGAAAAAGAGTCGATCGAGCGTTGGTACCAAGACATGTGTGCGGACTACGACCTGTTGTCAAAGGTGCGCCAGACGGAAGAAAACCGGAAAAACAGACGCTTCAAACAAGCCAAAAAAATCAGAGACAGATACTACTCCGTGTAGTCTCTGAAATCAACGAAACGTTCAAACTTTTTGTATAACTCCTTTGTGTGTGGCCCCCTCTAACAAAGGGGGCCTTTTTTAAAAGTTCCCACACTCATCTGGCGGCTAGTCTATGGAGTTAGTCCGCTGGCTGGCGTCGCCTCCCACAACTGGATATTGGCACCCACCGTCTCCAGATAGTGAGCCCGGGCAAAATCAGGGTTTTGACTGCGCCACTCGCCAATATAACCGGCCGTCTCATCTGGGTGGTCAAGGATAAAAAACACCGCTTCCCCACTCCCCTCGAGTACCGGTAAATCGGCTGTGAGCGCTGGCTTAAAAGGCAAATAAGCTGTTTCTCCTGGTTTGTAGGCGAAATCTGTCGGCAAAGGTCGACCGGTGATCATCGCCTCACGAATTGCTAAGTATTGGATATTATAATCATAAATATCTGACCGATAAGTGTAAAGGCGATAAGGACGATTGGCAACATGTGTTTGCAACTGCTGCCACACTCGCTGCCAAGTGACATAGTGAGTGTCGTCATTGCGGCCCTCAGACCAACAAAATTCTCGAGCGGTTATTGTCAACCCACCAAGTAACAAAGCGATAGCCCAAAAAATACGAAAACATCGGTGATATTTTTGCCACACACTCGTCACTACCAAAACCATCGCCGGACTCATCCCCAACAAATACCAAACATTAAAATGTAAAAACACAAAACCCATCAGAGGAATAAGCACAAAAATCAGCGGCTCAACTAGAAACTCCGGCCAACTTTTCTGGCGCCGACCAAGACAATACGCCAGATAAAAAACTGCTATCAACCAAGAAAAAACAAAAATACGGGCCAACCATTTGGCCTCAAGATCGCGTGGGGAGACAATATTGGGGAAAGCTGTCACCTCCCATTCACCCCAAGTTACCTTGAGTAAATTATCGATTTTATCCCAACCGGTTTTGTCAGCTGGTTGAGGATCTTCGCCGCGTGCGTAAGCAACTAAAGCCTTCAGTTCCGGAAAATCGTGTCGTAGCTCAAAGACAGCTTGTGGCAAAAATGGGATCACCCAGCCAATAAAGACCCATAATATTACATTTTTATTTATTATAAGTCTTTGTTTTAACCAACATAATAAAATTATTATAGGATAAAACAAAGCGTAAGCACTAGAAAAATGCCAACCCCAAGCCGCCAACAGCCCCAAACTCAATGCTCGCGCGCTCGTCAATTGTCGATCGCGGCCAGACTGGCGCAGAATTATCAATATCAGCCAGGAAACTAGCGTCAAGGGAAAGGGATTCCAGGCCGAAGCGGAGATGGTCAACCATTGGGTAGCTGCGGCCACCGTAGTCGCTGCCAATCGCCCAAAATACTTATATACCAAGATAATTTGCACTACCGATAAGGCAATCATGCCCCAAACTGGTGCCGCGGGTGATAATTGTCCGATCAGTAGACACCCAGCCAAAAAATAGTACCAGGCTGGCCCAAAATAAAAACCCGAAATTGATGTCCACGGCCCGACGAGTTTGGGCGAACGCGTCACGATCATCTCCAGCGTATTAAGCAAGTCCTTACCCTGGTCAAAAGAAAAGGCGAAGCGTCCGGTTAGCGGGTATGGTGCCCGTAAACATATAGCGTATATAATTAAAAATATAAGATACCAATTATCCTTTATATAATGACTTATAATACTAATTATTTCTGTATTTTTAACTTTCATGACATTATGGTCCAATATCTACCGGCAAAGTATGATATAATCGCCCATATGCGCCGGAGAACATTTCGCCTATTATACCTCATGATTGTCGTTTTGGCACTAATAATTCGCCTGTGGGGTTTGGGACAATTGCCGCACGGCATTTATTGGGATGAGGCCGCGATTTTGGCCGATGCCAAAAAAGTGGTCACCACTGGCAGTGATATGCACGAATTATCGCCATGGCACTTGATTTATCCCTCCTACGGTGACTACAAACTTGCCCCCTATATTTGGGCAACCACCTTGGCTGTGAAAATTTTGGGGGTGAATTATTTGGCTTTGCGCCTGCCATCAGCCATCGCCGGTGTTGCTAGTGTCGTTTTGGCCGGACTCATCGCTAAAATCATCGCCAAACAATCTCACCTCGATTCCCCAAAACAACAACTCTGGCAATTATCAGCCATGGCAACTGTCGCCATCTGCCCCTGGAGCGTCCTGTTTTCGCGAGCGGCTTTTGAAGGGCACTTGGGACAAATGCTATTGGGTTTGGCCGTCTACCTGCTCTTACTTTCCTGGAGTCAACCTAAGTCAAAAACAAGAAAACAGCTTGCTATCAATATAATTTTGTTGATAATCACGGGTTTTGTTGGTGGCTTGGCTTTTTGGACTTATTTTTCAGTACGCTTTGTGTGGCCAGTCATCGCGGCTTTGATCGGTATTTACTACCTACTGGACACACGCAATTGGCCGCGTTTTCTAGGCAGTAATATTATTATAGGTCTAATTTTTGCCTTGATGCTTTGGGCCATGGCTCAAGATCCATTTTATCAAGCCAGCAATCAATTACGCCTGAGCACGCCCTCGATTCTTAATAATCAAGATCTCCCCCATCAGGTCAATCACCAGCGGCTCTTGAGTGGTAATAGCCTCTTTTCGCGCCTGGTTTTCTCCCAAAAACTGACTCAAATTCAACAGCTAGCAATCAATTACGCCCGGCATCTTGACTTTGGTTATCTCTACTTGCATGGAGATAGCAATCTGCGCCATTCGACCGGTAATATCGGCCTTTTTTACCTGATTTGGGCACCCTTTACTCTCGCGGGCCTGATTTATCTTTTGGCAAAACACCCGTCAGTTTTTTGCCTTTTTTTCGGTTGGTGGCTTATAGGTCTTTTACCCGCCAGTGTCCCCACACTCAGTGTTCCCCACAGCTTACGCTCACTTAATAGTTTACTACCAGCCTGCTTGATAACCAGTTGTGGTCTCAGTCTTTTTATTCATTATATTTTATATACTAAACATCAGTCAAAAAATAGACAATTGTTCAAATATTGTCTAGGAATTGCTTGTCTGGGGATGCTCTTGACAGAAGTGGCCGGCTTCGCCTGGGATTATATTCATGTTTACCCTCACCGTGCTGACGCTGATACCGCCTGGGAAAGTGCCAATGACGAGTTAGCAGCTATCCTCATGCACGAGCAGGAACACTACAAACAAGTTTATGCGGTGAATCTTGATGGCTTTTTGTATTTGTGGTATCTCAACCAGCCTCAATTTGACATGCATGATCTCAACACCACCTATCAAAGCGACAATTACACCTTTCGCACTCTAGGCAAAGTCAATTTTGGCCTTGACGAAACCGTGCCTGCCGAAGGCGAACTCTTTTTCTTGGGCGAAAGGCAAAAAATTGAAGATTACTTGAGTCAAGTGCCTCATCGCGATCGTCAAGATAAATACAGCTTGCGCGCCTATAATCATGATTACATTGGTGTATCAGTAGTCATTCTTCCAGACGCCACCAAGTAGTGAGCCCATCCAATTGTACCCTTGCAAAAATAATCTCAACTTGCTATAATGAGCAAGATATAAGCTAAAAGTCATGAATAGAAAGTGATTATGCCAGGTTGGAGAGAAGCTTTGAATTATATTCCGCAAGCGATTAAAATAGGTGAAAGATTAACCCAAACTCCAGAAAACAAACCCCCAAAGCCAGACACACAAGAAACAGTGGTTCAACCAGAAAATACAGCTGAAGACGCCAGCAAACAACTGCGTGCTGACTTGCAAAGACGCTTGCGTGATCTTACCGCCCAAATGGCACCAGAAGAATTACAAGATATTCTTAACATGGTGGATTTTCGCGGTAGCAATAATCCTACTGTTAAAATCCCTAATGCGCCCGGCATGACACCAGAGATCGCCAATTTGGCCGAACGAGTCACTAGGATGGAACAAATGCATCGTGAGTATCAAGCTCGCCGAGGTGGAAATGAAACGGCTCCCACTGATCCAGATGCGCCGGTGATTCGAGAAAAAGGCGCCACGCCTCCACCCGAACAACCAGCTCCCACCCCAGAGTCCAATCCTACACCTATTAATGCCGATTTTTGGCGCGAAAGCGCGAATCGCGGTGGCTGGGATCAAACTGGCAACGCTTGGAGTCGAACGGCCAGTGAAAGCGGTCTCACACCAGACTTTAATCCCAACATTGATCAAACCGAGTCGGCGACCGTGACTGCTCCCGAGTCTGATATCCCAGTAATTCGCGAAAAACCAGCCGAACGAGTAGTTGAGCAGCCCGCTCCGGCTGCCAATCCTGACTTCAATCGTGATTTTTGGACCAATCAAGGGGGTGATAGTAATGTCTATGATCGTAGTGGCAATGCTTGGAGTCAGGCGGCCAGCCGTGGTGGTGTCACTCCTAGCTTTAACCCCGATCTTGGTGGCCGTGAAACTGTGACCACCCCCACTCCCAACCCCAGTGAAACTCAAGGTGGCACTTGGGATCCGAGAACTTCTCAAGAAATTACTAATCCAGCCAGCCATATCAGAGAATGGGTGACACGGCCAGCAGATGATCAAATTATTGAAACTGGTAGT
>JAFRKQ010000028.1 GCA_017431625.1 bacterium | reverse complement strand
TTATTTTTTTGTTGCTGGGTCGCGACTGCCGAGCTCCGTGCGGAGCTCCGCAGTGGTGTGCGGAGCTCGGCGCGGAGCTCCGCAGCCATCACAATTGATTTTAATAATAAATAAACGCCGGCCAGCAAGTAAGCAGTCGCCAAATTGGTCTCCCAGCCGCCACGTGACAAGTGCCAAAGTGCTGGATTGAATGTCGCTAGTAACATCACCAGCAATTCCCACCACCAATACTTTTTTTGTTGGTAGGCAAAAAGTAAACCCGCGATTTTTCCTGTCAACCACACACTGGCGACACCAGCGATCACGCTTGGCAAGCGTACAATTATTTCTGTTTTACCAAATAACCGTGTCAGCAAAGCTACCGCGTAAAAATAACCACTAGGTTTATAATCGCCATAGCTCTCAAAAGCCACCAGCGGTAAAAAATGACCGTGAACATCGTGTCCCGTTTGCGCCACTGACCAGCCATCATAAAGTAGGGCAATTTCCTCCCAATACAAAGAGGGTGGATTGGTTAGCAAATTCCAACTCCGGATCACCAGCGCCGTCAAAAGTACACCGACCGTTAATAAAAATCGGTGTGTTGTCAACTTTGCCAGCAGTCGTGACCATTTTTTTTGCATGAGTTATCCGTTATCAAGACTTGCCTCGTCTGTCGTCAAAGCTTCACTAGGACGCGTCCAACAAACACGCAAATTATTAAACTGACCGTGATAGTAATTAACTATCTTTTGGCATTGTTGTTGTTCCAATTCTACCAGTGCGGGTGGCAATTGTTCAGGATTGTAAATTACGAGTGCCTGGTCTTTTGTTAGTTCTGCCTCTGACATTTTACTGACAAACATGTAGCTGTCCGAAAGCTTACCATGACGATATAGTTCGGGCGAAAAACGCTCGGCAGCAAGCGCGTAGATATACGGTTGTTCCAAGTCACCGGCATAAATAATTTGGTCGACGTTACCTTGTTGGCGTTGTTGACTGGCGAGTGTGAAGGCGTCTAGCAAATTAACCGCAAACAGATAACTCACGGCCCGCTGTTTTTGGCTGATCGTGGCATTGTTAGCAATTCCACGCTGATCAGTGGCCGTCACGCGAGCGTGAGGTGCAAAAAGCTGTAAATAGTTTTTTTGCGCCGTCCCAAATTGTACGCCAACCAATAAGAGCACAAGCATCACTAAACTCGGATAATACCGTGCTCGCGCTGACCACCAGCGCCGCCACGCCAAAAAACCCAATGTTGTCAGCATTACCCAACCAATAACAGCCCCTAAAGCTTGATTACTATGAGGAATTTGATCAGTGATAATGGCTGGTAGTGTCCCTACCAAAACGATCAAGATAGCCACTATCACCTCGCGTCCATAAGTACGCCGCCAGTCAGGAAAGACCAAAAGCGTCGCCAATAGAATCCCCACCAAAACCATATCTGTCCACCACAAAACCCCAAAAGTAGCATCGCCGTGACGTACATTGACCGCCAACTCACCATCGTAAATTTGCGCACTAATATTTTGTCCTCGCAACAAAAATGCTGGCTGGAAATAGACCAACAAATTATCCACCAGCTTTTGTCCTTTTTGTGACAGCGTCAAATCGGTAGCGGTCAAAAAAGATGAATTGGCTCGGGTCAAACCATTACCAGCAAGACTGAGTTGACCATCGCCACAAATACCACCCAAAAATCGTGGTTGGCCATTCTTACTCTGCATACCTAGCAGCAAACTAAAAGGCTTTTGGGCATCCACCGAACAAAAACTGTCCTGGAGTAGAGGAGTTAGCAATAATAAAGACAGACACACAGGCAAGAGTAAATTGCGCCGACGCTGCCACAGTTTTTTTCCTTGCCATAAGACCAGAATCACCAGCGTGAGTGGGATCGTCAATTTACTGGCGTGATAACTATAAAGTGCCAAGCACCAAGCCATGGCCACCCAAGTAAGTGGCGTGTGCCAACAACGCTGCCACTCGCGTCCATATTGATCTAGCGGCGCACGTAAATATTTGATCAATTCGTATAAAGCCCACAACTGGAAAAACACTGCCCAATTAGTTTCAAAACTAAGGTGTGAAAAATGAAAATGCCACCACGAAAACGTGAGACCAAAACCAGCTACCGCCGCAAACACTTGGTGACGCGGTGTCTTGTCACGAAGCAATAAATCCACCAGTTTCATCAGCAGCCAGATTGTCGCCACGCCAATTAGTGCCGTTGGTAAGCGCAAAGACCAAATACTAGTCCCTGCTACCAGCTGCGCCAAACCACTGACATAAACCAGTAGCGGCGCTTTATAATCACCAAAAGAACGAAAGGTTACCGGTAAAAAATTCAACCATTCATCACGATGATAATTAACGGCCGCGTAACCATTGTAAGCCAAGGCCGCCTCATCAACAGTCAAACCTGCCGGAATCTGAGTAAAACTCAAACGGATACCAGCGGCCACCAACAAAACCAGCGCCCACAAACGCATTGCCGGAAACTGTTTGAGCTGCCAATAAAAGTAATAGCCCAAAAACTCCAGCTTTTGGTAGCCACGAGCATTTTTCCAGGCAAATTTAGTACCATTATCCCAGCTCATCTGCTCAATTTTTGCCTGACCGAAAACGTCTTTATTGGTGGTTTCGTGGACGTGATGGACCACGGCCTGATGGCAATAAACACTCCGCCAGCCGCGACGAGCGGCATTCCAAGAAACATCAATGTCTTCCCAATAAGCAGGATAATAGCGTGTATCAAAGCCCCCCAAGACTTGCCACTTGTCCACGTCATAAAGGCTGCTGCCACCACAAGCCCAGGCAGTCGGTCCGCTTTGGTCCAAATTTTCATCACGAGCATGCCAAAAACGACCCTGCGCCCACCAAATTCGATTACGCCCACTCTCACGCCCGTGTGCATGGACATCAATTTCTTTGGCCGTCACCGCAAAAATACTCGGATCAGACAAAATCGTGGTCAGCATGCGCTCCCGACAACCACGGGTCAGCTGGACATCATTATTGAGTAAGAAAAAATAATGATGCGCAATCAAAGCTACCGCGTCATTGACATTGCGCGCAAAACGGCCATTGACTTTTCTTTGCAAAAAAGAAAAAGTGAGTGACTTGCCTTCATACAAAATGCGAGCACGATAGAATTGTCCGTAAACACTCGCCTCTGGCACTGGTTGCAAATCATAAAGACGACGAAAATATTGCAAGCAAGACAGATCATCAACTGCGTCTTCACTAATGAACACTTCATCGCCAGTCTGCGTTTCTTTCATGACACTGGGCAAATTTTTTTTGAGCAAATCCAGCCCGCCATAAGTGGGAATTAAAAACGTAATCTGAGATTGTTTTTTTGGCATCTTACATCTCCAGCATCTGCCAGCATTTTTTTGCAAAATGTTCACTGTCAAATTTTTGCGCCCGCACCCGCACTTTTTCGGCGTATTCACAACGCAATTTATCATTTTTTAAAAGACGCTTGGTCAAGCGTACACATTCTGTTTCTGTTTGCCAACCAAGCTCCCGCAACTTATTACCCAAAATTTCTTTTTGTCCACCCTTGGCCACCACCACTGGCACTGCTCCAGCAGCCATGGCTTCCACGGTAGAAATCCCAAAGTGCTCCATTTTTTCTGGGTGAGCATTCTCGTCATCATGACAACCGGTAGCGTGCCAATAAATAGTTGCGCGCGCATAATAATCGAGCAGTTGCTCTCGCGAGGCATTGGTAATAATTTCTACCGGCAAACCTTTCGCCAACTCTTGCACACGTTGTAGATAAGTGGCACTTTCCACCGAGCCTATCAAAACCAGACGCCAGCCGGCCATTAACTCCGGATTTTTACTCACCAAACGACGGAAAATTTCTACCAAAACATCTTGATTTTTGGTGTGCAAATTATCAAAAAAACGACCTACATTCAAGATAATTTTTTCTTTAGGGACAAGGCGCGTTTGTAAAGACTCAAGGTCAATACCAGGATGACACACCAAATCCACCTTAATACCCCAATACTTTTCGACTACCTTTTTGGTAAAAAGCGAGTTGGTATTAATGACATCAAAACGCTTAAATTTGGCTTTTTCTCGTCCCTGACGGGGAGATAGGGTCAGTGGCACCTGAATGTGCATGATATTTTTTCCCGCCAAAGAAAAAAAAGCACTGCCATCAGTCACATAATACAGTAGGTCGTATTTTTTCGTCCACCACAGTTTGCTCAATTTATGTCCAGCAGTCCCCAAAGGGGTGGTGATAAACTGAATTTCACCCAAACCATGCCCCAAAAACTGTTCATATTTTTTCTTGATAGTGTTCAAATCCTCATGCACGTGATCTTGGCTCAAGGCAATCGCCACTTGATGTTTGCTCGCATAAACACTGGCCGTATCCAGCAAATATTTCTCGCCACCACCAAAGTGATCGGGCAGATAAGGCGAGTAAAAAGCGATTTTCATAAGTGCGCGTATTATACTATAAATTAAGCCGCTTTTCCAGGCAAATTAACTTTCTCCTCCAGAGCTTGATACTTTTGTTCGATGGTAGGTTTTTGGGACAACTCCCACACCTGAATGTAAACAAAAGCGCGATTGCATGCTTGTACCAAAGCCTCCACAAAGCCAGCCATACCATCACGCCAGCCTTGATCACGCCAAAAGCGGCGATAAAATTCCATTACCATCTTGCGGATAATCGTCAGCTTGGTCACCTTCACGCCAGCGGCTGCCAAAAGCCTGGCTTCTTTGATGGTCCAGCGACTACTTTTGGCCAAATTAGTCGCGGTGTCGCGATGAGTAAAATGGAGTAGGGGAGCGTGTAAAGTCTCCGCTCGACCCTCAAAATCCGGACTTTCATGAATCTCGCCGTGCCAACCTTGCAGACAACTGCGCCGAAAAATCCTGGTGACAAGGTCATTTTGCCAGCCACCATAGCGCATGAGCGTGCCATAATGATAGTCTTGACGCTGCAGCCTATAAGCAGCTACACCAGCACTATTGACCAATTTTTGTTCGATTTCCGCGCGCAATTTGGCAGTCACTCGCTCATCAGCATCCAGATAAAAAACCCACTCGGTAGTAATGTCTGGTAAAATTTCATTTCTAAAAGCAGCAAAACTCTCGCTCTCACTCTTGCGCCAATCGGCTCCCAATTGTTTGGCTACAGTTTCACTCTCGTCCAGGCAATGATTGCCTAACACGATCACCCGCGCGGCCCAATCAAGACTCGGCAAGAGATAACGCAAATTCTGCGCTTCATCACGGACAATAATTACTATCGTCAGATCGGCCTTTGACATGAGTTTATTATATCACATCTTGCAAGCGGCCCAAAAAATCTTCCAGACTTGCCTCTCCAGTGGCCTCCAGCGTCCAGCCTACCAACTCTTGGATTTGCTCATAATTATCCAATCCCAGGCGTGGCCGCAGGATATACTGGCCGTCACTGCTGCGTCCATCAGCCAATAAATTCTGGTTAGTAAGCACAAAGCTCTCAATCTCAAAATCCTCAATATCATCGTAGGCTAGCAAGACATTACTGATCAATTCTCGATCCATGTCGGTGCGCACATATTTGAGAATTTGAGCGATTAGTTCAGGCACTTTTGGTAAAATTTTGGGTGAAAGTAATTTATCCTTGACAGCTTCAATCACCACCTGTTGCCTTTGAGACCGGCCAAAATCGCCCCCACCACTACCTGAATGCCGCGAACGGGCAAATTTCAGTAATTGTTCGGGTGAAATATATTGGGTCCCTTTTTGAAATTCCAGGCGCTCATAGCGACAGGTAAATTGTTGTTCTAGCTGGTAACCTGTCAGTGTGGCCGACATCGAGGCAATTTCCTCTTCACTATAGTCACACGGATCATCTTCTTTGCCCTCTATGGGGTAGAATTCATCGACAAAAGAGTAGGGGACATCCACCTTGAGCCCCTCGCTGCCAGCAATGACCTTGATGACCTGGACAAAACCGCCAAAATCCACACTCAGGTAATAGTCCACTGGCTGACCCGTAATTTGACCAATCACTGCCTTGGCCAGATTACCACCACCGTCATAACCTTGATACTCCTCTGGACGCCACAGATATTGACGTTCACTGTTACCGATAGAAAGAGTGGTATTGACTTTGGCGTGCATGTGTTCATGACCATCTTTGGTGGCCGCAAAAGGGAGTTCCACCCACAAGTCTCGGGGAATATTAAAGAGGTTAATTCGCTTTTGTTTCGGGATAATTTGGGCCAAAATTATTGTGTCTGCCAAGCCACCACCGTCATGGCCGGCCCCACCATGGCCCAAAAGCACGAGATGGACCGGTTTGAGAGGGTCTTGAGCCACTGATTCCAGCTCCACTTGAATTAAATGTTCACCACCACCGATAATGACCACCGGTCGAGCAAAAAATAACCCAAAAATCACCGTCAAAAAGGCCACTATCAGCCCCAAAAACACCATCAAAACCCAAAAATACCACTTTTTGAACATGCGCTATTATAACACGAGTAAGATGAAAAATTGCCCCTTGACAAAATAGCCTATATATGATATAATCAGAGAACTTAGTAGATAGTTATAAGACTTGCTACTAAACAAAGAAAAAGTATGATAGAAAGACACAAATTATGACAGACATGCAATATCATCAAGACAATGAGCGCCAAGGGCGCTATAATCCCAATGTCGCCGCCACCCCCGCTGCCAACAGCGTGCCGCTGCATTCGATGTATCCGGAGCCACGTCGCTTCCGCCTGGTACCAGCCGCGGTCATTTGCGCTTTTGTTGTCGTTGGTGGCTTGATTTATTACAACTATCGCCAGACACCCGCCGTCAGTCAAGAGACTACTGTTGTTAGCAACGAGGCTAGCGAGTCGCGACCAGCTTTCATGAGCTCTCCTGTCAGTGAGACCACCAATAATGGTCTAGAAACCCCAGATGAGGTCACTATAAGCGGCAATCATCGTGATCTCACCTCGGCTGCCAGCAGCGATAATACCACGAGTGGTGGCGCCATCGGCACTGTCAATGCAGCCGGTAGCAATGAGACCATCACTTTGCCCGCCGACACCACTATCAAGATTACTAGCGGCAATCAGACTTACACTGTACCTGCTTCCAGCCTGACTACCAGCAAAGATGGTAACAATACCATCAATATTACCATCAATCCCGTGGTTGAGGCTCCCAAAACCCAGACTACTCAAGTAGTCAAACAAGTTACAGTGCCGGTGCAGACTGTCAATTATGTTCCTGCTGATGGCTATTATTACACCAATTACAACTACAATACCACCAGTTGGAATAATAAGCCCTACACCCCCTATATCGAAAGCTGTGGCAATTTTGACGGTGATCATCGCTGGAATGATGCTCGCATCGTGCTTCCTAAGTACGAGCATGACGGCAAGGCGGCTGTAGAATATGAAGTCAATGTTGGTACTTCAGTGGGCAATAGTGACGTCTGGAGTCATCGCTACGAGCAGACAGATCGCGTCGTTTTCTCCCTCGGGATTGATGATGAGAGAGAATACTTTGTTCGCTTCCGTGTCCGTATGGACGGTGGTAGTTTTGGCGATTGGTCCGATACTTTCCGCTTCAAATGTCACCGCGTCTAAACGCTTTTGGCAAAAATCACAATCCGGCTGAGCAACAGCCGGATTTTTTGTTGTCAATCGTCCTTAAAGACCCTGGATCATCGTCATGAATGCTCTGGCAGTATTTTTCACGATCATTCTCCCTCAAATCATGTTATAATAATAGTCTATGCCAGATAAGTTTAGCGCCACTTGGATCTCACACAGTAGCATTAGTGACTACCTTGCTTGCCCGCGAGCTTATTACCTCAAAAATATCTACAAAGACCCACAAACCAAGCACAAACTTCAGATTGTCACTCCGGCGCTCTCGCTCGGGATTGCTGTTCATGATGTTTTGGAGGGCTTGTCGACCTTACCCACCAGTCAGCGCTTCAAAGAAAGTCTCCTGGTGCGCTACGAAAAAGTCTGGGCGGGCGTGCATGGCGAAAGCGGCGGCTTCACCAGCGAGCACTTAGAAAAAGTCTACCATGATCGCGGTCAAAAAATGCTGGAGCGCGTCATGGCACACCCAGGACCGCTCAAACAGTTGGCTGTCAAAATCAAAGGTGATTTACCTAACTATTGGCTCTCAGAGACGGAAAACATCATTTTGTGTGGCAAACTTGATTGGCTCCAATATGATCCGGAGGCACGCACGGTGCACATTATTGACTTTAAAACCAGCAAAAAAGAAGAAGACCCCAAGTCCTTGCAGCTACCAATTTATTTGCTCCTAGCCGTCAATTGTCAGCGTTATCAAGTGGCTGCCGCCAGCTACTGGTATCTGGAGCTAAGCGATGAGCTCACCCCCAAAACTCTCCCCACACTTGAGGAGGCCAAAGCACGCGTCCTTGAGGTTGGCCGTCGCATTGCCACCGCCCGCAAACTTCAAGCCTTCAAATGTCCTCATGGCGGTTGTCCACATTGTGAGCCTTTTGAGAAAATCTTGCGCGGCGAAGCCAAAAAAGTAGGCGAGAATAAGGCCATGCGCCGGGATAATTATCTCATTCCCTGGGAGAGACCACAAGACGATACCGAAGAAATTCTCTAAGTTTGGTCAATTGCAAGACATCTACACGTTTTGGCCAGCTTTTGAGACAAAATTTGTGCAAATTAAATAAAAATAGCTGTAAATAGGCAAATTTTTAATTTAATAAAAAGTCAGACAGTTCTCAATCTACCCGCACTAAATCCAACTCAATCCGGTGAGCAGCCGTGGTGATGGTTTGTCCATCCCAGTAATAAGGCATTTTACTACCGTCTTCCAGATAGAGGTAATGATTGTCATAAGTGGCGTCAAACTCCAGACCCAAAAAATCTATGGAGGCCCGGCCACGTCCATCAGCAGTAATGGAAATGCTCCGGCCTTCTTGTTCTAAGGCCTGCAAATTCTTTTCCACTCCTTGCTCAAAAAGATTGATGGCTTTATAGGTGCCAGCCGCGGGCGCGACTTGATTGACATTGCCAAGCGATAGCGACTCCACATCAGTCTCGTCATAAACTTCCGGTACAAAACCATTCTCTTTATCTTCCACGCCAAAAGCGGTCATCAGGTCGGTGATTTCGTACTCGAGGCGAGGAATCGAGGGCGGACTATTATCAGACATTGTGGCTGGCGTGCTTTGTGACTCACCACTGGCTTCACTTGCTGGCACTACCAGCGTGGCTGCACTGGGCTGGATATCAACTGCCACTTGATTTTGGCGGTCTACCAGAGAAATTAGTTCGATGGCGATCAGGAGCGCCACCACCACAATACCGGCCACCATGGTGTAAGTGATTAGTTTTTGCTTAGTCATTTTCGTCTTTCATTCGCATTTTAGTTATTGTGTCTAATTGGTTTCAATCCGCTCCACGTTGGTCGTCTTCATCCAGGAAGGAGCAGAATTATTAAAGTCGGCCCGCTGATAGAAAACCACCGGTGAGAGGAAGGCATTGTAGTCCGGATAGATAGCGGGATTGGCCAAAACAGCGTTCCAGTCTTCACTACTCTCACCATCAGTAGTGGCTTTACCACCAACACAACCCTTAAAAGTACGATTGAGGTTGAGAGCTTGGCTGCCCCACTGGATCAGATTGCCAGCAATGACGAGCTGGCGGTCACAATAGAGCTGGCTAACATCATTGAATGGCTCTAGCTCGGCGTTAATTGCCACCCGACTTGACGTCTGTGAGGCGCCCGCACCCAAGCTGCCATTCACCGGTGCGTGCTCGAAAACTATTACCTCAGCCGCAAAGAAACCTTGCAAATCCGCGCCCAGCATTGACGAGCAGCCATCATGATCATCCATCGCCAGCTTGGGGAATTTACCCACATTACCGTCCACCGAAATCTTCTTTCTGGCGATAAAGGCCTTGAAATGATCTTGATCAGTGACGATATTGGTATCAATGGTGAAAGTAGCATTGGCATCACTACTGTCAAAGAAAATAATAACATTGCGCCCAGCGTCCAACCAGCCCCAGTCACGCAGTTGGCTACTCTTAATGGTTGTGCTCGTCACTTTGCAAAGGTAAAATCCACTATCATCCTTGAAAGCATCACTAATTGAGCCGCAGACTTTCAGTTTGTCAATATCAATCAGATTCTTGAAGTAATTGTAATTCAGCTCCAAGTCGCCGCTGACACTAAAGGAACCACTACTTAAGTTCACACTCGCACCCGGACAACGATTGGCATTGCTCTGCCCACTGGCATCAGCGACATAAGAGGAATCACCAGAATTCCCAGCCGTATCACTATTGGCCGTCGTCCACGAAGGCTTGCTCACGTGCATATAGCGGCCACAGCGCAGGCCATTGAAACCTGCCTTGTAATTGACATTGCTCGTGCCATAATCTGCCAAATAGGCTTCGCGGGTATCACTCCGGCCTGCCGGAATAAAGATATATTCATCTTGGGCATTGCAACGCTTGTCACTACTATGATTACACACGTTCAAGCCGGCTTCATTGGGTTGACCAAACTCAGTGGGGTGAGCAGAAATTGCTTTGAGCGCATTGGCTGCATTATACTCTTGGTCACAACCATTGATCTTATAGCAACTAGTATCGCCGGTATGACAACCAGTGCGGTTAGGATTGGGTTGTGGATTGGGCGCGCCAGTAGCACACTGGATCGTCCCACCCTTGCCATAGCAAACAGTCTTTCTTGTCCTCGCGCTGCTAGTGGTACTCGTCAAATAAGCGGTGTGATTGCAGTCGAGATAGTAAGTTTGATTGCATTTGGCTTTATTGGTAGTCCCGCCCTTATCATCAGGATTGAGAGTGTCGTTTTTATTAATACTCAGCGTCCAGCCGCTAGCACAAGTAGGTACGCCGCAAGCAATCTCACTGTGATAAGTCGATGTCGTACTGTAACCCTGATCCGGACAAGTGTCTTTGGTGGTCGCATTGCCTTGCCGATCCCAACAATTACTCTGATAGGTACCATAGCCTTTGTCGGTATCAATCCGACAGCGAGGTAGACAAGCATGCACGGTATTGGTCGTACAGCGTTTGTAAGAATAGACATTATCACAATCATCATACAAGGCTCCCACTTCCGGAATATAGATAGTGTTGCCCTCAATCTTTCGCACTGAAGTGCTGGTGGCAGGATCCATACTTTTGCACTTACTGTTAGCATAAATTTCATTCATGCCGTCAGCCACAATCTTGGCATCATTGGGCACACACTGGTCAAAGCGACACACCTTGGCAGTGGTTGTTGTTGCCTTGGTAAACTTACCATTTTGCGCGGCCACTAAATAATAGTGAGTACTTCGCCAGCTGCTAGTTGACCTCGTACTATCATGATTCTCCGCATCCTTGTAATACCATTTCTTTTCGCCCACACTAATACGATAGGCACTCAGACTCTTATATCGCATCTCACGATTATTGACATAGACAAGCGTACCTGATGCTATTGTATTCTTAGCCAATGGCTTATCGGAGGTACACTCTTGTGAAGGTATGGTATCTTTCAATTTGCAACCTAGATAGCAATTTGCCGTATTGGCCACTGCTGCTCCAGTTGTTGAATTGACGGTGTAATAAGTAATTGTATCATAATTACGCCCCGCAGCATTTTTGATGAATTCTTCATTGGCACCACAACTAAAACCAGAACCAACTTTGGCGGCATAACCGTGAGCTACACAAATATCAGTATTGACCGGGACACTTGGTTGAGGCGCGCGACAATGGGCATCATAGCAAGCATTGTCGGGATAGGTGCGGCCACCAGCGACAGGACGCACTTTATGTGCATTTAAGGTGTCACTTGACTGACAAGTGCTACTACCATCCAGACAAGCATAGTGCGAACTACAATTGCTAGTCGCCAAGGTGAAATAACCACTGGCAATACAGGTATCGACACACTCACCAGTCCAGCATTTGGTCTCACCTATAATCTCGTCATTACTATTGCGCTCATAAATATAGCCCGCCACTGGTGTATTACGGCCATTGGTATAGCCACTGCAAGCAGTATCACTCCAGGGCTTCATATTATGAGCCTCGCACAGAGCTGAATCTTTGGCGCCAACATTACAATATCCCACTCTAGTGCCCATGTAATACAAATTCTTACAATCTTGTGTATTAGCATTAGTACAATTACCGATAACGGTCCTAAAACGAGCCATATTCTTATTATCGATCAGATAGCCAAACTCGATATTACTACAGCCGCCACTACCATCGGTACAGGAGGACAAAGCATCAAAGCGGAAACCCATGACATTAGCCTGCGCACAACTGCTCGGCACAGCACAATTGCGACACAGGCGAGTACCATTTTTGCCCTTGGCATAGACTTCATTACCAAACCTATCATGATTGGGCCCCACACTACAAGGCTCATCGTGTTCCACAAAAAACTGATTAATATTGCGACAGTATTCTTTTTGTTGATAGCATGACGAGCGATAGCAGCGCGCCGCACTGACAGCGTCATTATCACCGGTACAAGCGTGATTGTCCTGATAGGTGGTCAATAGCCCCTCACTCTTGTGGGTCACCACACTACTATTATTGTTTGACTCAGTCTGCATGATCTTATTGGCCTGCTTGCGACAACCCTCAAGCAAATTGACCGCCACACAATCACGAGTATAAATTCCAAAGGCGTCCGGACAATTAACCTTTTTGCGCCAGGAGTTATGCCAAGCATTAGTGGTATCAGGGCCACCGTCCAACTCGGCAATAGTTTTCCAGTAATCTTCTTTGCGCTTTTTGATTAAAGCCACCTGCTGATCAATATAGTCGGCAATAAAGCCTGGTAAGGAGATATGTGATTTCATCCAGTCCACATCATCATCTTGATGTAAATTGGATTTTTTGTAGCAACGCCGATAAATTGTATTGGTATCGTAAACTAAGACTTTAGGATCAGTATCGCCCTCTTTTTCTTTCAAACCGTCATACATTGACGGGTTGGTATGACAACCAGAATTCTTGGTACTGCTATTGCAGACCACAGAATTGCTACTACCACAATAATACTGATTTTGCTCATTGGTATTGGTATTGTAAATTGGCAGCTTCATGCCATTAAAATCAATAGTCCGGTAGCCACCAGAAAAATTCTGCGTGCAAGAATTCAGACCATCACCGGCGACACAACCCCACTCACGAGAATATTTATATCTTTGTACATGCTTGGGCAAGGCCGCAATGGCATTCTTACAATCATTCAAGCCCTTGCTGGTTACCACAGCCTTAGCTTTAGCCAAAACCTCAGGACTCTTAAATGTCGGATACTGATACCAGCTACTCACATACGGTCTGACAGTGGCCGTGAAATTCTCACCATCGACATAGTGATTATTAGCGCAATTAATCCGCCCATAGCTACCATAGTAGTACCCATCGCGATAATAATAGCGATGTTTGTAGTACTGATCTTTTTGGCTTTCATCGGCGTGTGCTTGGTAGGCATCAGCCCGTGCTTGATAATAAGCCGGTCGATAAGAATTATTAATAAGATTATTGTTTTCAGTATCGCACCTATTTCGGGCATTCTGAGCATTTGTCAGTGCTGTAGAGGCCGCATTCCAGGGACTATCGCAATTGTTATTGCATGTCGATTGACTTGAAGAGCAGCTAGATATGCAGTTACTATAGGCGGAATAACAGTTGGATCGACAAGTACTGTCACGACAATTGACATAACATGTGCTGTATGTAGCGTTACAACTGCTACTGCATGCACCATACGTACCACTACAACCAGAACGGCAAGCGTTGCGCGTATTAGTAGCCGTATTGTATGCAGTTTGGGCCTGAGACACCTGTGAATTTTTTTGACTCACACAACCACTATAACTACCGCCATTGTTATTGAGCCAATTGCGACTATTCGTTAATGATCTTTCCCAAGAACGTCTTGAATTTTCCGCTGAGTTTTTCGCGTTGATAAATTTACTATAACAAGTACTCTTACAAGCTGCAAGTGTGTTAGGATAATTACCATTACTATAACACGAACATGAAGTACTAATAGTGACAGTTTGTGTGTGGTTTTGACCATCAGTATAAACCGTGGCCGTCCTCTGGAATGAATTTGAATAAGTACTTTGCCATTGCTCAGTATAACGGCTACTGTCATTATAGTTTTTAAAGGCATCACAAGAATAATCCATCACCGATTTATAATAATCACGCCGAGCAGCATTGTAGGCCGCATTCTTCTTAGCCCAGCATTTTTCCGCTTCCAAACATTTAAGATCACCAGTGCGATCATACAGCAAATCAATTTGACTATCAATGCGCCCCAAATTAAGCGAACTCACCTTACCCAGACCACAATGAGACACTCCCGCATAGGGCAAAAGATCATTAAGCCCATCAATCGCCCCCTGCAGGAGCGCTCGTTTATCAGGGTCACCAAGAGCAAATTTGATCGGGTGGGGGATATTCTCACTATCAGCGGCATTACTCTTATTATAGCTTCTATCAGCAGCGTCAACATAGCCGTCTTGATGAGTATTATTCTCTGTCACCACAATCTCTTCCGTGGTTTGATCCATAATGTCACTACACTTGAGGCCTGTCATACTTTCATAAAGTGCACATGAGTCTTGACACAAATACTCAAAATAATCAATACCAGACAAATAACGGTTGCCACTACTATCTTTTGGACACTCACCAACAATGCCGGCACCAGGACAATCACCGTCATACATGTGGATATTAAAATTTTTGGTATAACAGCTAGCCGAGCTATTGGTGTCATAATCCCAATGGACATGAAAACCTGGATATCGATTAACTGATTGTTTTTCTTCCTTCACATTGAGCCGATCAAAACTCACTTGCTTGCCACAGCACTGGATGGCCGCTCGCAAAGTGACACGGTCAATCGTAAAAAGATTACCCAAATTTGGCGTTGAACCACCAGGGTGATCGCCGTTGGGACAGGTGATATTTTGCTTGAGTGGCGCGCAATAAACTGCTTGCACTTGATCGGTGTGATCCATCATCAAAACCGACAAACCCACCACGGCCAAAAACACTTTAACCCAGTTGTAAATTTGTCCAAAGGCGAAAAATTTTTTTGGCATGACGCTCACAATCCTACTACACTATTATCAAGTACATTTTCCTGTGGGCTTGTGATTATCGTCTCTGGCGACGACAGCTGACTTTCCCACTTGGCCACGTCTTCATCGAGCTGCTGTTGCTGCTTTTCAGTGAAAGTATAATCGGTCTCATCAATGCCAGCATTTTCATCATAGTCCGCATGCAGCGCCCGCACCGCTTCCAAATCCTCCAGAGTAATTTCATTCCAAATATTCTCAAAGCCTTCTGGCAGCTCAAACTCATACGTGTCAATATCAGTCCCATCAACGGTGAGGGCGGGAGCGGTTTGTGCTTGCTCCTCCTGAGTCAAAAGACCCGCTAAATACAAACGATCACCATTGGTTGTCGCTTCATCAACTAGATCACTGCTCAAATAATTCCGCTCGCGATCAAAAAAATCTTGATTGGAGTCATAATTGGCAAAAGCTAAGACTTGACAGACGCCAGTCTGATAACCAGTCAAAGGTGAGGTGTAGGCCATCTCCTCCAGATAAAAAATGTCACCGGCCATATCACTGCGCAAATAGGCTGTCAAGGTTTGATACAACATGCATTCCATCTCTTCACTGTAGTCATCATAATTGACATACCAAGCCAAACTCTGACCAAGAAGATAGAGCCAGTCTATGACGTCACGCTCTCTTTGTTGGCGCAAAGCCTGAGCAGCTGGACTGTCATCAGTGAAATCAACCTGCTCGTAAACGCGAGTGCGGTAGAATTTATTGTTAGCAGCCAGAAGTTGGCGTCGCATATTTTCGTGCGCTAGCCAAAACTCAGTTTCTTCATCACCCATCCAAGTAAATTCTCTTTTCTCCAAAAAGCCTTTGAGTTTATCCTTAATCATCTTATTGAGTTCTTGAGCGATGTACTCCGGATCATTGTGAAAAATAGCACTTTTATTGGCTTGTTTCTCTTGTTGACCTTTGGCTAGACGTTCGTGATACTCGCGCATCTTGTCGCTTTCCCAATAGTCGTCACTGGCCTGTGCACACATCTGCGCTGCCCGGTCTTTAAGGCTTTGTTTGACACGAGCGTCCTCATATACATCCTTGAGCATCACACAAACAAGACCTAAATTTTCAGGGCTAGTTCCTAGTTCAGGAATAACACCTCAATTTGCACTCATCGTTGACGAATGTTTAATTGTAAGTGGGTATTGGTACGCACGAAATTAAAATCATCATCAATATCTAAACCTAGAGAGC
>JAFRKQ010000027.1 GCA_017431625.1 bacterium | reverse complement strand
TTCTACCAGTGACCAAAGCCAGTAGCTGGCAAAAAGTAGTAAGAAACCAACAATCACTGAGATAAGACGTTGTTTACCACTATTGACTTGATTGTCATTACCAGTAGTGCCTCCTTGAACCACTTGAAAACCAGCCCAGATAATTTGGATAAAAAGAATCAGACCAGAAATGGGAAAGATAATATTTTTTACCAGACGAGAAATAATATAACCCGGGTTACGATTACTTTGATTGCCAAAAACATTAGGTAAACTGTGACGCAAAGGATTCATTTTTTCCAAAGTCTCATGACTGAGTTGTTCGGTTGGTTCATCCACTTTAAATTTGGGGAGTTCACCGGGACGGGCGTCTTCACAGTCGGTTTTGCTGGCGTAGGGGCCATTATAATAAGCACCACTGCCAGATGATGACTTACATGTGCCATCACCATAAAGCACGCCATCGCCGCACTCGCAAGTATAGGAATCAGCATTATTTTTGTACATGCAACATTTGGCTGTACTCTCTTGAGCTTTAGCACAGTCAGTTTGACGATTACTACCACTAAAACATTGCAAATAAGTGAAAATCTCTGGGTCACTAGGATTGGGTACCATTGTCCGCGCTTTGGACTTGGTCACAGTAATGTTGACACAAGTGCCAGTTTTATTGCTAATACAGGTAATATCTTCCATTGCGTCTGTAAATTTTGCTTCACACTGTGCAGGGTCATCGTACTCGCGATGGGTCGCATCGATTTTTTCGTCACCATCAATTAAACTCGGGGTAATTTCGGCGCAAGTCTGTCCATTGCGGAGTTTACATTCGTGACGAATATTCAATGTTCTCTGATTTCTAATGATAAAAAGGCATGTTTTTGTACCAGTATCTACAGGTGGCGTAGTCGGAGTTGCCGCTTTTTTGAGTTCATCAAAAGCTTGTTCACAATCACTATAGGTAGCATGAATACCTGCTTGCAAAATATAACTCCCCCAAGTGTCACATTCTGATTGCGTACATGTCGTCACACTTGTGCCACCGCTACACGCATGCCCTATGTATTGACCAGTCGCTGCATCTTGTCGGGTACACAAACAAAATCCTGCCCATGCCTGACGTGACAAGTCAATTGTCAAGCAAAACTGAGTACCAATAAAAACCAAAAAAGCCAGAAATGTCTTTTTACCAAACATAACAATGGATATAATTATATCATACTTTTGCCCCAAAATCAAGGGTAAATCAAGTTTTTGTCCAGAGTCAAAACTAACCGTCTTTTTGCGCGCATTTGTGGTATAATATCAGCTAATATGGAAGAAAAAACCAATGTCAAACAATTAATTATTGTCGCCGTTTTGTCGGTGGTCGCCATTGGCCTAGGTGTTGGTGGTGGCTGGCTGTTGCGAGGCAACAATAAAGCGACTGTAGCTGATACTGATAGTGATGCCGATCAAACTACAGCTGTTACAGCGACCGTGGCCGAGGATGCCAGCAGCATCAAAAAAGGCGATGTTTTTGGTAGTCCCAATGCTGATGACTTTGTTGACAGTGCTCAAGGCTATCTGCAAGCTGGCGGTATGAATGGCGAGGGCTCACACGCGCTTTTGCGTACTGGGGGTGCTAGTCAGACAGTTTATCTAACCTCATCAGTCACTGATCTGGACAAGTTTGTCGGTATGGATGTTCGTGTCTGGGGTGAAACCTTCTCCGGTCAGAGCGTTGGTTGGCTCATGGATGTGGGTCGGGTGGAAGTCATCAATACTCAGGGCACTGATCCGTCAAAAAAATAAACTATGCCCAATAAGCCGCGTCTGCCAACAATCAAGTATCACCTTCATGGCAAGTCACAGCAGCTAGAGGTGGCGTTTGTTGATGGTGAGGTCTGGCTGACCCAAACGCAAATTAGCGATTTGTATCGCCTCCAGCTATCCACTGTCAATGAGCATCTCAAAAAGATTACCACTGAAGATGGTCCTTATCCCCGCTCTCGCTATATGCGCCGACTCAAAACTGCTGGCAAAGATGGTAAGATTTATGACGTAGTTCACTATCGGCTGGAAGTAGCTGAAGAACTCGGCAGGCGCAGTCGTCGTCAAGCTTAAAATTTATACTCACAAAATCCATTTTTGATATATCATGGTATTTTTGCGAGCCGCTAACGCTCACCGCTTGGGAGTGCGAGTCAAACGTTCTTGTTGAGCTTTATAAAGTGGCAGGACTTTTTGGGTGGGCCCCTGTTTTTTGAGTCGACCGTGATCGAGCCACAAACACCGATCGGTCAACTGTGCCACCCCGGCTAGATTGTGACTGACGATCATCACCGTCCGCCCCTGGTCACGCACGAGCTGGCGCACTTTTTCCAGGCTTTTTTTCTGGAAACTAGCGTCCCCCACACTCAAAACTTCATCAATGATCATAATCTCACTAGCCAAAAAGGCGCTGATGGAAAAAGCCAAACGAGTATACATACCAGAAGAATAATACTTGACTGGATCATCCAAGAAATCAGCCACGCCAGCAAACTCGACAATTTCATCAAAGTGACTATCAATTTCTGACCGACTCATCCCCAAAATTGTCCCATTGAGATAAACATTTTCTCGCCCCGAAAGCTCCGGATGAAAACCCGTACCCACCTCCAACATCGAGGCCACCCGACCACGCAAAACTGCTCGGCCAGTGGTGGGGCGAGTCACTTGAGAGAGAATCTTAAAAAGGGTACTTTTGCCCGCGCCATTATGGCCAATAACCCCCAATACCTGTCCCTCTTCGAGCGAAAAATTGATGTCTTGCAGGGCCCAAAAGTCATGCACTGGCGCTTGTCGGCCCCAGGACAAAAGTCGATCGCGCAATGTGGGGAAAGTTGGCTCCAAACTCGTGTGCTTACGATATTTTTTGCCCAAATTTTCTACTTCGATCATTTTCATAAAAATCACGCCCGATCAATGATTTCTGTCTCTAGCCGCCGGAAAAAAGCCAAGCCCAAAACTGCCACCACCAGACCAACAAACAACTGCACTGCCCAGCTACCCCAAGCAATCTGCCCTGCCAACAATCCTCCACGCACCAGATCTAGCGTCCCGGTCACGGGATTGATCAGTGCCAAAATCTGCAGTCGTCCACTCAGCAAACCGCGGCCATAAAAAACTGGAGTGAGATAAAACCAAATCTGGACAATAAAGGGAATCAAATGCCGCGCATCGCGAAAAAGCACACTCAAGGCCGAGACCATCAACGACAGACCACTGGTTAAGAGTAATAAATTAACCAGCCCCAGAATATAGGCTAGCAGACCGACTGGCGTGGGCCACACTCGCTGCCAGCACATCACCAGCAACAAAAAAATCGTCCCAACACCACAATCAAAAAGTTGGCGAAAGACAATTGTGAGAGGGATATAAGCCCGAGGGAAGTAGATTTTACGGATGAGTCGCGCTTGTTCATAAACACTCCCTGTAGCCGCCCCCAGACAACTGGAAAAAAACTGCCACAGCGTAAAGCCGATCAGGGTATTAAGCAGGTAATTATTATCACCATTGGTATTAAAAATCCGCGCTAAGATCAAAGTAAAAATCAAGGTAGACAATACCGGCTGTAGCACCACCCACACCACTCCCAGGACAGTGCTTTTATAGCGCACCTGCAGATCGCGCCGCACGAGCACCCACAACAAGCGTTGGCGCGCCCACAACTCCCTCAGCCCCAGGTCAAAAAAACCACTTTCCGGCAAAATCTCCAGCTGATAAGTTGACTCGCTCATGAGGATATTATACCACAGCTAGCGACCAATCCTCATAGCGATTCACCGGCAAAGGTCGCACCGACCGCTTCCTTCTATGACCTATATTATATCACAATAACCCTATTTTGTCAAGAGGTAGTTTTTGTTGGTTTATCAGACTTTTTATGACGAAAGACCAAAAGATACCCATAAATAATGGCCAGCAGGCTCAAACTGATAATCAATGGCAAGGTCAACAAAAAATGGCCTAGCTTGAAAAACATCACGCTGGCACCCATCAAAGCCGCCCACCGTCCCCAGGCTGCACTCTGGCATAAATAGGTAAAAACAAAGAAATTTCCAGCCGCCAACAAGAGCTGGAATAGCAGATAGGAGTCCGTCCACAACCAGTTGGCCAGGGAAGCTGGCGCCACGCGCCCTGTTATCATCCACACCAGTGCATAAAAAAATAAACCAAATATCAACAGCGGCAAAGTGCGATAATAGCCGTTTTGGACAGTGGGCGCACCTGCGCTAGTCTCGGGCGTCTTATCGGCAAGATCGGGCTGTTCACTTGACACACGGCCACCAACCGCTGACAAACGCGTCTGTACCCTGCCAACCGGTGCTGGTGACCAAGAGCGTGATAGTGGGGGAATATCTACTGGCGTGGTCATCTTGTTGTTCACTCATTGATCCCGCGGAAGCGAAGAGTTTTTTTGCGTGCCGACCGGCTTGATCGCGGTTTGACTTTTTTGACCGGTCGTAACAGACGAGAATCACTCAGAAGCTCACGCCTGATTTGTAGCAGCCACTCGCGCAGACTAAAATCCGCGCCAATCAAACGTTTATCCTCACGCAAGCGTGAGACGGCCTCCTGCCAGTCACGCTCCAATTCTCGCCCCACAGCTCGGCCTTCAGGTGTATGTTGCATAAAATACACATACAAAGCCAAAAGCTCGGCCAGCTGTTCACCCTGGTCACGCGCAGTCTTGAGCTGCGAGTTGATTTCATCCATGTTGGCTACCACTTACCTTGCGATTCTTCAGCCACGCCGAAAAGGCCTCAAAAGATTTCATGCCACCGGCCACTCCCGCCGCGAGACTACCAAGGGTGCGAATGGGACTGACAACCAAGCCAAGTTTTTCATCGGTGTTGACCACCAAGCGATCAACACTGGCCAGCAAGCGGCGAGTGTCTTTAAGCACCAAAAACAGCTGGATGCCGACAGCTACCAAAACCACGGCCACAATCACCATGACGACGATTAAGACAATTGGTACAATTTGATCTGGACTCATCATTTTGTCTCCTTAATATTCACACCAGTTAGCTTAAAAGCTTTTCTACCATCGCTTTCACTCGACTACCATCAGCCTGACCCGCAACCTTTTTCATCACCAAGCCGATGAGCTGTCCGGTTTTGCTTTTGTCGGGCGTATCACCAAGGACTTCGCGCACGATGGTCTCCAGTGCCGTGTCATCAAGTTGAGTAGGTAAATATTTTTCCATCACTTGAATTTTACTGCGTTCTTGCCCGGCCAAATCCTCACGGCCAGCCTTGACAAACTCAGCCACCGCTTCTTTTGATTTTTTCACTTGTGAGGCAATGATTTTTTGAATTGAGCTATCGTCATTGCCGGCACCATCAATCTGGGCGTTTTGGATGCTGGAGCGCAAAAAACGGATCACCTCCAAAGTCTGACTATCATGAGCCTTCATCGCTGTCTTCATATCAGTCATTAACTGTTCACTAATGGTCATAAACCCTTTCTTTCTCGCTTTATCAAATCAGTGCGCCTATTATACACTAAAAATTGGATAATTGATGAGTCAATTGTGTGCTAGTATCACGATCGGCCACACTCGAATACTTGTGTAACACACCCGACTAGCAACATTGTACAAATTTTGTGTTCAATAATCTCATTTAGCCCTTGACAAAAACGGCAAAGTGTGGTATAATAGCAACTCATTATGGGAAAAGTACAAGCACACAAACGAGCAGAGAAAGCCAAACGCCAGGTGAATTTTCAGCTGGATAAGAAGAAAAATCCTGATATGTTTGACTTTGAAGGTGTGATTGATGATTGCCTACCCAATACAAGCTTTCGTTTGACAGTCACGGCCAGTGAGGTGACGCCTTTGGTTGGCAAGCAGCTTTTGGCGACTTTGGCTGGCAAAATGCGACTCTATCGTATCCGCGTCATGCCCGGCGATCATGTTAGAGGCTATGTGTCAAAATATGATCTAACTAAGGCAAAAATTACTTATAGATCCACAAAAAAACAAATGACGTAAACTAGTACCGCATATTTGATAAATTATGATATAATAGCAAATCTTGACAGGTAAATATAAAAGGTAATATGAAAGTTAGATCATCGGTAAGACCACAATGCAATAAATGCAAAGTAATTAAACGTAAGGGTGTTGTGCGGGTGGTCTGCACCAATCCCAAGCATAAACAAAGACAAGGTTAAAAGGTCAATATGTTGCGTATTTCAGGTGTAGATATCCCAGAACAAAAAAAAGTACTTTTTGCATTACGCTATATTCACGGCGTTGGGCCAAAAGTTTCTGCCGAGGTAGTCAAGCGCGCCAATATCGATGCTGACAAGCGTGCCCGCGACCTCACGTCAGAAGAAATCGGTCGCATTCAGACAGTTTTGGATCAATATGTGATTGAAGGTGATCTCAAACGCAAGGTGGCCGATGATATTGATCGCCTCAAACGGATTCGGTCATATCGCGGCTTGCGTCATATTGCTGGCTTGCCGGCGAGAGGTCAGCGCACTCGTACCAATTCACGCTCCGTGCGTGGCAATAAGCGTCAAACAATTGGTTCTATGACCAAAGAAATGGCCGCAAAACTAGAAGAAGCCAAGAATAAAAAAGGCTAACAGACTATGAGAAAAAATCGCAATCGACGAAACTTTAAGAAGAAAGCCAATAAGTTGGCAGTCAAAGGTCGCTTGTACGTCAGCGCCACTTTTAACAGCACTTTGGCGAGCGTTACTGATGACAAAGGTAATGTGCTATGCTGGTCATCGACTGGTGAATCAGGTTTTTCTGGTGGTCGCAAGTCAACTCCATTTGCGGCTACAGTGACTGTTGAAAACGCACTTAATAAATCCAAGGCTTTTGGTATGAATGAGATTGACGTCTACATTAAGGGTATTGGTCCTGGTCGTGATGTGGTGCTCAATGTCCTGCGCACTGCCAAGATGAAGGTGGGGATGATTGTGGATCGCACTCCTATTCCTCACAATGGGACTCGTTCACGCAAAGCTAAACACAATCGTTAAGGAATAAAATATGTCAAGATATACCGGACCAAAAACCAGAATTTCACGTAAATTCAATGAAGACTTGTCGCTCAAGACAAATGCTGCTAAGACTTCGCGTCGTTTAATGCAGGCTCCAGGCCAGCATGGTGCCAAAATGCGACGCAAACTCTCGCAATACGGTCTCCAGTTAAAAGAAAAACAAAAGGTGAAAGCTCTTTACGGAGTAAGTGAAAAACAGTTGGTGCGTCTTTATCAGGAGGCGGCCAGCAAACAGACCAATACCGGCATGACACTCTTATCTTATCTCGAACGTCGCCTCGATAATGTTATTTACCGAGCGGGCTTTGCGCCTACTCGTGCCGCTGCTAGACAGCTAGTCAATCACGCCCACATTTGTGTCAATAATCGCAAACTTGACATTCCTTCATACCGAGTCCAAGTGGGTGACGTGGTAACTATCGCTCCCACTTCAAGTGGTATCAAGGTGATCAGCGAGGCCATCAAAAATAATGACAAGGAAGATCTCGAGTGGCTCAAGATTAAGGCTGGTGCCATCAAGGTTGCGAGTCTACCCAAGCGAGAGAATACCATGGAAAATATCGAAGAACAGTTAATTGTGGAGTTTTATTCTCGCTAGAGGGGAGTGTGTATGAGAGATTTAAATCAATACGAAGTCTTGAATCCTAGTTTTGAAACTAAGCTATTAGAGGAGGTGGAGGCCAATCATGCCATCATCGAAATTTCTCCTTTGATGAACGGCTATGGTCATACAATTGGTAACGCCCTGCGACGAGTGTTACTCACTTCTCTTGTTGGCAGTGCCATTACGTCAGTCAAATTTGCTGACTCAGATCACCCCTACACTGGAGTTGATGGTCTGAGTGATGATTTGCTTAATATTGTCCTCAATCTCAAACAGGTAGTAGTCAAGGGCGATTCTGACGAAAAAGTCAACATGATGATTAATGTCACTGGACCCAAAGTGGTAACCGCTGGCGACATCCAAGTGCCAGCTGGCTTTGAGATCATCAATAAGGATTTGGTAATTACTGAGGTGGTGACTGACAAGGTCTTTAATGTTGAGCTTGAAGTTGAAAGTGGTTTTGGCTACCGAATGGCACCAGAAAAAGCCAAGCCGCTAATCGGTCAAATTGATATTGATGCCCTCTTTTCGCCCATTGCTACCGTGTCTTACAAGGTCGAAGAGACTCGTGTCGGTCGCCAGACGGACTATGATCGACTTTTGATGGATGTTAAGACCAAAGGGACACTGACTCCTTTGGAAGCTGTCCAACAAGCCGCCCAAATTTTGGCCAAACAGTTTACCCAAATCTATGATCCCGTGGCTCTCGATCCTAGCAAACGTGGCCTTGATCAGCGCAAATTCGATCCCAAAGAAGCAAAGATCATGTTGCTAACGGTTGAGGAGCTTGAATTACCAACACGTTTGAGCAATGCTTTGCGCCGAGCTGGTTTCAAGACAGTTTATGATTTGCTCAGTACCCAGAAGAGTGTGATCGCCAAAGTGAAAAACCTCGGTTCCAAGAGCATTGGAATCATCGAAGAGGCTTTGGCCACTCACGGTGTGAAATTGGAGGATTAATATGCGACATCGCCTCAATAAAAAATCTTTTAATCGTGATACTAAGTCACGTCGTGCCTTGTTAATGGGAGTGACGGTGGCTGTCCTCGAACACGGTGAGATTATCACCACCAAGCCCAAGGGTAAAGAGGCGAGCAAAATCATCGATAGTGTGATTAGTAAGGCTAAAAAAGGTGACTTAGCCTCACGGCGTCAGCTTCATCGAATTTTTGGTCGTCGTGACGTTGTTAATAATCTGTGCGATCGAGTAGCACCGGTTTTTGTCAATCGTCAGTCTGGCTTTACCAGATTGGTACCATATGGTCGCCGCCGTGGCGATAATGTTGCTTTGTATCGCCTGAGTTTGGTAGAGGTGCTGCCTCCCGCCAAAAAATCAGCACCGAGTGATAAAAACGCAGCTACAAGCAAAAAGGCTGTGACTAAGGACACTGCCGCTAAACAGAGTCATCTTCATGACACTCAAGCCCAAGAAGCAGTCAAGGCTGATCAAAATAAAGCAAAAAAGGTCACCAGTAAAATTGGCAATCTCGTCCGCCGACAAACTGCCAATCGTTCCACAGCTAGTGGCGGTGGTAGAGGGAAATAAACTATGCAGATAAAACGTCAAAAAACATCAGTATTGCGTCGAAAAGACATCAAACACGAGTGGCAATTGGTTGACGGCGAAAACAAAGTTTTGGGTCAGTTGGCCTCTGACATCGCCCAGACGCTCATGGGCAAACATAAGACTAGTTACACTCCCAATATCGACAATGGAGATTATGTGGTGCTTGTCAATGCATCCAAAATTGTGGTCACTGGCAGCAAGCAAGATAAAAAGGTCTATATCCGGCACTCAAATTACCCTGGCGGTTTAGTGCGCGAAACTTTCCGCTCTTTACAAGAGCGTGACCCTGAAGCGATAATCCGCACAGCGGTCAAAGGCATGTTGCCAGCTAACAAATTGCGTGACGCTCGCTTGGCTCGACTGAAAGTTTTTCCCGATAGTGAACACACTTATCATAATTTTATTAAGGAATAAAAGACTATGGCGATCAAAAAGAATAGAAAATCAATTGCCCAAAAAGTGGTCAAAAAAGAAAAGCCTCGCGTGACTGTGAAGACAAGTCGAGCTTCTATGACAATGACCTCGCCTAAAGGCGAGTATGTCGCTACCGTTGGCCGTCGACGAACTTCTACCGCTCGAGTGCGACTTTATCCTCGACCAGGTGACTTTATCATCAACGGTGTGGCTGCTGGCAAGTACTTTGAAAATATTCCCAATGCAGCCACTTTTTACAATCAACCATTTGTCGTAACTAACTGTCTGGGGCGCTACGCGGTCACGGTTAAAGTGACTGGTGGCGGCAAAAATGGTCAATTGGGCGCGCTCACCCATGGTTTGGCTCGTGCCTTAGTAAAGATGAACCCCGACTATCACGAATTATTTAGAGAGACTTCTCTACTCACGCGTGATGATCGGATGAAAGAGAGTCGCAAGATTGGCACTGGTGGCAAGGCTCGTCGCAAGCGTCAATCACCAAAACGTTAAGCAATATTATATCTTTCTTATTTCGTTCACAAGTGGCCGTCTCGAAAGGGACGGACATTTGTTTTAGTGACATTTGCTAACAGTCAGCCCAACAAAAAAATCCCCCGATTTTATCAGGGGATTCTTCACCTACCTGCAACTTTATTGTCCTGGTAGGAGTTTTTTTAAAGCTTTTTCCCAACGATTGATTTCATTAAGTCCTTGTTGAATTTTAAAGGCATCGATAAAATTGGTGATGGCATCCACCATCAGACTTATCGCCAACACGTAGGTACTCGCAATCAAGCTGATACCGGGATAAACAATAATGACTCCACCAGCAATAATTTCAAAAATTCCTCCCAGCATCGGCCAAAACCATTCTCTCTGCCCTAAGCTGCGAGCAATAAAAGAATTGGCGAACTGGACACTGCCGGTAATAATCACCCAGAGACCAAAAACAATCATTATCAATTCCATTGAGTCTACTGGTCTGAATGCCAACATGCCGCCAATCAAGCCTGTGACCACACCACGGATCAGTAGCCAACCAGCATAAAAACGATCGTTATTGGCAATAAAAGTCACTATATCAATAATGGCTGCTGCCAGCATCAACCAGCCCACCACATTAGTGGCCGACCACGCACTGGTCAAAGGATTCATAAACAGGACGACTGCCACCAGCGCCATTAAAACGCCGCTCAAAACCAGCATCCATTTGGTGTAATTTGCAAATTTTCGCACTACTACCTTTCTAAATACTTATTAGACACTGCGTATTATATCACAAAACCTATCTTTGTGACATGTAGTTTTGTGTCAATGTCAGCTTTATTTATTTGAGCTTTTGATGGGACGACTTTTTGGCATCGGCAAAAAGCCATTTGGGTTTAATTAAGGCCAATACAATACTTCCCCAGGCTGTGAGCCACAAACTCAAAGGAATAACGTGTTGAATAAATACTCGCGTCAGCCAGCGACCACGGTAATGAGGCTCCTGCAAAAATAAAGTAGCCAAAGTCTGATCCTGCAACCCTTCATTGATGTGTTTGTAATACTCAAAATGCAAAATTAAAAGCAAGAAGCCGACAAAAAATAGCACTCGCTGGCGCGTGGGTTTCACAATGAGTGCATATAAAGCCGCCAACATCGCCACAAAAAAGCCAATAACTTCATAATTGTGAACATAAGTCGCACAAATAAATTGCAAAACATTAAACAGCATCTTGTCTTTCTAGCGGCGACGAGCACGAGACGGATAACGAGGATGCAACTTGCCCAAAACCAAGGTCATTCCTCCACCAACAATTGCCATGACTAACCACTGCCACCACAATACACGCCTGGTACTTCCAGCCAAAAGTGCTTCAGCTGGCCCCACTTGCCCGGCCAATACCAACTGATCATTAGCTTGATTGTAGGTAGCGATCTGGGTAATCTGACCATCGCCAATTTTGGGCTGAGCAAAAAGATTGACAATTAAAACCACTGGTTGACCGTCAATTTGTCCATCCAAAACCGCCAAGCCCACATCACTAAATTGTGGATTGAGGATATTTTCGCGGTGTGAAGGACTATCCATCCACGCCTGCACCAAAGCCTTCTCACTGGTAAAGTCACGTCCTAAATTTTCGCCAGCACTTTGATATTCATAACCCACATTTTGGATAAATACCCACGGTTCGGTGCCGTCACTAGGATTAACGTGAGCCCAGTAATTATCACCAAACATATTCTCACCCTTGGCTACCGCCGCCTGATATAAACGCTCGTCACTGCTTAACGGCCCGAGTCCTTTGGCCGCGCGCTCAAGGTTGATTGTCTGTAAAATCGTCTCAGCACTCAACTGAGTGGACAAACCCAAAACTTTAGTCGACGTAGTGGTGCGCCAACTCATCAAACCGCCCACCAATACCGCCGCCGCCAGTCCTGACATACAATCACACAAAAACCGAAACTTACCAGTCGACAGATTGGCAGTCTGACGTTGTTTTGACGACGCTTTTCTTCTTGTTTTGGCAGTTTTTTTCAGCTCACGCACACTTTTAGCTGCTTTTGCTTTGATAGCAACATTTTCATGTCTTTTGGTGGTCTGTTTTTTTGTTCCTGTCATTGATGTGAGCATTATAAGCATAAATTAACACTTTGTCAAGAAGAAAAATACCCGAAATAATTAGCTTATTCTCTATCTTAATATCTTATATTATATCACATATAGTCAATTTTGTCAAGACCCAATTAACTCTGGACTCAATAGATTATTAGTCTTATAACTAGAAAAAATTCTACTAAAGTAATCAAACTATTGCCATAGTGTCATTAAAATTGTATACAACTTCGCATACTTTTTTTGGCGCTCACGTCAAAGTTTAATTGGTATTTTTTTTCTTGCAAGTCTCGCGATAATTGTGGTATAATTCCCAGTATGTTTCAACCGAACTATACAATTACTAACAATTTGCTCATGTACATCTCTCGTATTGAGGCGGCGCGCGCTTTGATTGAAAATTCGCCAATTGTGCCTGCTTGGGAGATGAAATTTCGCGACGACGCCTTGCAGCGAACAGTGCACTATGGTACCAAAATTGAGGGTAATGACCTAACCGCTGAGCAGGCACGACAAGTAGTGATGATTGATGACTCCAATCTCAAGACTATTTCCGAAAAAGCTGGCATTATGGCTAGAGACCGTGACATTCAGGAAGTTATCAACTATCGTAATGTAATTTGGTGGATTGATCAGCAACAAAATCTCAATCCTGAGCGGCTATTTAGTGAAAAAACTCTCAAAAAAATCCACTCACTCACGGTCAATCGTCTGGTGGATGAGCAGTTTGTTGGTGTTTATCGCGATCGACAAGTGGTAGTCAAATCAGTGGCCGGCGATGACATTGCTTTTCGTCCACCCCATAGCACCGAAGTCCCCTTTTTGATTGCGGACTTTTTTTCCTGGCTCAATTCCCCCGAAGCACAAGCAGTACACCCGATTGTCAAAGCCGCGATTACCCATTATCAACTAGTTAATATCCACCCCTTTATTGAGGGTAATGGCCGCACTGCTCGTGCGATGGCTACCTTGGTACTTTATTGTAGTCGCTATGATTTTAAGCGTTTCTTCTCGCTCGAACAGTATTTTGATGCTGATGTGGGACGCTACTATCAAGCCCTGCTCTCAGTCCAACAATCCGGCAGCCAAGATATGACTTATTGGCTCGAGTATTTTGGTTATGGCCTAGCAATTGAGGTGGACAAAGTCAAAAGCCAAGTCCTCAAGTTATCCAAAGACCTCCAACTCAAAGAAAAATTGGGCCGTCAAGTCTCTCTTTCTGAGCGGCAAATTATTCTTTTGGAGATCTTGCAACACCAAGGAGAAATCACATCCGAAGAAGCCCAACAGGCTCTCCCCAATGTCTCTACCGACACAATTTTGCGCGATATTAAGGACTTAATTAAAAAAGGCGTCATTGAAAAGCGTGGGGTGACCAAAGGTGTACGCTACGTGCTTTCTGAGTAGCATTGTGTGATATAATCAAGACCATGAAAAAGAGTCTGTGGGTGCCAGCGGCGATCATCTTGGTGACGGCGTTGACGCTGTTGATGATAATTACCTATAATTATACTGGTAGTCGGATTGTCTCTCAAATCGAAACTGTTCCTGGTCAGCACCAAAGTCAAAAACAGGTGCAGGTCAGTCAATTGTGGCGAGAAATTTACGATCTAGAACTTACTGGCCAAGAAATCACGCCTGCCCTGATCGCTTTTGCAGCTGATCAAGTGGTTGTGGCCGACTCCAACTTGCAAGATGTCATTAAGGTGGATTTGGCTAGCAAAAACTACCAATCACTAGCACCCACACCCACTCCAATCCAAGCACTAGCGCTCGATGACGACCAGATTTTTGCCTTGGGCGATCAGCTTTATGTCTGGAATGAGCCACAAAAAGGCTGGCTAGCGCTGACTCCTATCATAAATTTGCCACATCAAGCTCACGACTTGGAGCGTTTTGACGGTAATTTTTATGTTTTTGGCCAAGATTTTATTGTCAAACTAACATTCAAAAATGATGAATTTGTCAGTCAAGATTCTTGGCTAGCTCAAGAGGAAACGCCGCCGGGATTGATTACTAATGCCTTGATTGATGGTTATATTTACACCGTCGCCGATGGTCAAGCGCACCAGTGGTTGCGCGGCCAGCGTACTCATTGGTCGCTCGAGGCTAGTCCTAGTAGTCAACTTTATCTGTCCAATGATCGTAATGGTCAGTTATTAGTTTTAAGTCCTCACTGGAGCAGCCTCAATCTTTTTGACGCTCGCGGTCAGCACTTATACGCTGTTCATGATTCTCTCCTCTCACAAGCCTTGGCACTGGGATACAATCCAGCATCTGGTGACATTTTTACCTTGATTGATAAGAAATTTTATCAATATGTAGGCCCGTGGCCAGCCGTGGAGGACCAACAGAATATATCAGACTAAAATTAACCCTTGACAAAATGGCATTAATGTGGTATAATATAGGTTATGGATAAGGATGCAATTACTTCAGTTGCTGTTATCGGACTACTGTTGGTAGTGGTGATTGTGGCAACGGTGCTCAACAATCGTCAACAATTGGTGGCCACGCGCCCACAGGTGAACGCGGTGATTAGCAACACTTTGGGGGTCATGCTTGGTAGTGAACTCGAGGCGGAAGCGGTCAATCAGATCAATCAAGGCAGCACCACATGCCCCACTGGTTGCAGTCTCAATCCCACCCCTGAGCCAGCGGCTGGACAAAAAGAACAGTTGCAAGCCGATCCGATCCCCTTCGTGCGCGACACTGTGGCCTCCAAACATGTCAGTGAGCTGAGTGACGCCAGTCTCGGGGCAGATTATGGTATTGATACTACCCTCTGGTGGCGTAGTGAGGATGGCTATAGGATCCAAGTTTCTGGGGGTAAAACTGTGGTTTTCCAAGTACCCACCACTCAAACTGCCTATCAACTCGCGCCAGCTGGTGGCAAAAAACAAGATGAAGACCTCCACCCTGCTTTGCGCCACCCGTTGCTAGGCGCGGTCAAAAAAGAGATGACGGACGCGCTCGACAAACTTGATTATAAACAAACTAACATTGATGCTTGTCCTGTTGATGATGCTTATGACCCTTTTGTGAATTGCATCGCGGCTTTCACCCATAAGAAAAATGAACAAAAATGTTTGCTTTTGGCGCGCTATGGGGCATACGGTGTCGGCATTGATACCAACAATCCAGTCTTGCGCGTCGAACTGACTTGTAGTAGTAACTACCAACAAGCCAAAGACCTGGCCAGTCCTTACTTGTACGCGATTAATATCATTGATCCTGAGTGGTTGATACCTGATAGTACTGTTTATAGTGTCGAGCACGATCCCAATGAAGCTGATATTGTCACGGTGGATTTTGGCTACCATCGGGCTTATTTCCAGCAACTAGAAAATGGTCTCCGACTTTTGGGCAATAATACCAGTGATCGCAGCTGTAGTGTTGCCCCAGACAGTGAAGGCGTTGTTAGTCTCCAGTGCCAATAAAGACTCTCTTCAGGCTGTTTCTAAAACAAGGCGGCTACCAGTATTGGTTTTGTGAACAATAATTTTGTTGTCGATCTGACTGATAAGCTCGCTTACATGGGAAATAATGACCACAAGCTTATCAGTATCGACCAATTGTGTCAGCGTCTCAAGGGCGCCAGCCAGTGACTCCTGATCAAGAGAGCCAAAGCCTTCGTCAACAAAAAGGGCCTCAATACTGATCCCACCCACATTCATGCTGATAACATCAGCCAGCCCCAAAGCGAGAGCTAAGGCGGCTTTAAACTTTTCCCCGCCAGAAAGACTGGCTACTTGGCGCGGCTTACCTGTATAGGCATCATACACCCAGATGTCCAAGCCAGTTTTGCTGCGCAAATCTGTGGCATCTTGAGCTCGCACGAGCTGAAAGCGACCATCAGTCATCTGGGCGAGTCGGCCATTGGCCCGCTCAAGTACATCAGTCAAATAATACGATTGGACGTAGTTTTCAAACATGATTTTTTGTCGGCCGGTCTGGCGACCATTGGCGGTATCACTCAACGTCTTGGCTATTGCCACCTCAGCGTTAAGGCGTGCTGATTGTGACAGTAGTTTTTTGATTTGAACATTGGCAGTCTGCCAACGCTCCAGACGCGCTGTTAATTGAGCGTATTGGTCATTGAGGGCATTTTGTTGGTGTTGCAATTGAGCCAAAGTTGCTTGTCTGGCGGTGAGATCCACCAGCTTTTTGCCCCGAGTTTGCTGGCGCAAAGTCTCAATACTGGCCAGAAGGCTCGTGCGCATATGTTCATGCTGGCGCAAACGCTGGTCGAGTTGTTGCAACTCGTCAGCATCCAGGTGATAACGCTCATATTCTTCTGGACTTGTATGTTCACGCTCATAAAGCTGAGTTAAGGCCGTTGTCTGACGCGCTAGCTCAGCCGTCAGCTCTTTGATTTCAGCCGCAAAAGTCTCCACTTGCGACTGGCTGGTAGTCAACTGTTTTTGCCAATGATCATGCTTATTTTTTACCTGCAAATAGTCATTTTTGAGTCTGGCAAACTCTTGACGTTTATCATTGATTTCCTTTTGGAGCTGACTTTGGCGCCCCCTCACGTCCACATCAACAGGCAAAGCTAAGTCTTCCAGGCTTTTTTGTAAACTGTCAAGAGTAGCCTGAATTTTTTGTACCTCTTGCTGGCACCAATCGGCAGTTTTTTGCGTCTGTTCTAATTGTTCACGAGTGACACCAGCTGGTGGTTTGCTGGCAGGGTGAGGGTGTTCCCGACTGCCACAGGCGGGACAGGGTTGTCCGGGTGCAAGTCGGCTGGCCACCAGATAATCTTGACCCAGATAAAAAGTCTGACGTTGAGCGTTAAGCAAATCTTGACTCTCGCGCTGTCGATTTAGGGCCAGAGCCAATTGATTTTGGCTGGTGTGTTGTTGTTGCTGAAATTGAGCATAGTCTTGAAGTTTTTTTAGCTCCTCACTCAAACTTTGGCCCTCACGAGTCAGGATGTCCCTCTTCTCGTCATATTGTTCAAGAAGCAAAAACTCTTCTTGTAAGGCTGCCATTTGTTTTTGCGCCATCTCAAGCTCTTTTTTGGCGCGCGTGTGGGCTTGCTTTTTTTCTGCCAGCTGCCGGCCGGTCTGAGCTTGCAATTGGCGCTGAGTACTGATTCTCTGCCCAACGCGAACATTGTAGTCACGCTGTTTTTGGTCTGATTGTTTTTGTGGATAACCAGCTTCAAGCTCGCGTAATTTGGCCGTTTGGGTCTCCAGCTGCGACAACAGCTCATTGATTTTTTGTTGCCGATCAACTTCAAGGCTCAAACTCTGGACCGTTTTTTGTTGGCGTGTTTGTTCCTGCTTGAGAGTCGCTACTTGTTTAGTTTGCGTGTCCACTTGCTCGTCAAGCAATTGTTGTAATTCGCGATCATTAAGGTGATTGGTGTCGATTTCGTCCAACTGGCTTTTGACCTGCTCGAGATTAGCCGCTAAGACTTCTTGCTGGTGGTGATATTCACTAAAACGTTCAAGCAAACGTTGGCTTAAAGCCTCATAAAAACTAGTATTAAAAATTTTACGAAAGATAGATGTTTTTTCGGTGGAGCTTGCCAAAAGGAAGCGCGTAAACTCGCCTTGTGACAGCATGGCTACTTGGCGGAACTGTCCCGCGTCCAACCCCAAAAGACTAGTGATTTCGTCTGTAATCACTTTAGTATTAGTTTCGCGCCGCTGTCCCAAAGCCAATTCTCCCGAAGCAGGCTCACGAATCACACCCTGACCACGTTTTTTGGGTCGTACATACTCTGGACGGCGCCGCACGCAGTAGCTGCGACCATGATGCTCAAATTCCAGCTCCACAAAAGTCTCCACATCTGGATCGGCAAAATCACTGCGCAAGCTCGCTGCAGGTCGCAGTGAACCTGATGCCTCGCCATAAAGAGCAAAACAAATCGCATCAAAAAGAGTGGTTTTGCCAGCACCAGTGTCACCAGTGATTAACAAAAGACCATGATCTAGTCCGGAGGCCGTAAAATCAAGATTGACTCGCTCACGAAAAGGCCCAAAAGCTTGCAAGGTCAGTTTTTTAAGTCGCATGCTCGCTCCCTTCTAACTCGGCAATGACGGTCTGTAAATATTGAGTTTCAGCTAGCGTGAGTGGGCGCTGGTTAATTTTTTGAAAAAACTGAGCAAAAAGTGCCGTTGGCGTTTGCCCTTTGGTCAAAGTCAATTGTTCTGCCGTCGCCTGTGGCGCTACCTGGCCAACAAAACTCAAACTCAAGGCACCGGGAAAACGCTTTTTGAGCTGTTGCATCGGTGATAGCAGCTGTTCACCGTCTGTGAGTTCAAAACGCAACAAATCCTTGGTCACTGGTCTTGCCATCAGCTGGACAAAACTCCCCCGCCAAACTTGCAAACGCCTTTTGGGAACAATTGGCAGTAGTTCCACTTTCCTTGTTTGCGTGTCATAAATAACAACACTTTTGCGATCAGAGGCCTCACTAAAAGCATAAGCCAGTGGTGTCCCACTATAGCGCACTGTCTGGCGCCCGATTTTTTGCGGTCGGTGGACGTGACCCAAAGCGACATAGTCAAAGTCGGCAAAAATACTGGCATCAATGGCATCAAGTGTTCCTAGATTGGTAGCACGCTCGCTCTCTCCGGTCAACGTTTCTTGACCAGTGGCCACGACAAATTGATGGGCCAGCAAAATATTATGACGACGCCGATCGAGTGTTTCTCGCTCAATCAGCCAGCGCATCATCGCCTCGCTCGTGTGATGATGGGCGTATTCAGCCTCACTCATAAACGGTTTGAGGTGAAAAGGTTTCACGAATGGCAAAAGATAAAAAGTTACCCCGTCCAAGAGAACTTTGCTTATCTGACCGCCATAATGGGTGACAATGTGAATCTGTTTTTGCGCAAAAAGCCAGTTACCATAACCTAGACGGCCGTTGGAGTCATGATTGCCACTCACCACCAAAACTTCTACCGGTAATTGACTCAAGCCGTGCAAAAAACTATCCCACAAGGCCATAGCCTCTTCCGACGGAATACTTTTGTCATAAATATCGCCGCTAATAGCCACCGCGGCCACTTTTTGGTCTTTAATTAACGATGTCAGATCCGTCAGCATTTGTTCCTGATCATCAATTAATGACTCTTCCAGTAACACTCGTCCCAGATGTAAATCGCTCGTATGCAAAATGCGCACGTCACTCTCCAATTCATTCAAAGTTAATTATCAATACCAACCCTGATTATACCACACCGATGAGCTTTTGATCAGACAGTTTACCTGTGGGTACTATTAGATGGCCGATCTAGCAGCCAGAGGAGTTGATTCTTACTAAGACGGGAAGAAGCCAGAGAAACCACAGCAAAAAAAATTCTCCCCCCACTCAATTATGAATAGGGGGAGAAGAAACGAAATAAGAAAAGTATTAAAACTGCAAACTCAATCAAAAGAACTTAATGTCTCTGATTATATCACACATTTGTAATTTTGGCAACTATCTGTATGACACTAGTTGATTTTCAACTCCAAATGAAGTATATTTCATGTTATAATAATTCATATGTCCAAAGTTGTCATTATCATCCCCGCCTACAATGAAGCCGCCACTATTGCCAAGGTAATTACGTCCTTTCGCCAGCAGGTACCAACAGCCACCATTGTAGTTTATGACAACAACAGCACTGATGACACCGCGGCCATTGCTCGTCAAGCCGACTCACAAGTGATTATTGTGCGGGAAACTCGCCAAGGCAAGGGCGAAGTCTTGCGGCGGGCTTTTCGCGAACTAGAGGCCGACTGTTACTTAATGGTGGACGCTGACAATACCTACCCCGCTGATGCCGCTCCTGCAATGATTGCTCAAGTAATCGAACATGGAGCCGATATGGTGCTTGGCGATCGCCTCTCCACCACTTATGCCACTCAAAACAAAAGGCCATTTCATAATTTTGGCAATAGTTTGGTGCGCGCTAGTATCAACTTCATTTTTGGGGCACAACTGCAAGATATAATGACTGGTTATCGCGCTTTTAGCCGCCAGTTTGTCAAATCATTGCCCATTCTCTCGCGCGGCTTTGAAATTGAAACCGAAATGTCTATTCACGCTGTCTATCATCACTTTGTGGTTACCAGTGTGCCTATTGACTATCGTGATCGCCCCCAAAATAGTCCTTCCAAACTTCACACTTTTCGCGATGGTGTGAAAGTTTTGCTGACAGTTTTACGGCTTTTTCGTGCCTACCGACCACTCACGTTTTTTGGTGGACTAGCAATTGCTCTGATGATTTTGGCGATTGTTTTTTTCATTCCGGTATTACTGGCTTTTTGGCGGACTGGCGAAGTGCGGCAATTCCCCACTCTGATTGTTTGTGGTTTTACTTTTGTAGCGGGTTTGTTATCATTTTTTGTTGGTTTGATATTATCGAGCTTAGAACAATCCGATCGTCGACAATTCGAATTGTACCTCAATACACTCGCTCACCATCACCAAAACATCAATGATGTGTTTGAGGGCGCTAATTGATCGTAAAATTGTTCACATTTTGTCTATATAGTTTGTTAAACGCGTGTTAAACGCTCACCTCTGGTTTTTTGTAACAGAAATAGCATTTTTGTGATTTTATGTTTTGAAAATGAAAATCTGATTGCGGAGCTCGGCACACAGCTTGGCAGTCATTGGAGTTACATTTGTGTTATAATCAAATGTATGAATAAACTTAAGTCATTGCAAACACTATCCGCGATCATCTGCGTTTGTTTACTGACTATGGGAGCGATAAGTTGGCTAGTAGTGGAGACTTTGCCCCCGACCGAAAAACTCAAAAACATTGATCATCGAGAGTCAATTACTGTTGACACCTCGCCCGTGATCCCGCAAGCACAGCCACTGGCAAACGAAAATACAATGGCGACCCAGAGTGCGACTCCCTGGACACTGCTGTCCACTGGCGATATGATGTTGGGTCGCAGCGTCAACTCGATTGGCGCGCGCAAAAAAGATTTTAGTTGGTCACTGCGTGAGGTTAATCCCTATTTGGCAAATTTTGATCTGGTGGTCGCCAATTTGGAAACACCGATTACTGATCCTTGCCCTGTGACCGATGAGGGCATGATTTTTTGTGCTGATGCTTCAGCAGCCGCCGCTTTGGCCGCTAGCAATATCGACATCGTGACACTCGCCAATAATCATGTATACAATCATGGGCCAGATGGTTACCGGCAGACTCAAGATTTACTCGCCGGTGCCGGCGAACTCTATGTTAATGATACTGACATTCTCACTTTCACTCGTGAAGGAATTACTTATGGTCTGCTGGCTTACGATGATGTCACCTACCCTATTGATTTGGACGACTGGCGCAATATGATTACTCATGCCGCTTCACAAGTTGATGTTCTCATAGTGGCCTTGCATTTTGGGATAGAATATGTCTACACTCCTACCAATCGCCAAATTACTCTCGCTCACGCCGCTATTGATAGCGGTGCCATACTGATCCTGGGCAACCACTCCCACTGGCTGGGTAGCGTAGAAAAATATCACGGCGGGGCCATTATTTACTCACATGGCAATTTTGTTTTTGATCAAGAGTGGTCAAACGAAACCAAAGCTGGACTGGCGGCTGCTTGGCATTGGCAGGGGCGGGAGCTTGTAGGCGTAGATATCTATCCTATTCATATCACCAATTATGGTCTCAGTCACTGGGCAGCAGGCACCACCGTCGGTGAGCAAATTCTCGATGTCTTCCAGCGCGAAAGCAGCTCTGGTGCGCGCTTGGACGATCACGTCACTATTAACTTAACTGATTGACCCACAAAAGTACCCCACCTTGTGACAAGATGGGGTGTATAATCATTGCGCGAGAAAAATGAACCTATTGCCTAAAACAGCCCTTTGGCGCGAGCTAAACCAAAAGCTGCGAACACGGGCATGTTGGCGGATTTAATCTCTTTGAAGTCTTCCGGAGTCAATAAAACCAACTCCGTTCCCAAAGCGCGAATATTGTCGTTGACATGATCCAGATCTATCTGATCGCTGGTGACCGTGGCTGCATAGACCAGCATCTTGACATCACTTAAATCGCTTTCCAAAAGCGAATAAGTGAGCAGATTCAGCTTGGCACTGATAATGCCAGTCTGCTGCTTGATCTCGCGAACGAGTGTGTCGGTCAGTGATTCGGTGGGACGCCGAATGCCCCCGACAAGGTCATAGATCCTCTCGCCCGCGGTAAACGGCACTGTTCTTCTGATCAAGCATTTTTCTGCCCGGGGGTGATTGCCATTGGTGACCAAAATCAACGCCTTGGCCATGTACTGCTGACCAGCCCTGACCGAGACATACTCCTCGCGGTATTCCCGACCGTTTTTGGCGACCAGGAACTGCAAAATGAAGTGATACTTATGCCCGCAAATACTTGCGAGCTTCACGGTTTGCGCACCGTCCATAGTGGCATCCTCTCTGTGCGATAAGTCCTCTCGGACAGATAAGGGCAAAGACAGTGCCTGCTTGGCGACGCTGCGGTCCGTATTCCTCCACCACTGCCGACTTTTGAGCAGGGTGTCGATTCTTCTAACGCTCTCTGGTTTCATTGAGATTTTTACCTCCTATATTAGATTTTTTTTCCAGAGCAATATGTGTAATTATATCACATTATGCGCAAAATTGCAAGTGTTTATAATAAACTTCTAAAAGACAAAAAAATCCCCGATTGGAGTCGGGGATAAACTTTTACCGATGTCGTAGGTGGTATTCACACCATAAGGCATAAATCCCTGCGCCGGCTACCAACAGCCCGCATATCAACTCAATGCTATCCGGATCGAACATCGACCTCACCTCCATATCATCAAGATAAAAGATGAGCTAATTATAGCAAAAAAAGTATTTTTGTCAAGACATGATAATTATTATATTTGTTCACATTTTGTCTATATAGTTTGTTAAACGCGTGTTAAACGCTCACCTCTGGTTTTTTGTAACAGAAATGGCATTTTTGTGATTTTATGTTTTGAAAATGAAAATCTGATTGCGGAGCTCGGCACACAGCTTGGCAGCCATCAATACTATCATCACCGGCGATCAAGCTAGCTAGCGACCGATAACAATAATAAAAGTTATTGATGCTAATAAAAAGGCCAATCAGCACCTAATCAATCCGTTCGATCAGTTGTCCATCCTTGAGGCGTAGGGTACGTTGATTACTGGACCCTTTAAAACGTAAATTGAGGTTGCGCTGACTCAAGACAAAAGGACCATCAACCAAGACATCAAGCAATTTGAGTAATTCTTGTTGTTCAGGTGTGCCCGCTTGTAATTCCTCGAGCGTAAACCCAGAAAAGGACCACAAACTCAAACCCAAACTTTTAACGTGTCGGCCAATATCTGCCAGAGCGGCCGCCTGTAAAAAGGGCTCGCCACCAGAAAAAGTCACGCCATCCTGCATTTTGGTCTCGCTAATGATTTTTTTAATATTTTCGGTATCATCCAGGTAGCCAGCGTCAAAGTCCCATGTTTGGGGATTGTGACAGCCGGGACAATGACGCCAGCAACCTTGGACAAAAACTGTCGTGCGCAGACCCGGACCATCAACAATACTGTCAATAATTGGTGGTCCTGCGAGTCTGATTTGCATATTTTCCTTAAGTGTACTATATTATATCATTAATTAATCCTGAGAGCTATTAGTTTTTACCTCGGGCTACACCATGCTTGACCCGATCGTGTTCTTCAGCCCGCTTGCCATCATTCCAGCGATCCAGTGTGCCCACCAAATAACCAGTGATTCGGCGCAAACGCTCAAATTTAATTTCACTATCCTTGTCTGAGCGACCACACTGAGGACAAGTGTCATTGATAATACCCGAGTAACCGCACACGGGATCACGATCGACTGGATGATTGACACTGCCATAGCCCACACCCGACTCTTTCATTTTGCGGATCACAGCCTTGAAAGCATCGACGTTTTTGAGCGGGTCACCGTCAAGTTCAATGTAAGTGATGTGGCCAGCATTGCAAAGCGCGTGATAAGGTGCTTCCAGCTCAATTTTGTCAAAAGCGCTAATCGGATAATAAACCGGAATATGGAAAGAATTGGTGTAGTAATCACGATCAGTCACGCCTTTGATCACACCAAAACGCTTTTTGTCGAGTTTGACAAAACGCCCCGAAATACCCTCAGCTGGAGTCGCTAAAAGTGAGAAGTTAAGATGGTGCTTTTTGACCATGTCATCACAATAGGTGCGCATACGCTTGACAATTTCCAAGCCCTTTTGCTGCGCGCGCTTACTTTGACCCTGATGTTCGCCCATCATCGCTACTAAACATTCGGCCAAGCCAAAAAAGCCCATTGAGAGTGTCCCATGTTTGATGACATCGCGCAAAGTGTCATTGGGCCCAAGTTTTTCGCTGTTCATCCATACGCCCTGCCCCATCAAAAAAGGGAAGTTTTTGACAGTTTTGTTGGCTTGAATTTCAAAACGCTCCAGTAGCTGGTCAGTCACCAAAGCCATTTTTTGGTCTAGTTCTTGATAGAAACCATCCCAGTCAGCCTGGCCTCCATTATCTTCATTGACAATCCCATGTTTGATCCCCAAAGCCACCAAATTGATTGTGGTAAAAGACAAATTACCACGCCCCGTGACAATACCATCACTTTCGGGGAAACACGAACCAAACACCCGAGTACGACAGCCCATAGTAGCGATCTCAGTGCGGTAATCACCGGGCTTGTAATACTGAAGATTGAAGGGCGCGTCAATGAAGCTAAAATTGGGGAATAGACGCTTGGCAGATACTTCCATCGAGCGGACAAAAAGATCATAATTGGGATCTTGGGGATTGTAGTTAATACCTTCCTTAACCTTAAAAATAGAAATTGGGAAAATTGGCGTCTCGCCGTGTCCCAAGCCATTCCAGGTAGCCTCCAGTAAGGCTTTGCTCACCAATCTACCTTCTGGACTGGTATCCGTGCCAAAATTGATAGAGGTGAAAGGGACTTGTGCTCCAGCACGTGAATGCATGGTATTGAGATTGTGAATTAAGCCTTCAAGTGCCTGGAAAGTCTCTTTTTGGGTGTCACTGGCCGCCTCGCGCGTCACTCGCTTGAGATCATCTTTGGTGAGTTTGAGCTTGAACTTTTGACTCATAAGCGTGGTTAATTCGTTAGCACACTCAGACGTCAATTGCGGATAAGTAGGCAGATGTTTGAGTGTCTGCACTGCCTTGAGCACTTCTTCCTTTTTTAGCTGTTGGTCGTATTTATAATCCGCCACCTTCACCAAATTATAGGCAATGAATTTTACAAATGACTTCTTCACCCCCTCAGCTAAGGCATAGTCAAAATTGGGAATGGACTGACCGCCGTGTTGCTCGTTTTGGTTGGCCTGGAGAATGATTGCTGCCAAAGCCGCATAGCTAGAGATGCTTTGTGGTTCACGAATAAACCCGTGACCCGTAGAAAAACCACGTTTCATGAGTTCCAGGACGTCAATTTGACAGCATGTTAGTGTACCCATAGGCAAAAAGTCAAGATCGTGAATGTGAATATCACCCTCTTCATGAGCAAAAGCATGTTCAGGCTTCATCATGTGCGTTTTGGCAAATTCTTTGGTGGCCTCCGAACCAAATTTGAGCATTGCTCCCATCGCCGTATTGCCATCAACATTGGCATTTTCACGCTTGATGTCATTGTCTTTAGCGTCAGAAAAAGCAATACCAGCAAAAGTCTGCATGAGTCTCGACTTGGAGTCACGCAAACGTGAGCGCTCCTGACGATAAAGGATGTAAGACTTGGCCACATCGTATTGATCCATTTCCATAAGAGTTTGTTCGACAATATTTTGGACATCTTCTACCGTGGGAGTCTTGCGGCCAAAATCACTATTAAGTCGTTCCATCACTGTGACTGTCACCTCTGCAGGCAGATTGTGATCATGAACACCTTCAGAAATCAAAGTTGCTTGGACTGCATGCGTGATTTTTTCAGGATAAAAAATCTCTTTGCGCCCATCGCGTTTTTTGATGAATTTAGGATTATTTTTTTTGGTCATTTTGGCCTTTCATTATTTTGTACTTTCTTGGGCGCTGACCACTAGATATTGTGTTTAGTGATAAGCGCGAATACTAAATATAGTGGATTTTACTTAATTTGTCAATAGTGACTTTTACAAAGTTATCCCGAAAAATGCCCATTTGTACTGAAAAATTTTGTGCTCAATATTGAAGGCGCCTAGACTACAGACAGCATTTTTTATAGTGGACAAAAACTAACATTTATTTGAGGAAATATCGCTTTTTTCGGTCTTATTTTCGCTTAAAAGCCTTGACTTATAGTTGTCAAACTCACTCCTTATGAGTTTAAATACCACAAAAATCACTTGTCTATTATAATCAACAATATAAAGTCTTTATTAAAGCTAATTAAATACAAAAATTGGCCAATAAGTGTATTATAATCGACTCAATCATACTCTCACCCCTGGTGACAGTCACAAATGAGAACCATAAAGTGTGTATTATAATACACAAAAGCAACATTAATTACGTATTATTAGTCAAGAGTGGGCACATAAACTTGATCACCAATTATGGGTGTAATCTCGTCCATCATTAAGTCCTCAGGATCAAAGGGGACGGCACTATTGACAATTGACGCTGGTACACTCGTCACCGGTGGTGTATCAAGCACTTGATAGCCAATCTGGGTGGTCCCATCATCACTCACAAAGTGGACACTCACCAGAGCTGCCGTCTCTGGATTAAAAGTAAATTGGTAAGTGCCAGTGTGATTGGCATCGCGAGCTTCTAGAGTGTAGTCGTCAATCAAACTTGGCTGTGCTTGTAACTCCCACAAGCGAGCGTAGGAATAAGGAGCATCACTAGCATACAAAGGACTCGTTATGTACGTCCACTCGCCATTATATTGATCGTAGTAGGTCATTGTTTGTGACTGATCGTCATAGACAATATAACTTAGAGGGTGAGTGGTTTGATCCAGCCCAGCAATATCAGCTACCAACCGAGCGACTTCGGGATTATCGCTGGGTTGAGCGCTCACCGAGGCGCTTAACGCCTGATAGACATAGAGATTTTGACTAACCGATAACTGGCTGGTCATGACTTCAGTGAGTGCATATGAAATACCGCTCTGCGTCTTATCCAGACTCATGTATGTAGTCGTTTGTAGTAGACTCCACTGACCACTCTCCAGCGTCTGCAAATAGCGGTCGGCTGGATTGGGAGTGGGCGTTGGGGATGATTGCTCGTCAACGTGTAGCTGAGACTTGGCTGCATACAAGCACAAACCAGCAATCGCCATCAACGCTATCACAATCACTATGATCTTTTTGATATATTTTTGCATAGACATATTTTACCACAAAAAAACCGCCAAAAATAAGCAATTGTGGTCAATATCAGTCCTCAACCTCATAGGCTGTCAACACATCACCCACCTGAAAATCAAGCTTCTTCTGACGAAAAGTAATACCACCTTCAGTTGGACTTTTGAGATGATCGACTTCAAGTTTGCCATGCATCATTGAACTAATTACCGGATCAGCAAGGATCACTTGATCACGTTTGAGATGGTATTTGTCATTTTTTTTGAGCTCGCCACTGTTGACCTTGACACCAGCAATCCGCAAACCCTTCATGACGAAAACTTCCTGAATAACAGCTACACCAGTTACGACCTCGTCAATAGTTGGTTCAAGTAATTTGAGCATTTTCTTTTGAATGTACTCAATCAACTCGTAAATAATGTCATAAGACTTGATTTTGACTCCTTGCGCTTTAGCAACGCTCATAATATGCGGGCTAACTTTCACTTGAAAACTTAAAATTTTGGCCCCAGCCGTGCGTGCTAGCTCGACATCAGTATCAGTAACTTCACCAACCCCTTGAGCAATCAGCTCAACACTTTCTGGATCACAATTGGTAGCAATCGCTTCCAGCGTTCCTTGAGTATCGGCCTTAAGAATAAAACGCAGTTTCTTATCTCCCTGCAAAACTGAAAAGTCAATATTAGCCCAAGGAGTGTCATTATCGACGGCGGCAGTTGTAGTCACTTCCTGTTGCTCTTGAGGCACGCTCGTGATGATAGCCCCGACACTCGGTACGCTCTTGAAACCTATGATTTGTCCTGGCTCTCCTGGCAACAACTTAGTTACCGGTTTACCGAAATCATTCAAAATCCCCTTCACCTTACCACTTGTTTGTGAAGTATAAATATCTTGCCGAATCTGGAGTGTACCCGAGCGAACAATAATATTGGCCACTGGCCCACGTCGCTGATCTTTCAATGACTCGATCACTACGGCTTCAAATTCGCTCTGAGGATCGGCCTGTAACTCCAATAAATCCGCCGTAATTACCAAGGTCTCCAAAAGCTTGTCAATTCCTTGACCAGTTTTGGCTGAGATTTCCACCGCTTCCACATCACCGCCAAAATCACTGACAATGATATCGTGCTCGGCCAGTTGTGACTTAACATTGACAACATTCACATCCGGGAGATCAATTTTATTAATTGCCACCACTACAGGCACACCCGCTGTCTTGATATGACGAATGGACTCTATTGTTTGTGGCATCACTCCATCATTGGCCGCCACCACCAAAACCACAATATCCGTCACTTGCGCGCCGCGCTCACGCATTTGACTAAAAGCGGCATGACCCGGCGTGTCAATAAAAGTAAGTTTGTTATCGCCCACTGTGATCTGATAAGCACCGATGTGTTGCGTGATTCCGCCCTGTTCCTTAGCTGTCAAGCGACTACGACGCAAATAATCCAAAAGCGTAGTCTTGCCATGGTCCACATGGCCCATAATCGTGATCACCGGAGAGCGTTTCGTCATAGAGAATGCGACCTTTCTAAAGGATTGAGCAAATTGGGAGCATTTTGGTAATCAGTTTGCACTTGATTTTGTGCGCGCGATAAAACCTCTTGTTTCACGTCATCGGGAATATTCTCGTTTTCCAGCAAACGATTCTGGAAACGAACAATGTCGTTGCTATTGGTCAACTTGAGGTTAATAAGCTGTTCACGAACATCCTCACTCAAGCCAAAACTATCAATTTCGTATTCTTCCTGACCATTGACTTGACCAGCAATCGCACCTGCCTCATCAGTAATCGTAATAGACATTCCCAAAAGCTTGCCCGCCAAGCGAACATTTTGACCACCGCGACCAATAGCCAGCGAAACTTGGTTGGCTGGCGCTACCACCATTGCCGTGTTGGTCTTGGCATCATAATCAATCGTGAGATTTTCTGCTGGTGCTAAAGCCGCCGCGATTAATTGCACTTTATCCTCATAATAAGGGATAATGTCAATCTTTTCATTATTGAGTTCTTTGATAATTTCCTGGACACGCACACCTCGCTGGCCTACACAAGAACCCACTGGATCCACTCCCTGAGGTTGATTACTGGCCACCGCGATTTTCGTCCGAATGCCAGCCTCACGAGCAATCATTTTAATCGTCACCGCCCCACTGGCGATTTCTGGCACTTCGCGTTCAAACAATAGCTCAACCAACTTTGCGTCAGCGCGAGAGACAATGATCGTCTTATGCCCTGCCACTTCACCAATTTCTTTAATAAGCACTGCCATACGGGCATTACTCTTGTAAAATTCACCTCGCATTTGTTCGCGAGGCGGCATGGCTGCATTACCACGCCCCACGTCCATCCAAACCACACCTCGTTCCATACGGAAAACCTGAGCCGTAATCATCTGACCAATTTGATTCTGATATTCACCAATAATTTGGTCACGCTCGGCATCGCGCATGCGAGCCACGATAATTTGCTTGGCCAGCTGCGCCGCAATTCTCCCAAAACCAGCCGGTGTCACGTCTTCTATCTTGGTATCGTCATACGACTCATCTTCCGGATCCTCAGGATTGAGTTTTGGCGCTCGATACACCGTCATCTCCCCAGTTAGCCGATCGACATGTGCCCAGTAATGATATGCGGGATCAAGCGGCACTTCATACTCACCACCCATTTGTTTGCGATAAGCTCCCACCAGTCCTGCTTCAATTGCCAGATAAACTTGTTCAGGTTCAATTTTACGCTCAGCCGAAATCTGAGCAATTGCAGCGGTAAATTCGCTTCTTTGTGTTTTTTTTAATATTTGTGCTTTTTTTGCCATCGTGTCTTCATCCTGAGCTTTTTTACTAAAAAACGGCTACTCGGAGGTGTGCCGCTGCAGGCTAAGGACGATATAGGCAGTATATCACAAAAACTGGTTCTTGTCAAGAGCAAAAATTGGTGTATAATTAGGCTACTTATGAAAAAGTGGCATCTACTGACCTCAGCTTTGATTATCACCAGTTTTTTATTCGTATCGCCAGCAGTACGTGCGGCCAATGACAACCCCAGAGCTGGTTCCTGGACGGATACAGTGTGTGTGGGCAATGGTGGTTTGTCGCAAGATGTGGCCACCATTCAAGGTTTTGCTTGTTTGATTGCCAATGGTCTTAATGCCGTCCTGACGCTTTTTTCCTTCGTGGGCTTTTTGATGTTTGTTTATGCCTCTTTTATGCTCATGATCTCTGGCGGCAATCCCAATGGTTATGAGACAGCGCGCAATACCTTTACTTACGCTATTTTTGGGTTTATTCTGGCTTTATCATCATTTGTGATTATTCAGCTGATCAGTTACTACACGGGACTCAACACCTTTATGACCATTAAATTTTTATCTGATACTGTTAGTTCTTCATAAAAAAGCAGCTTAACACCAAATCTAAATATGACACAACCACATTCATTGACATCAGCATTCTGGCAACCAGTTAAATTTCTGTTTTTGGCTCTAGTATTGGTGGTTCTCAGCTGGCCTTCGCTCCCTACCAGTTGGCAAAGGGCACTGACACAACTGATTCAAGTCCGCAGTGAAGAAAGCCTAGATGACCGTGTGAGAAACTACTTTGATAGTCGTGGACAAACTATCCCTGATGATGTTGCCGGGCAAATAATCAGTGATGCTATCAATCAAGCTTTGGATGAGGGACAAGATACCGAAGCTGCTTATAATTACGCCATTACCGGTGTCAATCAATACTTGTCTGTTTTATCTAATTTGCGCAGCCGCTACAGTGGAGCTAGTGACTACGCTCTCAATGTGATCGCTATGGAACATCGCCAGGATACCAACCAGGCACGCATCGCAATGGAAAAGTATAATAATGTATTAAACGCATTACGCGGCGACAGTAATTATAACAACATTAGCGACTTGGCGCTAAGCATTGTGGCTGTCGATAGTCGAGACGATGTCAATCAAGCCAAAGCCAATGCTGCTAGTGTGGCAACCACTGCCCAGCAATTGCAAGATAACAAAGGTGTTAGTCTGGCTGCGGCACAAATTATCGCCACCCAATTGAACACTAGCAACATCGACACTTTTAGCGATGCTTTAGCCATTGCCAATAGTGTTTTGAATGATAAAAACAACAACGGCAGCGTGGCCGGAGCTAGTGGTCTAACTGGGACTGGCGGTGAGATCCTTTCGGCTCTAGACAAGACTGGCATTCTCAATATGACCAATATCAACAGCGGCAACATTGCGTCTCGCATGAATTCTATGATGAGTAGTAGCAGTCTTAGTAGCAATGAGGCCAAAGGCATTCTGGCGGCTACCAATATTTTCACCACTGGCAATTTTGGCAGCGATGCCAACAAAGTCTTGAATGCTGTCAGTCGCATTACTAGCGCTGACGCTATCAATCCATTACATTTGCCGGCTGATGTTGCCGGTGTCGTCGGCAATAAAGAGCTCCAGTCGCTTGCCGCTCAGATATTAGGCACTAGTTCCAAGAATCTCGATCTTGGTAGTCTGGCAAGTAGCACTCTAGGCAAAGCTAAAGATTTCAAAGAAGTTTATGACAATGTCAAGGGAGGGCTAAGTGCTGAACAAATCAGCAAACTGGGAGAAAACAAAATCAAGGAAATGGTGGCCGAAAAAATGTCACTACCCAAAGAGCAAGCCAAAAGTGAGGCCAAATCTACCGCCCAAAAAGCCACCGAAACGACTCCCGGCTCAACATCGACTCCACCCACAAGCACTCCTCCAGGCAGTAGTACTCCCGCTCCAGGATCGCCCACGCCCACCAGTTCACCCACTCCTAGCGGCACACCTTCACCTTCATCTTCACCTTCGCCGCATACCGAAAAATACGTCAAAACTCCAACTCAAGGTATTATTATTGAGGCAATCCTCAAAAAAGCTCAACAATATGTTGATGAAAACAGCATCGCCAACGAAGCTATCAATGGTTATCTCGCCAATCAAATTGCCAAGAACATGGCGATGGAGGGCTATGAAGTTTATCACATCAAGTCTGTCAACCATATTTATCCCTATCTTAATTATCTCCACCGCAAAAACAATGTCGACTTTAGCAAGGCCACGATCCCACTTTTGCGCAATGCTGACAAGAAGTACGCTTACGAGCGACTGAATTCTGCCGAGAATTACTATGGATACGGTGCCAGGCCTGATGTCAACACAGATGATGATCTTTTGACTGAGTCAGCCTGGATTGCCAAAATGACTCAGCCAGTCAAGTGCACGCTCAAGCTCTCCAATCTCGCTTACATCGTGCGCACTTGTGACTTGCTCAAAGATAGTGGCTGTCAAGCTCTCTATTACACAGCTGATGGTAGCGAAACTATCCGCGGTACACGTATCAATCTTCACGATTTGGCTCTCATCATGACTGTTTTGATGATCAAAGACGGCGAAATCAATGACAATATGTGGAATGGACTGGCAGCAGCTTTGGTGGCGAGTGGCGGTAGTTTGGGCGACAAAGTCACTGATTTCCGTAATCAGCTTAATACTATGTTTGGTGGTGATAGTGCGGATATTCTTGATATCTTGGCCAAAATTGCTGCCAACAAGATCTTTAAGCCAGCTGTCGATAACCGAATGAAAATTTGTGAAAGTCTTTATGACACTGAGGCGTATGATACTCAAGCGCTAGAGAAGCTTCTTTCTAAATTGCACGATGGCAAAATTGGGATCGATAAAGACATAATTAATCAAACTGATTTGGGCAACATTAGTCAAGCCGATTTAGGCAAAATTTACATCCGCTTGGCTATTGAAAAACTTGATTTTTATTTGGCACGCCAGTATCGTTCGGCTTACTTGGTCCAGACCACTCGTATCTGCCCGGTCAAGCGTCAGTGGCTTTGCGATCGCACGCAAATTTATAAGTATTCATTGGTGCGAGCAGGTGCTTGTATACCAGTACCATGTGTGGACGGGATCACTCCCGATCAAGTCCGTATTTATCCTTTCCAAGCGCCAGAACTTTTTACCAATAAAAATTTTTGTAATACTGCCAAAGAAACATACCCTGGACTTAACCCCTTTAGTGTCGAGTGTGAGCCGTCAGAAGATTTTCACTATGTTGATATGTTGCAGGAGTACTACGATCCCGGGCTCTCCGAGAAAAATTTCTTCCTCCAAACAAGTCAACAGTCAGCCAAGCGCAAAGAATTGATTGCCAAGCGCAAAAAAATAGGTGAAAATGCCGCTAATGCGTGTACTGTCAATAGTATCACTACCTTAAAAGAAAGCATGCAAGATCCTGCCAAACTCATGTGTACTAAATTTCACGCTTACAGTGGTGATTTAATTGACTGCGAAAACTGCGATGGTGATAAAATCAAAATGGCTATTGTCAAATATGTTAATGGCGCGATCGATAATAACACCCTCTATGATATTGATAACCCCAATGGTAACAGTAAAGGCACTGATAATATCAAGGGACTAACCAGCAAAGAAATCACCTCTCCAGCAGAGAATAAACGCGAGGCGGCAATCACACAAATTAATGAGTTTAATGACTTTTGTTTGTGTCGACTCAAAGCCTTTGTCTTTATTCCTTATTTTGCCTACGCGAGCATTGACTATTACGTGGTAGAACCATTTTCTGATGAATCGCAAATCATCGAGGAAACAATTATGACCCCCTATTTCCGCAATAGTGATTATCAACAGTTCCTCAAAGATGACAAACGGCAAAATCGCAAAATTAGCATGCAAGGAGCCAAAAGTAAACTGAGCGATATTCCTATCTGGCTACCGGCTGGCGGCCCCATTGGCAATGTCTTAATTCAACAAGAGGCTCTCTACACCAAAGATACTACCCTTTACAAAAAATTCCGCAAGTGTAAAAGTGTACCTTCGTACTTTGAGTCGCGTTGCGCCGATGATGAAAGTGGTAGTGACGACAAGGAGTTTGACGATAATAAGACTCAATGTATTGCCAATGCCACCGCTAGCTGTATTCGTGGTTGTCACGATGATGGTAGTAGTATCAAGGAAACCGAAAATGGCGATATAACCAAGATCGAGTGTGAATGCAATTGCACCGGTGAGACTCTCATCAATTGTTTCCGTTACTCGCGCGAGTGTAAGCCTGGCGGTCTCTAAAACCCGATCAACTAGGCACAAGACCCTCAAACTATCAAATGAAGGAGTACAATTTTAAGATAAATAACTGATGTAAAAATAAACATTGATATATCAAAATAATTTTCTTTAATGATCACAAAATAACTATATTTAAAATTTATTCCTATAAACCGGTAAATTTTTGTGAGTACATTGTGCGTACAAAAATATACCCATAAATAGACATAATTTACCCACAAAAATTTTATTTGATCTGCCAAACTTGAAGACTTGGAGCCCCTCGACCTGGACGAGCATATTCCTTGATTAAAGCGCCTGCACTCGCTTCTGGCTCAAGCTCCAACCGATGCGAATTAACTACCAACCACACCTGATCATAGTCGGCAAATTCACGAGCAAACTCGCCATAATTTTTCACTGGTGGTGTCCCCAATCCCACAATGCGCATATTATTACGTTCCTGCGCCTTCCACAAATAAATTTGCAAGCCATCAGGTAAAGTCCCGATATGTCCTTCGGTCATTACCAAAAGCCGATGATGGCGGGCTTTGCGAGCCAGAAACTGTGCTGTTTGTTTAATACCATGACCAGATGACCACTCCTGAAAAAGCTGTTCTTGATCGGCCGGCAGCAGACCCGCTTGATGCGGCAGAGTATGAAGTCGCCAACAATTGTACATACCTGCACCTATGACCAGAATAATTAAAGCAGTCTTAAAATTAAAAAGAGCTGCCGTTTGGATATTGGCCAAGCTAATACAAAAAGCCACGATTACAAAAGGAATGACTGGTAGATAATAACGTGGATAAACCACCTTTCCAAAAAGAATAATCGGCAAAGCGTAGGCTAAGGCTGCAAGTAAAATCCAAACGACCTCGCGTTGTTTGGGGCCCAAAAACTCGATCGCTGCCAAAATAATCGTGGCCATCACCATGATGATGCCACCGTAATTAGTCAGCACTTGCCAAAAAAATCGCCAGTTGCCAAGCATGATCTCCACGGGTCGATCGCTAAACTCACTGAGAGTATAAAGAAAATCACCGCCACGACGAAAAATTCCCGGAAATGACGCGCTGAGTTTGAGGGTAGCAAAAAGACTGCCACCGATGATGACAATGGTACCCAGGCCAACTAGTGTCCAACCGCAAGCCCGGGCTAAAGCGCGCCATTGTCGCTGGCGCCAATAATCTCCCAGCCGATCATCAAACAAAAAAATGGTCGCCAGCATCGGCAAAATCAATAAATTGGAAAACTTCACCCACAAAGCCAGTCCAAAACTGAGACTACCTAAAGCCAACCACCACCAACCTCGATGTTGCAGGTCAGCCGCTTTCTCTTCTCGTCCCAGTGATAGACCCAAGGCACCGACAAAAGCACACACATATGTCAACATGACCAAAAAGCCAGAAGCCGAGTCCATAAGTGCCAGACGATTATTGAGCATGAGTCCACGACAAAAAATCACCAAGATGGCCGCTAAGAAATGATAACGTTTTTTGTCAGTGAAAACAGCAGTAAAAACACCGGCCACAATCATCTGACCCAAGCCAAACATAACACTCAAAAGCCTCCCTGCCACCAACGGATCACGAAGAAGTTTGAGTAGCGGGATCATTAGCCAAATGATCAGTGGTGTCTTGCCGTCGTTCATGCTAGCAAAAGCGTAGCGACCCCAATCAGAAGCTGCCAACTGTGCCCAATAAATATAAATTGCTTCATCGGCAAATACCGGGATATTTGTCAGCCGATACAAGCGATTGGCCAGATAAACAATCACCACCAAGCCGATCACATCATACAACCAGTTATTAGCCAAGTGTTCAAGCAAACGTACACTCCATGGCTTTTTCGCTGCTTTCATGCCGTCTATTATACCGCAAAAAGCCTACAAATCATGAAGCACTTTTGACCTTTTTTGTTTTAGTCTGATCATCTTGCTTTTTATAGGCATTTGCGTTAAAATTTGCATTATGGCAATTTTGACAGCAGAAAATAACAGTACAACAATAACTAGCTTGATTGCGCGTGAGATTCTTGATTCACGCGGTGTGCCCACCATCGAATGTTCGCTCACCTTGAGTAATGGTGTGATGGTAGTGACCAGTGTTTCTACCGCCAATCTTAGCGGTGGTGTTGGCTATCATGAATTGCGTGATCGTGATCCCGATCGGATGCTAGGCATGGGTGTAACTAAAGCAGTTAATATCATTAACACCCAGATTGCTGGTCGTCTAGTCGGCAAGAATCCTATTGATCAGGAGAATATTGATACTTTGCTTTTGGGATTGGACACCTCCAAAACTCTGGAAAATATTGGTGCCAATACCACCATGGTGGTTTCACAAGCAGTGCTTAAGGCCGCCGCTTTGTCTTATGGTTGGCCACCATACTATTATATATTCAAGCGCTACGCACTCACGAGTGTCCTAGCCGTGCCCACTTGTATTTATGGCTTGATTGATGGTGGCAAACATGGCACTGACAATCTTGACTTCCAAGAATTTCAGATTATCCCGGCCAATCACCTCAATTTTCAGCGCTCCCTCGAGATTGCTGTCTCGCTTTTTAAGGCTTTGGGCGATTTGCTCAAGTCAAAAGGAGCAATCCGATCAGTGGGTCCCAATGGGGGTTATACTCCCAATCTCTACAAAAACACCGATGCTTTTGACCTTATGTCTGAGGCCGCGCGCAGCATTGGACTAGTAATCGGACGTGACATCTTTTTTGGTGCTGATTTTAACGCCGATAGTTTTTATTCTGTCAATCGCTACAAAATCAAAGACAATACTGAGGCTATGTCCAACAAACAATGGATTGGTTACTTGCGCGATCTCAATAAAAACTACGCCCTCTACTCTTTTGAGGATCCTTTCGCCAGTTCCGATCTTGGTTCTTGGCGTGAATTCACCAATGAATTTGACAAAGCGGCCCGGGTAGTTTCTGATTCTATGACTCGTACTGATGTGAAACTGACTGCTGGCGCAATTAAAGAAAAGATCGGCAACACCTTGATTGTCAAAACCGGACAAGTACCCACTATCACCGATTTAATTGCCGCGGTCAAGCAAGCTCGCTCGGCCAATTGGCAAATCGTGGTGGCCAATCGCGAAGGCGAAACCAATGATGATTTGATTGCTGATTTAGGCGTAGGTCTGGGAGCTGAGTTTGTCAAATTTGGCCCACCCAATCGTGGTGAACGGATCATTAAATACAATCGTCTCTTGCAGATTAATAATGAGCTGCAGTTGATAAATCAAAACACACAAGGTTAATATGCCATTTGGTAACAAACATATTATTCAACCAATGATTTCGGGGAAGGATTTCACTCCCGAGTCACCGCGCAAGCCTTATAGCGGACCACTGACAGTTTTGCTGATTCTCGACGGTTGGGGTATTGGTCCCAATAATGCCGGCAATGCGATTTCCTTGGGCAAAACTCCCAACATGGATCTTTTTTGGCTGTCTTTTCCTCATGCTCAACTAGCAGCTTCTGGCGAAGCGGTCGGCTTGCCCAAGGGCGAGGATGGCAATAGCGAAACTGGACATGTCAATATTGGTGCTGGTAATATTGTCTATCAAGACTTGCCCCGGGTAAATATGTCAATTAATGACGGTAGTTTTCAACATAATGAAGTTTTCCTCAAAGCTTTTGACCACGCCAAAAAAAATAATTCTGCTCTCCACATCATGGGTTTGGCTGGTAGCGGCGGTGTGCACGCCAATCTCCAACACATGCTCAAACTAATCGAAATGGCGGCCGCTAATGATGTTCCCCGGCTTTACTTACATCTTTTTACCGATGGCCGTGATTCGCCACCCTATCAATCACCCGACATTGTTCAGACTGTGCTTAACAAATGTCAAGAGGTGGGTTTGGGCGAAATTGTCTCACTTATGGGACGCTTCTACGCGATGGATCGCGATTTGCGTTGGGATCGAGTTGAGGCCGCTTATGATTGTCTTACCAGTGGTATTGGTGAGAAAGCCAATGATCCTTTTGCTGCTATCAACCTCGAACACCAAAAAGGCAATACTGATGAATTTATTACTCCCACCAATATTCTTGATGTCAATGGCAATCTGATCACTATCAATGATAATGATGCGGTGATTTTTACCAACTATCGGATTGATCGCCCCCGCGAACTCACGCGCGCTTTTGTCCTAAAAGAATTTGGCGAGCAAAAAGTTAGCTTCGATCCGTACGCGGAAAAGTACGAAAAAACCAATCTTCACCAATCACAAACTTCTGTGGCTTTCCCGCGCAAACGTTTCTTACAAAATTTGTACTTTGTAACCATGACTCGCTACGAAGATAATTTGCCCGTGGCCGAAGCCTTCCCGCCCCAACCAGTCAAACAACCGATTGGTCGGATTTTTGCCGATACCGGCCTCAAACAGCTGCGGGTGAGTGAAACCGAAAAAGAACGCTTTGTTACCTACTACATGAATGGTCAAAAAGAGTTTATCTATCCTGGTGAGGATCGCGTAATTTTGCCATCCAAGGGCGAACGTTCTTATGACCTCGTGCCTGAGATGAGTGCTTATGAAATCACCGATGAGGTTTGTGAGCGGATCAAAAATAGTGACTACGATGTGATTGTGATTAATATTGCCAATGGTGATATGGTGGGTCACACCGGCAATCTGCAAGCCGGCATCAAAGCTTGCGAAGTTGTTGATGAATGTGTGGGGCGCATCGCCAAAGCTGTCTACCAAAAAGGTGGTAATTTAATTATCACCGCCGATCACGGCAACGTAGAGGAGATGATTGATATGAATACGGGCAATATGGACACTGAACACTCCACTTTCCCGGTACCTTTTATTGTCATCTCGCCAAAGTTTTTCAATCAATCACGGACTCTGCCCAATGGCGTTTTGGCCGATATTGCCCCCACCATGTTATCGCTCATGGGCATTCCCCAGCCGCCAGCCATGACAGGACGTAATTTGCTACAATAATAGTCACCACAAGTATTGGCTATAATTTATGAATTGTTGACGACGAGGCGGTGATTACTCAAAATAATGGCGTGATGTTTAATCGGTTGCCAAAAACAATTGACTGCCGAGCTATGTGCGGAGCTCCGCACTTTTTAATTGTTCACATAATTTGATCAATTTGACATTTTTGTTAAACGCGTGTTAAACGTGTACCTCTGGTTTTTGGTGACAAAAATGGTGTTTTTGTTATTTAACTTGATTTTAATATTCATTGCACGTTCCCACAAGAGCAAAACTAATATCTTGACACCAAGATCAAACTATAGTATATTATTTATAATATGACAAAAACGCCACCATTTACCACAAAAACAAGCTCGGTTGCAATTAATCTTGACAAGACAGGGCTATACAGCATTTTGCTGGTGGCGGCGTGCAATATATGCTAGAAAACTTTTTATATGACTTGATTTTGTTTTGGAGTGCGCATATTGGTTTGTCTTTTACTCATTTTCCTTACAGTTTACTCGCGATTGCAAGTTTGTTAGTTGTTGTCGTCCTGTGTGTGGATTGGTATCGACACGTAGACTATTGTGATCTTATTCCAAACGAATTAATGCTCGCGACTTATTATCAAAACAATAATTGTGTGCGTTATTGCGTGCGCCTCATCATGTGTGTCACTGGTCTCGGCAGTAGTTACTTTTATTTCTCGCTTCTGTCTGCTTTGCTTCAATTCTTTTTAGATTAATTGTCTTTATATCAAAGATTATTGACATTTAATACTGTAGCGCGGCTATATAGACAAAATGTGCTCAATAGCTATTGAGCACGACGACATGGCTACTTTAATTACCATTTTTTGGTGTGGCGGCACGCACCACTTCTTCGGGGATCATCAATGACAACGAAGCTTGATTAATATAAAAATCAGACTGCACATGAGTCGTATCATTATCGATTGTTACTAATTTTGCATACACGGGTTGACGCTCGTCATTAAATTCGAATGTATACATTCCATCTAGTACCCATTTTGCTTGAAGATGATGGTCGTCAATAGCAGAAAATGGGCCATCTATTACAAATTCATTAAAAAGGGAACATCCACTTGATATAACATTAAGATCGCCGAATAACACATCCTCATACTCATACTCATGACATATTTCATCCTTACTTTTTACCGTACATGAAGGCGTATAGACCCGATAACGATTGTCCATCCGTACGGCATATGTAATATAAAACTCATCGCCGGTCAACTCTCCGTTCACACACTCGCCGCCGTCCATGCCGGCATTACTAATGACGATCATCATATCGTGATTGCAGGTTTTTTGCTCGCCATAGCTATATCCTTGTCGCCATTGTCCTGGGCGATCTTCATCGACAACTTGCATACGATTTAGTCTACAAAGGCTGTACTCTTTCATGTCAAGCGCATTAGCGTACTGCCACAATCGATTGGTAGACATTGGCACTATGGGCTGCGGGGTAGCATACCCGCTTCTATAATTATCATGGGCAAAAGATTCATTTTGCTGATCGTCGCTATAATGAGTCAGCATGTAAATTTTTAATTTTGGGTAGCGACTGGTAACCATTGATAAAACAAATGAAGAGTATAGACGACACAGTTGATTATTAAAACAAATTCCACCGCCAATTACAGCTAAAACAAACAAAGCGATTATGCCGACCAACACAAACTTCACCCATTTTTTGTGGAGCTTATTATTTTTAATCTTCTTGCCAAGCATAAAATGCATTATACAATATACAATTGGTTTTGCAACCACATATTTGGTGCCGCCGCATTTTTCTCAAAATCAAACATATTTGCCAGTCTTTTCGTCCCGGTATTATACCGCTGGTCTGGCACTGGTAAGATATTAAAAATATCCATTTGAGCCCTTTCTCAGTCTCAAATGTGTTTGACCATATTTATATTTAATTGTCGCATTTGGCAACTTTCTAAAGTCCGAAATGTATCGTGCCTAATTCAGAATATGTTTAGCATTATTGGCCATTAATTGTGATGATGTCTCCACAGGCCAAAACACCCAGCCCTCACTCTTTTGAGTGAAGGCTAGGTGGAAACGAAATAAGAAAAGTATTAAGACTGCAAAACTTAAATTCCCAGATAAACTGAAAGTTGGGTGATACGCGCGGCACCATTGCCGGTTTTGGCACAATCAGTAGTAGGCGTTTCGCTGGCGCAAGTGCTGGAAAATGTTAAAGTAGCACTATTGGTTGACTCCAGACATTCATAACAGGTCATATGTTTGGGAAAATTAGTGAGACTCAGCAGTGCTGAACTACTGATGTAACCTGAGCCACCACCACCGCCACCAGCATATGTTGTACCCCCGCCACCATAGAAGCCGCCACCACCGCCAGCACCTTGGTCACTCGACTTGCCATTACCACCTTGTCCAAAAGCACCATTAATATTGCCACTCGGATTTTTGCCATTATTAATTCTACCTGCACCACCAGCATTTTGTGAGCCGCCATCACCATTATTATAGTTATTTCGATGGTTGCTGCCATTATTGCCTATAAATCCACCACCTGAACCGCCAATAGCACTTTCACCACCTCCGCCGCCGCCGGCGACAATCACCAGCTCATCAATACTTTCTTTATAGTTTGATATTTCACCACGACCAAAACTGGCTATATGTGTCGCCCCACCGCCAGCAATACCCTTGCCAGCGCCATTATAGCTTTGACTCCCCACTACAACGTATAGAGGATCATTTTGATAAAGGTATACAGCACCAATGGCGTAGCCACCCATCCCAGCGATCCCGCTATAAGCAGTTTTTCCCTGCGCTCCCCACGCCTCTAGCACATAATATCCATCTGCTGGTGCACTAAACGTCTGCTCACTACCAGTATAGGCAAAATCCGTCGTCTTGACTACGCAGCCTTTATAAAAACTGGAGTAATTGCTACCGTCCGGACACAAATCAAGGGCCAGATATTGATTGCTCCCAACTTTGACAAATTTGATATTGCCCACCTTGATCACTTTACTCAAAGCGACATCCTTAAGTTTCATCGTCTGATTTCCAGACGCCGCCTGACTAGTTGTCACCGCCAGGATCAGGGAAGTGGCCACCAAAAAGCACCGCCAATGCCATTGACTTCTCATATTTACCTTTCACATGTGGAAATAGCCAAAAGAAACGGGCGACTTTCCGACCCGAACCAGCAAAAATTAGTCTCCGGAGTTACCTAAACAGGTACCTCAATAGACAACCTCTTGCGAAAGCCGAACTGCGTCCCCCGCTTCTTTTCGCTGTCTATTGTCTTCCATCGTAAACTCATGTTGATTCGGTGCATCATCTGTTTTCTCTCAGTATCTCCTTCCACAACTAATTTTTACTGGTTCTGTGACTATTATATCATGATTATTGCCAAAACAAACGGCAATTTGCGTTAAGACACATTTCACCAATCTTTCAATTTTTAGTTTTTCAAACAACACGATTGTGTGCGACATATAAATAGAATTCAATAAAAACCAATGCATTTTGCAATTCAACTAATGTATAGTTGTCAGCTACAAAGAAATAATTGAGTGCGTAGCTCGGCGCAGAGCTCCGCACTTTTTAATTGTTCACAAAATTTGATCAATTTTTTCACGTGGTTGATTTTTAAAACTTCGCACACATTTACCAAATTTCGTGGTATAATATCCTTATCAAATTAAAACGAATCATCCATGCAAAAAGACAAACAAATCATCAAAAACATATTTTTCTGCCTAATGATAGTACCAGTTGTGATCGGATTAATTATTTTCGCCTCCCGCTTCGCCCGGCGCAGTGCTACTCCTGACTTACAGCCGGTGGCCACTGACGACGGCCGTGAACATATGACCTATATGAGTAGCGATGGCTTTCAGATCCGCTACAATGCTCTCAGTATTGAAGCCAGCGAAATTGATGAACATACCGCCCAATTTGTCTACCTTGGTCAGTCTGCCGGCACCAATATGGTGACCGTAAGTTACATTCCCGCCAAACAACCTGAAGAGGTTTTATATGAGCTCACATCTGACTGGGGCGATCAAGAATCAATCACGAGGCTTGAAGGGATATTTCCCGGTACCAGCGATAAATGGGGTTATTGGCGCATCATGGATAGTGCTACTGACAGCTCCGGCTTAAACCAAACTGCCATCGCCGGCGAATATAATGACGGCGTGCTCATGTTTGAAATCACCAGTCACGTCAGTGGTGACGACGGGATGGATATGGCAGTCAGCGATACTTTATCAGAACTTATTAATTCCATCACTTATAATGACTTCCAGTCGCAGACGATGTATAGTTATTATCCCGGCACTTATCGGGCCGATGTCGGCACGCTGACACTAAATGCCGATCACACAGGCACGCTCAATCTTACGGCCGATACAAATATTATCTGGGGCAGTAATTACATCCAAACTACTGACGGCAGCGCCCGCTATGATTTCACCATTGAAGGCGATATGCTTTATCTGGATTATGAAGGCCACTTCATAGAGTTTGCGAAGTCTGGCAGTGCTCAACTCACAAGTGAAATTGCGCCCAGCCCAGATACACTTACTTATATGGGCGGGCTGTATGTGAGCGGTAATCCGCACACAGATATGGAACTGGCAATATTTAGAATTTAGAAACGATACTGGTGACGTCATTTACGCCATCTATGAACTCGGCCGTTATGACTACGGTACCTTCACCACTGAAGATGCCACCACCGCCGACGGCACTAGTTATACTCAGATTTTCGCTAGTGAAAATAAAACTTACGGCTATTATTTCAATGAAGATCTCACTTCTGGGATTTTGGTGAACGCCGACGGTCAAGCGTATGATGCTTTGACCTTGGATGAAACTGTCGCTCGGGATTTGGCGCAGACAATCCAACACTGACAAATAAAAACCGGTAAATTACTGGCTCGTATCAATCATCTGTGCCCAGGAAAGGACTTGAACCTTCACACCTTTCGGCATACGCACCTCAAGCGTACGTGTATACCAATTTCACCACCTGGGCATTAATCACACAAAGAACTTGTGTATTATACACCCAAAATGAGATAATTTGGCGAGTAATTTTGGGTGGCAAAAGCGATTCATAATGGCAACTTTTTGTGTGGTATAATACACTTTATGATACTGATAACCTATCTTGTGCCACTATTAGCCTGTGTTTGTTTGGGTATGAGTGCGGCGATTACATTTGATCGGCCTTTTGGCTATACATTAGCGCCCACATTTATTGTCACTTGTTTATTAATTTACGTCAGCCAACTTGTTTTTGGCTCATTTGAGCCTGGATTCTACCTGCTCGTCTTAATCGCTGCTGCCGCACCTATCTTGTATTTTTCACCTTGGCACGCAGGCCGTCGCCATCACCGGCAATTGATTTTCACTCCTGGCTTATGGGCGTTTATCTGTCTGTACGCCTTATGCCTACTGCTTGATGGCGGCCGACAGCTGGCTGTTTGGGACGAGTTGGCACATTGGGGCAAAATGGTGAAAGAAATGGTAAGACTTGATAAATTCTACCTCGAACCGCTCTCAACACTGATTAGTCATCGAGAATACCCACCTTTTTTATCATTGTGGGAGTGGTGGTGGTGTCGCCTTACCGGTGGTTTTCGTGAGGGTTTACTAACTGTGAGTTTGCACACTTTATTGTTGAGTTTTATTATACCGCCCGCGGCTGAGCTGTGGCCACGTCGTTTACATAAAACCACTTGGCCGCTAGTAATAGGTATGTGTCTAGCAGCAATTGGTTTGCTTTTTTGTCTGGATCCATATGGTATTTACCACACCATTTATACCGATATTATCATTGGCGTGATGAGCGCATACGTCTTGTTGACAATTTCCCTCATGCAAACTTCGTGGTCAGGCCGGCGACTAACAGTTATAGCCTTGACGCTGACCGCTTTGGTTTTAAGCAAGCAAATTGGTCTATTTTTTGCCTGTTTGGCCATGTCATTGTGGCTAGCGATGCTGGTAATGTCAGCAAAAAAATACTCGCCCAAAAGTCGTTGGTTGCATTTGTGGATTTGGCTGTTGACAGGAGTGACTTTGGCAGTCAATTATTACTGGTGGCGACATTTGGTGACGAGTCAGGGAATTTCCGGTCAATTCGATCTCAATCGGATCTCGCTATCACTCTTGAAAGAGTTTTTTACTCACGGCTCTGAAGGCTATGAATTGGTTAAAAGGTTCGCGACTGCACTCGTGACTATGCCATTAGTACGCTTACCAGTGCGCATTCACTGTGTTAGTTTTCTGTTACTTGCTATCACAACTATTTATTGCTTACATTTACAGTATCGTCAACATTTGACCACGGGTCAAACGTGGTTATGGAGCTTGATAGTTTTTGGCGGTGGACTAGCGTATGCTGTGGTTTTATTTATTCTTTACTGTTTTTGTTTTGAGTCCGCAGAAGTTAAAAGTTTGGCTAGCCTCAATCGTTATTTGTCTTCATATACCACAATGGTAGCTTTGTGGCTGTTAGGCAGTTGGTGGTATTGGCACAGCCAATGCGGGCATCGGCGCTTGTCAGTAAATTGTTTTTGTCTAGCGACGATAGCGATTTTTATCTTAGGAACAAGTGAATCAGGAGTGAGGATCTTACCGCAAGGACTGCTGCATACGCCATGGCAAGCACAAAAAACACTAGCCCAACAACTCGATCAATTGGTGGCACCATATAAGCGGGTTTTGTTACTATATCCTCTGCCCAACGATTTACCATCTAGTTATTGGCAAACAATGACTAGTTTTTATTCGCAGTCATTGCTGTTTGACTACTTAGCCTATGAATCTCAAAAACTTAGCTCCGAGTCAATTGTCCATTGGAGTCAACGATTGTCAGACTATGACTATCTGGTCAATTTGGCTGATCATTCTTTATGGCAAGAACATTTAGCAACGCTAGCCGCGACTAATTCGGCGATGATGGGTGATATTTACCGAGTTGAGGTGACGGAAGCTACGACAAGTTTACAATTGGTGGATAGATTTGAGGCTATTTAGTCCAAAATGTACTCAGGTCGTACAATGTTGGATTAACGAACATATCTTACACGTTTTTAATTGAATCTTTTTTGGAGTTAAGTGTCATTTTGCGTTGGTTTTTCATGGCAGTTTTTGTTGTTTTCTCAAATAGCGTGCGGTGAGAACCAGCTTATTTG
>JAFRKQ010000026.1 GCA_017431625.1 bacterium | reverse complement strand
GCAGTCTCGCTCAAGCTCAAGAAGAATTTGTACCCGGATACTACGGTCACTGTCGCTACAATGATTGGGATGGTAGTTACTTTTACGACTGGGTCGCAGCCCTACAAAATACCCATGCCTGGCAAGGCTCAACTGATACTTTAGACATTAACCCCCAAGGAATCTGTCCCGATGGCTGGCGCCTAGGCAGCCAAGACGGCAGTGGCGACTATGAAAGTCTCTACAATACTTACGGCTCAGGCTCATTCTGGACAAACAGCGACTATTGGAATGGCGACGTTTCAGGATGTGCCCAATGGAGCAATGGCTCTATCGTCAATCAATGGGCTCTCGGCGAATACTGGAGTAGCACTCCCAATGGTAACAGCGCAGCTGTCATGCTCACTCTTTATTCCGGTGGAGTTAATCTTTATAACAGTGCCGATCGTGCCAACGGTTTAAGTGTCCGCTGTGTCAAATACTAAAATTACTTTCGGCAATATTTTGTCGCTGGCCCAGCCAAAAGTTTTTTCACTTTGCCTTGTTCGCGCAAAGTCCGCAAACGAACTCTCACCGTTTTAGTCGGAATACGAGTCAATTGAGCAATCTCTCTCGCCGTCAAAGTTTTGGTGCCCAAAACACCCAAAATTCTTTTTTCTTGACGGCTAACCACAAGTGATGAAGTTCTTGCTCGCGGCAAACGACACAAAGAGGGATCCTGAACAGCAATTTTAACCTTTTTATCTTTAAAAATTTTCATAGCTAAAATATACACCAATCGCACGCCAAAATCAACCCAAAACTTGCATGCTATCTTGACTAAATGCCTGGATTTTTTGTATTTTATCTCGACTAAGCTTAGTCAAGATAAATGACAAGTTTTAATCAGTTTATGAAAGTTTTTTTGCCATCTGCGCTCGCCACGCTGCTACTTTCCCATGATCACCTGACAATAACACTTCCGGCACCTGCAATCCGCGAAATTCTGCCGGTTTAGTGTATTGCGGATATTCCAAAAAATCACTCTCGCAAAAAGATTCCTGTACTAAGCTCTCACTGTTGCCCAGCACTCCAGGAAGCAGGCGCACCGTCGCGTCCAACATCGCGACCGCCGCTGGTTCACCACCAGTGAGCACAAACTCGCCCAAACTAATTTGACCATCAATAAAATTGGTCACCCGTTCATCCACCCCTTCATAATGGCCGCAAATCAAAGTCAAATAGGGGAGGGTAGACCATTGCTGCGCTCGCTGCTGGCGAAATATTTCCCCACGCGGACTAGTGAGCCACACCTGACCTTTTTCACTCTTGTCATCCAAAAAATCCAAAGCTCTCACTATTGGCTCAATCTTGAGTACCATGCCCGGTCCACCGCCATAAGGCGTATCATCGACTTGTTTTTTACGTTTGCCATCAGCAAAATCCCGCAAACTGATTATCTCAATTGACACCAAACCCGCTTTTTGAGCTCGCCCAATAATCGAGGTCGCCAAACCACCCACAAAATACTCTGGTACAGCCGTTAGGATATTTATTTTCATGAGTTTATATTATATAATGGAAGTCAAGCATGTTGCAGTTTACCAGTCACTATCAAGCTTCACCTGGCAGTCACCAACCATTGGGAGCGACCGTCAATCGTTTTGGTATCAATTTTGCCCTCAGAAGTCAGCATGCCACCAGTGTCAAACTCCTTATCTGGAAACATCCTCAAGCTCACACGCCTTCACAAATCTTTACTCTTTCACCCAGCGCCAACAAAACGGGGCATATTTGGCACATCCTAGTTGAAGGTCTCAAACCTAGTTGCGCTTATGCTTACCAAATCGATGGCTCTGACACTCCTGGTAATCATTTCCGCCCCCAAAAAGTCCTCCTTGACCCTTATGCACGTGATGTCGATGTTCGTCATCATGACCGG
>JAFRKQ010000025.1 GCA_017431625.1 bacterium | reverse complement strand
TTCTACCAGTGACCAAAGCCAGTAGCTGGCAAAAAGTAGTAAGAAACCAACAATCACTGAGATAAGACGTTGTTTACCACTATTGACTTGATTGTCATTACCAGTAGTGCCTCCTTGAACCACTTGAAAACCAGCCCAGATGATTTGGATAAAAAGGATGAGGCCAGAAATGGGAAAGATAATGTTTTTTACCAGACGAGAAATAATATAACCCGGGTTACGATTACTTTGATTGCCAAAAACATTAGACAAACTGTGACGCAAAGGATTCATTTTTTCCAAAGTCTCATGACTGAGTTGTTCGGTTGGTTCATCCACTTTAAATTTGGGGAGTTCACCGGGACGATGGCTATCACAATCTGCTCGACTATTGTAGGGGCCGCCAACAAGAGAACCGCTACTACTTGTGTTGATACATTTATTATCTTTGGTTAAAATGCTACTGCTACATTCACAAGTGTGACTACCATTTTTGTCTTTATACATGCAACATTTAACTAGTTTGCTTTGGCAGTCTGCATACGAAGTGGGTGTCGCTCCATCGCCATCACTATATGTTATCATTGGCAGTCCTGTCCCCCCTCCACCTTCCGATCTAAATGTGTCACACTTATTTCTCTTAGCTTCGTATATTGTTGCTTGGACACACTTGGGTGATCCATTTACATTACCAAAATAACAATACTTGCCTGTATTTGTGCCGCCTTCTTCAATTTTTTTCTCGCACTCTTTCTTATTGTCAGTGTGACCACTTATGACTTGGCCTGTGCCATGACATATGGTAGGTACATTTGTTTTCGGATAGTTACCATTGGGTTTACATTCGTTCGCAACGTAGCAATAAGTGTCTTTTTCAAGATTGTCGTCCTCGCATTTGTTCTTTGCAACATTTTCATTGCTGTCATAATAGAATTTTTGTGTGCCCGCATTACTGTTGCATTCTGAACGTTTAACTTTCGTACATTCGGTAGCATTATTATTGTAACAATAACCAACTTCATTAGTTGCTGTGTCTGCTCGGCGTGTGTATTCTGCATCACATTCTTCAGTAGTTTCATAAGCACCAACATAAGTCTGTACACCAACGCACGACGATTTATTACAGGTTGCTTGACTTGCACAAGTGTGGCCAACATACATTCCGTTATTATTAATAATCGCACACAGACAGTATTGTGGATCACTTCCGGGAAAATGAGTGTTTTGACAATTGCGTCTAGCTGTTTCGATCGAGTCTTTATCGTAGTAAAATGATCCTCCACTACATTGAAGCCTGGCTTTTTTCTCACAGGAACTAGAGCCACTTGTGTAACAATAGCCCTCCTGGCTATTATTCGAATTGATAAGATTTGTCTTCTCTGTCTCACACGTCGTCGAATCATATGGGCCACGAACTTCATCCCATGGATTAAAGACTGCGCCTGGGCAATTAACATTCAAATGACACTTTGGTGATATTTCATTGACTTTACATACTGGAGCATCTCCCAAAGCGCCATCACTCTTCCAGTCGATACACAAACAATACTTATGATCAGCACTCTCGTCCGCCTTTGCTCTCCCCATGCTCAAAGCCAAAAAAGAGAAAACAACAACGCTGATCCAGATTTTTTTCATGGCTACTTATATTATATCACAATTAACGCGTGTGAGCAAACAAATATGGCTTGAAGAAAATACATTAATTATTGTCATATTGTTGCAACATAAAAACCTTATTACGTTCATATAAATCCATCACAATATTCATTTCAATATCATCCATTGTCGTCTCAATAATTTGACTCTGTTCATTGACCACGGCCGCATCCTGTAGACTATTTAAGTTCACAATCTGTATCAAATCGCCTTTTTTGCAAAATGCATAATCATTGACAATTAAATCAGCCTGATCAGCAATTTGTTTGATTTGATTATTCATAAGCGATCCTTACTGTCTTCACCTGAGCCAAAAAATCTTGCGGTCTTATATTTAAATTTTCTAAAATGGGCATTAAATCAATATATTCTTCTACAGGTTGTGCTCGATGGCGATACTTGGCCATGACTTCCAAATACCCGGTATGCGGATCCCAAGTTTTCACCTGAGTGTAACGCTCCAGCCGTGGCGAGGTCATAAAACGAACTTGAATGCCGTTATGAATAAAAGCCGTATAAACATTATCATTGGTCAAAATTGCTTCATGTGAACTTTTAGGCTGCATAATTACTTATATTATATCACAACTAACACCTAGTGACACACGCAAAAAATACTCCCAAAAAACAGTGATTTTTTATGTAGACAAAATGTGTACAAATTAAGATTTTTGTTAAACGCGTGTTAAACGCGTACATCTGGTTTTTGGTGACAAAAAAGGCGTTTTTGTGATTTTAAGTCTCATATATTTTACAGGCTAAGTACCAACGGGGTTAAATCTAGATTGAAAACAACGGGATGCTAGAGTGACCCGGATGTGGAAAGCACAACATAATATTTAGGTGCGTCAGTAATACTGACGGTGCATCAACCAAACTTCCCGTGATATTGACGTATTTTATGATGAGTGTCGACTGCCAAAAAGTAGGCAAATCTAGTGGTTGTGTTAAAACCGACGACAACGCCACGACCATTGTTGCCAAATGAAGCATAATATAATTGCAAGACAGCAAAGTTCTCAACAGATTGAGTACAAATCTTGAAGAACTTTTTATCAGCTTGTTTGGTCATTTTTTCAAATTTATGACATACGCCTGCATCTTGCAATTCGCGCATGGGATTTTTGGCAAGCAATAACATCTTAATCATCTCGCCAACTTTGGTTATCAATGCTATATCGTGATAAGCATCACTTAGGGGAAAGTCATCATATAAATATTGAGAAAAATCAGGTAAAAACCCAATTGCTGACCGATTTTTATTCATTTTCATGCCAGTTAAACCGCCTCTACCATTATTTGAGCAAGCGGGATAGTACGATCGCAATTGTCGGAATGATATATTCTGTCCCAAGCAGATCCCTGTTTATGGGTCATCTGTACCAGTGACCACGCAGATAAATTTCCGTATTTGTCCCAGACATTATCTAAAAACTCTCTCTTGTCGGCCGGAATGGTATCAGTGTCATCCAAATCGGCATCAAATTCGGTGATCACTAGTGAACCGTTGTCTTTGAGCCAGTTGTAGACTTCCGGCACCACTGGACCATATTTCCAGGCATGTATTTCTTCACTAAATAGCGGTACACCATTATACTTCTGCAAATGTTCAGCTTGAGCAAAATATAACAACTTCTGGAGTTTGAGATTGGTTAAATCATTGTTGCCACTTAATTCCTCATTACCATCACCAAGTTCTCCTGCTTTTTTGATGAAATAAGAGGCCACAGTTTTTGCTGATAAACTTTCTTTTGGTTGTATATTGATATCATCTGACATATTTAATATTATAACACGCAACAATACTTTTTGCAAGATGACAAACTCACTCAGATACTATATAATAAAAAGGAAATATTGCGTGAAAATGCGTGATTTAATTGTTGAAAATTTTGATATATTGTGATATAATTATCACAATTATTATTGTGTTCTTTTAAACTGGTATTTTTTTATTTGGCTTTTCATCTGTCAGCGTTCTTAGCGAGCGTCTGGCAGATCTCCTAAATTTGGTTAGGTGCCCAAGACAGGGATCGAACCTGCACAGCCTTGACGGCCACTGGCTTCTGAGACCAGCTTGTCTACCAATTCCAACACCTGGGCCTTGCTAGATGCGGATATTATACCACCTTTTGTGTGTGTTTGCGGACGCAATTGTCGTGCCTGTGAGTAATGGCCCATTGCCCGACGACTACCAGCCAATAAAACGCTACCGGTAGTAATGTCATCAACTGTTGGCTAAGTAGTACTCCTGGCGTAAACTCATTAAACCACAAATAAGGAGCGTAGCGGCTCATGGCAGAGAGGCTTAAAATCACCAGCGACACCAGAGTGATGCGTGAGCGCGTGAGAGGCAAAAACATCAATGACCACGACAAATACCACGGATGAAAACGTTGGGCACGATCGGTGAGTAAAGGCAAAAACATGGCAAGAGTGCACAGATCAAAAAAGTAAAAGTTGATCCAAGCAAGCGTTTGCGCCCAAAACTTTTGCCACTCAAGAGTGAGCCGACGACTAAGTTTGTTGAGTGTTTGGGGATAATTTTGCCACCAAGCCCACAGCCACAATGGTAGCAAAGCGAGCGTGGCATATTTAATACTGGCCGAGAAAACCAAACATAAGGCTGAGGTCACGATCTGCCAGCGACTTTTTTTTGATGAAGGCTGAGGATAGATCCAGTAAAGCGACCACAAAGCTGGCAAGATCATCCACAGGTCATTGTGAATGTTGCCGATAAGCTCCAGCAGTAGTAGCGGGTTGAAAATCAGCCACCAAAATCGCGCCGAAGGCAGATCTTGGCGTAGGTGCTGGTAAAAATACAAAAGCGAGGCGATACTGGCCAGCCATAAACCAACATTAAAGAGGCGAAAACTCAGCCAAGTAGGCAAGAGTTTGCCCAGGCCGAGGACAAAAGGTAGGAGAGAGACAAGCGTGTAGCCATAGCCATAGGGTGCTGGGGTGTGAATATTGTGCATAAAACGCACCCAGTCGTCTTGTTGATAGTCAAGCGCGGTGTGGACATGAGGATTGTCGTGATAGTGTATGACCATTTTGGCATTAAAAAGATAATTAAAGACATCGCTTGACAGGGCATTATAAGCAAAAAAAAGCGGCAGCGTCACGAGGATGCTCAACCACAGGCAAGAACGCTGATTGACGGCGGGGAGATTTTTGGCCAGTAGACAATAATTGACAAACAATAAGATCAACAGGCTCAGATACATGGCAGTCACGAGCGGCCGCTGCTGGTAAAAGGTTTCTTGCCACCAGGTTTGCCAGCTAACGTAAGGTGCCCAGCTGGTGAAAAGTAAATTGGGATTGACCAAAATCCACGACCAACACGACCAGAGCGCGAGTAAAAGCAAAAAACTAGTGAGTAAGAGTTTATTTTTCATGCGTCAATGGATAACGACCGCGCCAACAAGCTAGACGGATCCGAATAATATCGCGCAGCATGCGCGCAGAGTCTTTAATTGGCGCCACTCGTTTGGTGGGGCGATGTTGCCACAGGACGGGAATTTCGGCGATGGCAATACCATTGCGTCGAGCCAAAAAAAGCAACTCAACATCAAAAGCACCGGTGAAAGCGTCTTTGACTTTTGAACCACGAGCATAAATATACAGTTGGGGGAAAAGTAGACGAGTTGCTTTGGCCGAAAAAAGCTTGAAACCACACTGCGAATCTTGAACGCCGGGTAGGATAATCAATTGGGTGAGAATATTAAAGCCCACACCCATTATATGTCGGTGCAAGGGTTCTTTTTCGCGTTTGGCCCCTTGAGCCGCTCTCGAACCAATGACAATCTGGTGATCGACGGTAGATGGCAAGAGTTTTTCAATTTCACTCAAAGGGGTGGATTGATCAAAATCAGTAAAAAGTCGCCACTGGCCGCGAGCCGCGAGCATGCCGGAGGCCACCGTGGGACCCTTGCCAGCATGTTCGAGGGCGAGGACGCGAAAACATGGGTGGTCGGCACAAAATTTTTCTAGTAATTGGCGACTGCCATCAGTGCTGCCATCGTCGGCAAAAATGACTTCATAAGAATAATCCTGTGCGTCCAAATATTTCGCTAGTCGCCCCAAAACTCCTTTGGAAATATTGGCCAATTCATTGTAGGCCGGAATGATCACTGATAAATAGATACGGTCGTGATTATTGCTCATAAAGGTTTTTCCAATGATAAACTACTTCGGGACGATTTGACAGCTGGAGTCGACTACTACTGCTGGCAGCGGGGAAGGTTTTGATTTCATACACATCACTAGTGGCGAGATCGGCGCCACCCGTAGCATCAATAATAAATAGGTGTTGGGCTTGTGCGTTAAGCTCGGGTGGCAGCAGCTGGGGGCGTAGTGTTGAGAGCCAATAGCGATAATTGGAGCCATAATAATCATGACTGTCATCCAGCAAGACCAAATTATAAGTGTTGCCAGCGGGCAGATCGGTGGCAATCATCTTGGCTAGCATTGATTGGTTCGCCAGATTATTATCTTGAGATTTCCAGATGTCAGGCTGATAATTACCAAGGCCAAAAGTCACTAAAAGCACGCTCACAGCAAGGTATTGCCAGCTGCGGGTACCCTGGGTGACCAAAACACTGATCATGAAAAACAATATTGGTAAAAAATAAAGTAAATAGTGATCAAAAATCGAGTGGCGATAAAAGGCCAAAGCGATCACGGAGATAATGGCCGTGCCGGCCAAAAGCCACCAGGAGAGCCAGTGCTGACGGTCAATATTTTTGTTGGCTGGCTGACTGCAGGCCAGGCGTGTGTGTTTGATCAGCAAAGCGCCAAATGCTATCATCACCGCCACACCAATACTTACTCGCAGCCAGTAAATGTTGATAGTTGTGGCACGCAAAAGCGGCTCTAAATTAGGTAAAGCGAGTGTTGTAAAAATGTGCGCAATTCTACCAAAAATACCGCGTACACCAGTAAAAACACTCATAAAAATATTACGATCGGCAAAGCTGGATTCTTGAGTAAAAATTCCCCCCAAAGCACTTAAATTGAGCCAACCATGGCGCCAATCAAAAAGGATCAAAGGAATAGTGGTGAGTACAAAAATACCACAGGCTAGCCACGAATAACGCCAAAAATGAGTGCGAACAAACCAGTTTTTTTGCCGATAGTGAACAAATATTTGCCACAGCCAAGCTAAGCCTGCTACAGCGACCATAATCAAATTAACATAATGTAGCTGGATTAATAATCCGGCCGCTAGCCCCACCAGGAGCCAATTTTTGGGTGAGAGACTGAGAGCCCGCCAGAGAGCATAGAGCATCAGGAGCGAAAAAAAGATTGACAAATTGGGATTCCAGCTAAAACGAGAGTAATTGATAGCCAGAGCCGAAAAGGTCATCAACACGGTGGCTAGCAGCGACGCTTTTTCGCCTACAAGCTGGCGACCCCAAAAGTACACGAGCCCCAGAGTAATGATATTGACCAAGGCCACGGCATAAACCGGACCAATCGGGCTTGGGTAGCTTATCATCAGCCAGGGCAGCATGAAGTAATAATAAAAAGGCCCAAGATACATATTGCCCACACTCGTCACGGGACCGATAAAGACCAAGTCACGTTGGCGAAAAATATCAGCAACGATTAGGGCGTCACGTCCTTGATCGCCCATAAACATAAGCGTTTGTGGCAAACGATATAAACGCAAAAATGAGCCTGCCAACAAACAAAACCCCACGATAATGACACTCACAGGATACTCTTGCCACCAATTTTTGGCCGCCTGTTGCCAGTGACGATAGTATTGCTTCCAGTTAGTGATCATGAAGTGGGTTTTTGTTTCCAGATAAAACGACTATAAATAAAGAAATTAATAAACATGCCGATCAAAATGCCTAGCAATTGATAGAGGTTTTCTTTGCTGATAGGAATAAAAATAGTGATTAGCGGCCCCAAACCCCAGAATTTTTGTCCCAGAGTCATCACGAGTAGCTGAATGAGGATCGAAAACACCGAACCAAAATTGAATTTGACAAATTGCGGCATGATTTGGTGGGGAGCTAGACAGCGATCGCCAAAAGTCCAGGCATTGCTAATGGCAAAATTGCAGATAATGGCTAATTCTATTGAGAGGAAATTGGCCAGTTGCAGCCACTGATCGCTGGCAAAAAAAGTGTGACGCAACAAGTAAAAACTGATTAATTGGATGAGGGTGCAGCTGCCACCGGTCACTACAAACTTGAAAATCCGTGAGTTAATAATTTCCTCAAAACGCGCCTTAAAGATGTAAAGCAGGGTGTTTTTGATGTATTCACTCCCGAGCTTGGACTGACCAATTTTGCGATCAACAAAGTGGATCGGCACCTCACAAATCCGGAAGTGGTGACGCACGGCCTTATGCAAAAAGCCAATTTGCCAGGTATAGCCAGAAAAACGCTCACCGGTCATTTCTGGTACCACCGCCTCATAGACCGAGCGTGAAATGGCCCGATAGCCGCTAGTCCAGTCACGAATGCGAAAATCCGTGAGGACAAGCATAATGACCAAATTGCCCACGACTGAGTAAAATTTGCGGATAAGCGGCCAAGCAGGATCAATGCTGCCACCATCTTTGTAGCGTCCGCCAATGACAAAGTCATAGCCGTCGCCAATTTTTGCCAGGAAGTAGGGCAGCCGACTCGGGTCATGAGAACCATCAGCATCAAACTCAAAGATATAATCAGCTTTCAGCTGGCCAAAAGCATAGTTCATGCCCTTGAGGTATGCCCCGCCCAAGCCAGATTTTTGCGGATTGACCAACAAATGCAGTTTGTTATTATCCTTCATCATGGTTTTGACCACCTCATAGGTTTTGTCTGGCGAGGTGTCATCGACTACGAGCACGTGGATGTCATAGTTTTTGGCCCCAGCGACAGCGGCAAAAATCCGCGGCACAATCAGCTGAATATTGGCCTTTTCATTGTAGGTCGGAATGATAATAACTACTTTTTTCTTCATATTACATGTCTCTATTATATCACATTATAGGCTTTTTGTCAAGAGGCAATCTCCAGAGGTGATCAGAAGTCACAAATCTTGGCCTCGCCCTTGAGGATCGCCAGCTCAGCCTCGACCATGAGTTTGACCAATTGCTCAAAGGTGACTGTGGGCTGCCAGCCCAATTGCTTTTTGGCTTTTGTGGGATCACCGATCAGTAAATCGACCTCGGCAGGCCGGTCAAATTCGGGATTGTGTTTGAAGTGATCGCGCCAGTTTTTAATGCCCACAGTCTGGAAGGCTAGCTCCAAAAACTCACGCACTGTGTGAGTTTCACCGGTGGCAATCACGTAGTCATCGGGTTTTTCTTGTTGGAGCATCAACCACATCGCCTGGACATAATCCTTGGAATAACCCCAGTCGCGTTTGGCATCGAGGTTGCCTAGCTCCACAAAGTCACGCTGGCCAAGTTTGACTTGGGCGACTTGATGGGCAATCTTGCGGGTGACAAACTCGAGACCGCGCCGAGGTGACTCGTGATTGAAAAGAATACCCGAACAAGCAAACATATCGTATGACTCGCGATAATTGACCGTCAGGAAGTGACCAAAAGCCTTGGCTACCCCATAAGGAGAGCGAGGATAAAAAGGCGTGGTTTCGGTCTGGGGAATTTCGCGGACTTTGCCAAACATCTCCGAAGACGAGGCCTGATAAAAATGGGCTTTTGGCTGGAAAAGGCGGACAGCATCGAGGATTTTGGATACCGACATGGCTGTATATTCACCCGAGGCGATCGGCTCGTCCCAGCTGGCATGAACAAATGAATGAGAGGCCAGATTATAAACCTCATCAGGCTGAATGTCGCGCACGGCGGTCATGAGCGACACGGTATCAGTAATGTCACCTGGTACCAAATGAAAATTGGGTTCATCAATGATTTTGGCAATGCGCTCGGTGGTAGGCGAGCTAGTGCGGCGCACGAGTCCATAGACTTGATATTTTTTTTCTAGAAGTAACTGGGCCAAATAAGAACCATCCTGACCAGTTACGCCGGTGATAAGGGCTTTTTTTGTCATATTTCTTCCTTTTGCTTTTCTTGTTGTAATTGTCCACGCCAATAATCAATAATTTCGGCGAGTGTTTGCGCTAAGGGTATTTGTGGCCGCCAGCCCAACGATTGGAGTTTACTGGCATTGGCAAGCACTTGAGGGTAATCTACAGGGCGGAATTTTTCCTGATCGATCACCACTTCAATGGGGACATTGACAAGAGCAATCATTTGTTGGAGCAAATCGCTAATTTTGACGGCCCGACCGGAGCCAGCATTGTAAATTTCACCAATTTTACCTTGATTCATCAATAAATAATAAGCAGACACCATGTCACGAACATCGGTGAAATCACGCTCGGCCTCGAGATTACCGACGCTAATGCGACGTTTGCTGGCATCAAGCTCGGCGCCAGCTAGTTTGGAGGCAAAATCGGCCACCACAAAACCACGCCGTTGACCCGGGCCAATGTGATTGAAGGGACGCACGATAATGATTGGTAGACCAAAGCTAGCGGCATATGCTTGGCCCAGCATGTCCTGAGTGGCTTTGGAAACAGCATAAGGATTTAATGGACGCACCAATCTTTTTTCGTCAATGGGAGCAGGATCATCATGATCATATAGATCGGCACTACTCACCAGAAGAATCCGCGTGGTGGGCGAAAATTGGCGGACTGCCTCCAGTAAATTGAGTGTCAGAGTAAAATTGTTTTGCAACAGGCCTCTCGGGTCGCTAAAACCACTCGCCACGTGGGCGATAGAGGCCAAGTGATAAATCTGTTCTGGCTGATATTTTTTGATTAAGTCATCAACTGCTTGACTTTTGGTGAGGTCAACCATCTCAATTGTGATCTGACTATCAGTACTTGTCTCTGGAGCTTGACTGGTAAGTATTAGCCGCACTGTCGGCTCTTTTTGCCGCAAGTAAGCTGTCAGGTAATGACCAACAAAGCCAGTGCCACCAGTGATCAAAATTGTCCGCATATGCCTCTCTAATTACTTGTTTCCAGCCTTTGGCGGCCAATGCCCAAATATTCATAGCCAGCTTTGGCAATTGTCTGCTGATCAAACTGATTGCGAGCGTCCAAGAAAATTACCTTCTTATCGGTGTTATTTTTGAATTTGTAGTCAGTGATTTCTGGCCATTCGATCAAAGCAACAATGATATCAGCGTCAGTAATCGCCTGCTTGATAGAGCGCACTTGTTCATAATGCTTGTGAGTTGCAATCTGTTCACTGGCAATTTTTTTAACCATAGGATCATAACTCACGACTTTGGCTCCCTTTTCCAAAAGTTGAGGAATTAAGAAAAGCGCTGGTGCTTCACGCTGATCATCAGTATTGGGTTTGAAGGCTAGACCAAGGACAGCTACCTTTTTGCCTTTGAGCTTGCCGGCAACTTGAGTAAGTTTTTCGACGACATCAGCCGGACGCATGACATTAAGTTTGTTGATAAAACGGAATAAATTGCGCTCTGGTGACTCAAACTCATCGACAAAAGCGGCCAAGGCTTTGACGTCTTTGGGGAAGCAAGAACCGCCATAACCAAGACCAGGATACCAATAATGACTGCCAATTCGCTTTTCATGACCCATAATTTCTAGGACCTCATCCACATCAGCCCCCGCCTGCTCGCAAACATCGGCCAAGACATTGGCATAGACAATCCGCAAAGCAAGGTAATCATTACTAGCGTACTTGGCCAGTTGGGCAGATGCGGGGCGGACGCGCACTAGCGGTGCTTTGAAAGCGGCGTGTAACTTAGAAAGGACCTCCCAAGCAAAATCATCCTCAACACCAATAGCGATCCGATCAGGATATAAAGTGTCATCAACAGCCGTCCCTTCCTTGAGAAACTCTGGCAAACTGGCATAATGAATTTTTTTGTCGGTAATATTTTTGACGATGGGCTTGATTTGCTCCAAAGTACCAGGCAAAACTGTAGATTTGATCACCAATACCGCGTCGTCCTTGAGGTAAGGGGCAGCTTGCTTGGCGCTTTCCTTGACGTAATCAAGATTGATCGAACCATCTGGTCGTGATGGTGTACCCACTGCGATCATCACCACATCGCTATCAGTCACGGCCTCTTGATAAGAGGTGGTAAAACTCAGTTTTTTGCTTTTGAGTCCACTTTGGACTAGTTCCTGTAGTTTGGGCTCAAAAAAAGGCACCTTACCAGCATTGAGACTGTTGATTTTTTGCTCATCAACATCCAGGCCCACAACTGTATGTTTTTGCTTGGCGTACACCGCCGACGTCGTTACCCCAACAAAACCCGTACCAATAACCGTGACTTTCATCTACTACCTTCCCACTTGTTTGTTACAGATATTGGTATTGTACCACAGATTCTGGCGTTTTGACAGGCAATCGTGACCAACCCGCAATTGCTCTATTTTGATCTATTTTTTTAACAAAATTGTAGTATAATACACTACATTAAAGAAAATTATGACTATGGCATCAAGTAAAACAAAACCGACGTCTACATATTCTTCAGCCCAAGTGTGTCTGCAAACGGGTATGAGTTATGACACACTCAAATATTATTGCCAGATCGGGCTGATCCCGCAAATGCGCAAAAAAACCAATGGCCGTATGCTTTTTAGCAGTAGTGATCTTAAGTGGATCAAAACTCTCCTGATTTTGCGCGAGTGCGAAATGCCGATTGAACAAATTCGTGAGTATTTTCAATTGTGTCAAAGTGGCAATCGCACTATTGATCAAAGGCTAAAATTACTTGATAAGAGGGCATCATTTTTGCGTCACAAACGCCGTGAAATCGAAAATTGTCTTGATATTTTGCGCATCAAACAGAATCAATATCGCACGGCCCTCAATCAGTCTAGTACTTGCGAGCCAATTGATGGCAATCTGCGTCAACCCTCGTGGAAAAGTTGACGTCATGGCAATTTGCGGTATAATATTGGTATGTCAAAGCGAGAAGAAAAGGGTAGTCAGTCGCCACCAATAGCCGATCATACCGTGAGAAATCTGGTGATTAAGTTGGTGGCTTGCGGCTGTATTTTTATCTCTTCCACATTTGCTATCGCCAGTCTTTTTGTCCCTCAATGGTCAAAACTGATCTTTGATGTCTCACTTATCAGTCAAACCTCGCCGGCGGCGACGAGCAATACTCAAGCGGCCAAAACGGAGATTGTCATTTCCGAAGGTCTGGTGTCACCTTCAGAAGAAATCGCGACGATATCAGCCAATTTTTTGGCCGACCTGGTACATGCGATTTTGGAGGCCACCAGTGAGGCAGAAGTGGCCTCGGCGGAAGCGCAACTGGAAGAATCAGTGGCCGCCGCAATTGCCTCTTGACAAAAAGGCATATGTGTGTTATAATAAGCCACTCTATAAAAATGGTTACTAGTTTGTCGCGGTGAAAACTGCAGCAGACCGGGCATGGAAGCGCTCAAGCGCAGAAAGGATACCAATGGCATTGACAACAGACGCCAAATTGGAAATTATTAAGAAATTTCGTCAAGATGAGAATGACACTGGTTCGCCAGAAGTTCAGGTGGCGCTTTTGACTGCCTCGATCGAACAGTTGACGGCTCACTTGCAATCACACAAAAAAGATGATCATTCGCGTTTGGGCTTGCTCAAGCAAGTGGCCAAGAGACGGCGGTTGCTCAATTTCTTGAAGCGCATGGATGAAGGGCGCTATAAAAAACTCATCAAAGCACTCGGTTTAAGCAAGTAAGGGATTTAAGACATATATGCCAACAATCAACCAATTAGTCAGAAAAGGCCGCAAAGATAAAGCCAAACGTATCAAAGGTACGGCTTTGCGCAAGAGCTATAATAATTTGATTTCCAAACAGGTGGCGACCACCAATCCCCAAAAGCGTGGTGTTTGTACTCTTGTCAAGACGATGACACCCAAAAAACCAAACTCAGCTTTGCGTAAAGTGGCGCGTGTCCGCTTGTCAAATAAAGTGGAAGTGACCGCTTATATCCAGGGCGAAGGTCACAATTTATCTGAACACAGTATTGTTTTGGTACGCGGTGGCCGGGTCAAAGATTTGCCAGGTGTCAAATATCATATTGTCCGTGGTAAATTTGACTGTGCTGGGGTGGAAAATCGTCACACCTCTCGCAGCAAGTATGGCGCCAAGCGTCCAAAGGATAATAAATAAAGTCATAGGGTAGTATTCTTGCGCGAGCGAGGAGAAGAAAGTCATTATGAGAGCTAAAAGAGCCCCAATACGCCGAGTTAAACCGGAAAGTAAATACAATAGTGAGCGGATCGCCAAGTTTATCAATTATGTGATGGTGGATGGCAAAAAGGTCGTCGCCCAAAAAATCGTCTATAATTCACTCGACAAGCTGGCGACAGCCACCAAGAAAAAGCCCCTAGAGGCTTTTGAGGAAGCCATTGCCAATATCACCCCCGAGATGGAAGTGCGTTCTCGCCGGGTGGGTGGTGCTGCTTATCAGGTGCCAATGCCGGTGCGCCCCAATCGTGGTTTTGCCCTGGCTTTGCGCTGGCTCGTGGAAGAAGCCAATAAACGCCCCAATAAACAATATCAGTCTTTTGAGGAAAAATTGGTGGCGGAGATGCTGGACGCTATCAATAATACTGGCGGCGCGGTCGCTCATAAAGAAACAGTGCATAAAGCGGCTGAAGCCAACCGGGCTTTTGCTCACTTTAGATGGTGAGATTGTATTGATACATAGGGATATTTGTTTATTTGAGGAAAATAGTATATGGCACAAACAGCAACGAAGAATAACCAGCATTTACCGCTTGATCGGATTCGCAATATCGGGATTATCGCTCATATTGATGCGGGCAAGACGACCACTTCGGAACGGATTCTTTTTTACACCGGCCGCACTTACAAAATCGGTGAGGTGCATGATGGTGCGGCGACAATGGACTGGATGGAGCAAGAACAAGAGCGGGGTATTACCATTGTCTCGGCAGCCACCACGACATTCTGGACCCCTTATTTTGAATCCAATTTGCCCAAGGAGAGCTATCGGTTTAATATCATTGATACACCCGGCCACGTTGACTTTACGGCTGAGGTGGAGCGTTCCTTGCGGGTGCTCGATGGCGGGATTACTGTGCTGGATGCTTCGGAAGGTGTCCAGTCGCAGTCTGAGACTGTCTGGCGCCAGGCAGATAAATACAATGTTCCTCGGATTTGTTTTGTCAATAAAATGGACAAGCTCGGGGCTGACTATTTTGCTACCATTGAGGATATCAAGGAAAAATTTGGTGTCAAGCCTGCACCGATGGTTTTACCCATTGGGGCGGAAAACAATTTTCGCGGTCTGATCCAAGTGCTTGAGCAAAAGGCTTGGGAGTTTGATCACGACGCCAAGCATGATCCCAAGGAAATTCCAGTACCTGAAGAGCTCAAAGACAAATTGGCTCAGATGCGACAAAATCTCGTGGAGATGATTGCCGAGACTGATGACACTTTGATGGAAAAATATCTCAATGGTGAGGAGTTGAGTGTCAATGAACTCAAAGCGGCTTTGCGCCAAGCGGTCATTGCCTACAAATTGGTGCCAATTTTTGCCGGCTCATCGTTGCGCAATACCGGTATTCATTTGTTGCTTGATGGGGTAGTGGAGTATTTGCCTGCCCCGGCAGACATCAAGACTGTTTCTGGTACCAATCCCAAGACTGACGAGCCGGAGGAGCGTCAACTCAACCCGGAGGAGAAATTCTGCGGTCTGGCGTTCAAAATCCAGACCGATCCGCACGTGGGTCGCTTGACTTATTTCCGGATTTATTCGGGTGTGCTCAAATCTGGTAGCTATGTTTACAACTCGACTCGCGGGCAAAAAGAGCGTGTGGGTCGGCTCTTGCTGATGCATGCCAATCAGCGTGAGGAGATTGACGAGGCCAGAGCTGGTGAGATCGTCGCTATTGTTGGCCTCAAGGACACCAAAACCGGTGACACTTTGTCTGATGAGTCAGCCCCAATTATCTTGGAAGGTATCACTTTTGCTGACCCAGTGCTGTCGCTGGCTATCGAGCCCAAGACCAAGTCTGACCAAGAGAAGATGGGCCTGGCTATTGCCAAACTACTGGAAGAAGATCCGACTTATACGGTGGAAGTCAATAAAGAAACGGGCCAAACAGTCATCGGCGGTATGGGCGAGTTGCACCTAGAAATCTTGGTAGATCGGCTCAAACGTGAATTCCACGTGGAGGCCAATGTTGGTGATCCACAGGTGGCTTACCGCGAGACCATCCGCAAGGCCTCTAAGGGTGAGGGTAAATACATCAAACAAACCGGTGGTCATGGTCAGTATGGCCATGTGCTTTTGCGCATTGAGCCCAAGGATCGCGGCACTGGTTATGAATTTGTCAGTGAGATCACTGGTGGTCGGGTGCCGAAAGAATTTATCGAACCGACCAATAAAGGGGTGCAAGAGGCCTGTGATCGCGGTTTCTTGGCGGGCTATCCGATGGTGGATCTGAAGGTGACTTTGTATGATGGCTCTTATCATGAAGTTGACTCCAGTGAGCTGGCCTTTAAGATGGCTGGTAGTCTGGGTATGCGCCAAGCGGTCAAGGATGCTGACATGTGCTTGATTGAACCAATCATGGATGTGGAGGTGACCACGCCCGAGGAATTTATGGGTGACGTCATTGGTGATCTTGGCTCGCGCCGAGCGCAAATCCAAGGTACCACCTCACGTGGCAGTGTCACGATCATCAAGGCCACGGTGCCTTTGTCGCAAATGCAAGGTTACGTGACGGCGCTGCGGGGTATGACTCAAGGTCGGGCGACCAGCGTCATGATCCCCTCGCACTATGATGAAGTGCCAGCAGCGATTACCGCCAAGATCATTGAAGAACGCGGTGACTGGCGCGCTCGCGGTGGCAGCGATGACTAAACACCTTTAATATTAAGAAAGACAGACCGCTCTCGTACTTGAGAGCGGTTTTGGTATATCGGCCAAAATTGCTGCTTGACGAGTGTGTATGAGTGTGATACAATCACCAGCAATTAAAACGAAAGGTCATATGTCAGTGGGGATAATAATTTTGGTGGTGGTGCTAGCCTTGGGAGCGTGGCTGGCTGGTACTTACAATGGTCTGGTCAAAAAGCGCAATTTGGTGCGTGAGGGCTTTGCCACTATGGACGTTTATCTCAAGAAGCGTTGGGACTTGGTGCCTAATTTGGTGGAAACTGTCAAGGGCTACACTAAGCACGAACAAGAGACTTTAGGCGAACTCACTAAACTGCGAACCGGTAGCTATGATGATCTTTCTCCAGAGCAAAAAATTGAGCTCAACCAAAAACTTGGGCAAGCAATCACTAAAATTGTGGCCGTAGCAGAAAATTATCCCGATCTCAAGGCTAATGCTAGCTTTTTGCAATTGCAAGCTGATTTAGGCAAACTGGAAGATGATATTGCCAATAGTCGCAAGTATTACAACGGTACGGTACGTCAATACAATGATCAAATTTTGGTCTTTCCTACCAATTTGATTGCGGGCATGTTTGGTTTTAAGGAAGAGAAGATGTTTGAAGCGGCTGCCAGCGAGCGAGAAAACGTGAAGGTGAATTTTAGCTAGAGATTATGATCAAACGTTGGTGTCGATTATTAATAGTTGCTGTTTTGTTTTTATCTCCAGGACGATTGCGGGCGCAATCACTGGGTGGCTATCAAATTGACAACTTCGACATAGAAATCGACATTCAAGAAAATAACACTTTTCGCGTTCAAGAAAAGATCGCTGTTGATTTTGATCAACCCCGCCACGGCATTTATCGGTCATTGAGTTTGGCAGAGCAGATTGCTAGACTTGATGGCAGTAGTCATCGCCGACGCGTCCGCTACAGTGATATTGTGGCCGACACGACTTACCAAATCAATCGCAGCGGTGATGAGTTGACAATCAAATTGGGTGATGCTGATCGTTATTTGACTGGTAAACAAACATTCGTCATTGATTACACTTATAATCCCGGGGTCGATCCACTCAAAGACGCTGACGAAGTCTATTATAATTTGGTGGGCACAGGCTGGGATGTGCCTATCAGTGAGGCGTCATTTAGTGTGACGCTGCCAAAAGATTTTGATGCCAGTAGTCTTGGGTTTAGCGTGGGCCAGTATGGACGTGGCTATAATGATCGGGTGGTCTATCAGGTGGTGGGGCGCACGATCACGGGCCACGTCATTGATGCCCTCGCTCCTGGCGAAGCCGTGACCATGCGTCTGACTCTACCTGATGGTTATTTTGTTGGTGCTGGCTTTGGTTTGAATACACCTTTGTTGGTGGTGATGCTGGCGATTTTGGCTGGCGCGGGAGTCTGTGTGTGGTGGTGGCATGAACACGGTCGCGATGAGCCAGTGGTCGAGACGGTGGAATTCTATCCGCCCGCAGGACTCAATTCTGCCGAAGTCGGGGTGGTCTATCATGGCGGTTTGACTACTGATGCCAAGGTCTCGCTTTTGGTTTATTTAGCTGATCGTGGTTACCTGAAAATTATTGATACAGGAGAGCGCGGTCGCCGGTCCTTTCGTCTGGAAAAACTCAAGGACTATGATGGTGACAATCCCGCCGAAAAGCTTTTTATGGACGGGCTTTTTGCTGGTGGCCGCCGCGAGACCAAGGCTAGTGATTTGCAGGACAAATTTTACCAGACTCTCAATCGGGTCACGACGATGATCAATCATGACCCCAAAGTCCAGTCTTGGTGGGAACAAAGCACACAAAAATACCGCTGGCTGGCGCTGCTTTTGGCCGGCGGCGGGCTCTTGCTGGCTTTTGTCGTGCCTATGTGGCAAAATTATCAGACGCTAGAGTCAGTGATTTTTGCCATGATTGTTTTTGTGATTATGGCCATCAGTATCGCGGCCAACCAAGCACCCAAAATGGTGGCCGCCGTGGTCAGTTGTCTTGGTATCGGCTTGGTAGCTTTGTGGCTGATCGAGGTGGGATCGCTGCTCGTGGCCGAGCCTGTATCTTTGGCGCTGGGGCTTGGCTGTCTTTTGGGCGTGGGGGTGATGGTGGTGACCGCGGTGTTGATGGGCAAGCCCTCGCCTTTGGGTACCCAGCTTATCGGGCAAGTCCGGGGTTTTCGCCGCTTTTTGGCGACGGCCGAAAAAAACAAACTCGAGGCTCTAGTCAAAGACAATCCCAGCTATTTTTATAATATTTTGCCCTTTACTTTCGCTTTGGGGGTGTCTGACACTTGGGTCCGTCAATTCCGTGATATCGCCTTGGAGCCGCCGGAGTGGTATTCCTCACCCACGGCCTTCGATGTCGTTCATTTTTCTCACTTTATGAATAACACTGTCTCGAGTGCCAAATCAGCCATGACCTCGAGCCCTAGTAGTAGTGGCACTGGTAGCTCTGGTGGTGGCTTCAGTGGTGGTGGTGGCGGTGGCGGGGTTGGTGGCTCGTGGTAGGCCGCATTTGGTGAAAAATCACCACCGCCAATGTCTTCATTTGGTGAAAATTGGCCACTATCAAGCTCTTCATTTGGTGAAATTTCGTCCACTAGCGTTGATCATATGACATATTATTGACAAAAACACCCGCTCATGTTATAATCTGCTTATGTTATTCAATAATGCTGCTACCATCAATACACTCGCCACCCCGTCTTTTGCTAATGGGTGGGCCAGTATCGGCAATCTCTTCCCTCAAGTGACCTTGCCCTCGCTAGCCAGTGATCGTGAGGCCGATACTAAGGCTTTGGCCAGTGATTGGTCAGCAGTTGGTCACGATCTACAGCAGGCCCTTGGTAACTATGCCCACTCACTCACCCGCGCTCGCCAAAAGTAATACCTATTGTGAAATTGCCCGCAGGTTGACAATAGTGATATAATAAATAATATGAAAAGAAAAGAAACTACGACTCGTGCTCAAGCTTGGGATTATGCTCTCGGACTGGTAAAGGTGGATGGCTTGGAACCTAGTGCTGATTTTAAAAAATACATCGAGCTGGAGAAAAAAGGTCAAGCGACGACGGCTGATTTGAAGAGATACTTGGATAGAAAGTATCGCCTGAAAGCCGCTAATGTTTAGCGATCCTTACTTATATCCCAACTCGTCGGTGTTGATCAATAGATTTAATATTCATGACCTCGATGTGCTTGAAGAAGTAGAGGCCAATTATGTTAGTTTGCGTTTGCGTGAGCTCATTGTCAGACCGCTACCTGGCAATTTTGACGATATCCATTATTTAGCGATACACAAATATATATTTCAAGATATATATCCATGGGCAGGACAAATGCGGCGTATTAATATAGAAAAGCCGGAAGAGGTTCTGGGTGGTTTGTCAGTGGAATATTCATCTGTTGTCTTTTTGCGTGCTGATTTGCGAGCGGCTTTACACAGACTGTCACAAGTCAAAGCTCATGAAGATTTGGTACAACTCTCTAAAGAATTCTCTCATGCCATGGCGATGATTTGGAAAACACATTGTTTTCGTGAAGGCAATACACGTACCACAATTATCTTTTGCTGCCAGTATGCGCAAACCCATGGTTTTTCCCTCGATCGGGATCTGTTGGAAAAGAATGCTGCTTATGTACGCACAGCCTTGGTTGCCTACAATGCTGTTTTTACTGATGCCGGCGATTTGTCCAAACCAGAATATTTGGAAAGGATAATTCTTGATGCTCTCCAACGCGCTCAAAAGCAACAAGATAGATGATTAGTCTTCCATCTCACTATTTCCCCCCTTGACAACTCTCGCCTATCTGTGCTAAGATAATGGTCGCCAGAGTGAGCACCTAGCAGCCTGGCAAGGTAAGAAACGATCTAGGAAAGGTATTAAAATATGAGGTACTATAGGTTTAAATTGGGGGGGGGCAATAACTTTCTTAGTCTGGAAGATTGTCCAAATCTGATTGCTAGTAGTTTACTTTTGGCACTGCTGGCGCTCACCAGTAGCTTTTGGTCAGTACAGCCCGCCATGGCCGCCGCTACGGGCACCAAAACCATGCGGCTGGAAGATATGCCCAATGGCCGGGTCTTCAATCTCGGGATGTATTCTTTTGTCAAGACAGCCGACAATGAATACATGCAAACCAGCAATTTTACCTGCCCTGACGGTAAGTATATTGCAGGTAAGTACGTCAAATGCTATGAAGATGAGACAGCCAGCGAATGTAGTTCCAAGGACGTTGATTGCAGCAATGGTACGATCTCGGCAGTGCGCAGCGAGCTTGAAGACGGCTACACCTACACCTATCAGTGCAATTGCAAGCTGGGCTATCAATATCACAGTGACACTCACTCGTGCGTTTTTAATGAATGTACTGGCTCACAGCGCTATTCAGATAACGAAAAAGCCTGTGTTGCTCCGCAGGTGACGGCTAGCGAAGACATTTGTCCCTCGGCCACTGGCTTTTTGCAAGAGTTTACACAAGAACAATGTCAAGCTCTGACTCCTACTACTGTAAGCACGATTGGTCAGACTGCTTGTCTGATGGATGAGCGTGATGGCAAGATCTACGCTGTCCGGCGTTACACGAGCGAAATTAGCGGTAATTCTTACAGTCAATGTTGGTTCGCCCAAAATCTGGCGTTTGGCAACTGTAATAACACCAATTTCCCTACTAGTGTCCAAAGCAGCGGTACTACAGGCATTGTCGGTACTTATGGTGAACACGCTTATCAAGGCTATTGCCGTGCTTCGATCGGCAGTGCTTATGATGGCTACTTGTACAACTGGGAAGCGGCAATGAACAATGCCACTGCTCGTTATTACAGTACTGACACTAGTGCTACAGACACAGTTTATCAAGCGCACACTTATGCTGGTGACGATGCGTCTTACCAACAAAGGTTGGCTACTCATGACATCTGCCCCTTGGGCTGGCATGTGCCCACGGGTAATGGTGGCGAGTGGGGTGCACTCAATACCGCGGTGGGGGCATCAGTGCCATTTTTCCGGGTAGCTGAGAGTGGTAATACCAGCAGTACGAATGTAAGTTATGTACCGGCTCCATGGAATGCGACTAATAAGAGCTCTATCGCCGGGCACGGCTATGGTACGACGTTGGTCTACCAAGGTTCTAACTCCTACTGGTGGTCCTCTACCGTCTCTTCTGCCACGAACGCCAGGGGCATGAACGTGGATTCCTCTGCTACCGACCCCGCGGGCAGCGGCAGCTACAAGTACCACGGGTTCTCGGTTCGGTGCCTCCTAGGAAATTG
>JAFRKQ010000024.1 GCA_017431625.1 bacterium | reverse complement strand
TTATGGTATAATACAGGCAGTTATTAGTGGATTGACAAAAAGGATGTATGTATCAGCCGCCATATACTCTTACTGATGAAATCGTCGCCCTGGTGGCGCAAATCAGTCAACAATTGGGCGAGCTACAGATTGCGAGTCCTTCACCATCAAATTTACATTTGCGGCGAGAAAATATTGTCACTGCTGTCCACTCATCACTGGCGATCGAGGGCAATCCCCTGACTCTAGCCCAAGCTCAAACTTTACTAGCTCAGGATGGACCACTAGCCACTCAAGCCAGTGAACGTGAATTGCAAAATGCCTTAGCCGCTTACGAAATATTGTCCACTCTCGATGCTTACCAAGAGACAGATTTGCGTCGCCTGCACCAAATCATGACGACTGATTTACTTGCTGATGCCGGACGTTATCGCGATCACGGTGAAGGCGTTTATCGCGGTCAACAATTGATTTTTATGGCACCACCGGCCAAACTTGTCCCCTCACTCATGAATGACTTATTTTCGTGGCTAGCGCAAACGCGCACTCAGGTCCACTCATTGATCGCCTCCAGTGTCTTCCACTATGAATTTGTCTTTATTCATCCATTTAGTGATGGCAATGGACGCGTTGCCCGGGCTTGGCAGAGTCTAATGCTGATGCACTGGCAGCCGTTTTTTGCCACGTTGCCCATTGAATCGATCATCAAGGAGCATCAAAATGAATATTACACTGTCATCAATCAATGCAATCAGCGAGGCGACTCAAGTGATTTTGTGGCTTTGATGCTGCGTTTGATTCAGTTAAGTATCGCCAAACACTTAGATCAGATACATTAACCAGCTAGCTTTTCAATTTGAGAGTCATTGTCAAATGCGAGTCTGTTTGTAGCCAAAAACTACCATTGGCAAAAAAGGCTCTGCTTTTAGGCAGAGCCTCCAACTGATCCTTAGCCATACATCCACCCACGAGCGACTAAAAACACACCGACACCGGCAAAAATACCGTAAACTAGCCAATGCCAAACAACCCCAACTTCCAGGATCGACTGATAGCTGCCAGTGATAATCACCGCCAGCAAAATCGTCAAGCCTAGTTGGATATTGACCAGCCGCCACCACCAGCGCCGCCACAAACGCCGTCGCGGCCAACGCCAGAGACTCCAGGCACCCAAGCCGATGGTACGCAGCAACAAATACGCCACGATAAGCCATAGCCACCACATCTGGTGTCACCTCCTTTTTGCAGATTAAAGATCTTGGGGTGATTGCCGCACCCGATCAATCTTTTTGTGAGTACAATGTGAGTACGCTGTGAGTACAATGTACTCACAAAAAAGCTACTGGTGATACAATTCGCCGTAGCGAGGGTGGGAGTTGAACCCACGGTCTAGGGTTTATGAATCCCTCGCTTTAACCACTAAGCTACCTCGCCATCATAAATTTTAAAGCTCTCGCAAATTCGCTTGTATTTTACCACAAATTGTGGTATAATGCAAGTACTTCTTGATCAGATCTTAAAAATTAAACACCATCGCGGGGTAGTGTACGGTGCACGGGAGGCTCATAATCTCCCAGGCCAGGTTCGACCCCTGGCCCCGCAACATTGTTTTATGACAGCAGCTACCCAGCGTCCAGCACGCACAGACAATAAAAAAAACTATCCACTTTTTGAAGTGTCTTGTAAGGTGTTGATTCTCAATCCCGCCCGTGACAAAATTCTTTTGGCCGCTTACGATGATGGTCTTTATTCCCTGCCTGGTGGCCATTTGGAGCCGGGCGAGACTCCCGAGGTTGCTGCCCGCCGAGAGCTTGCCGAGGAGTTATCGCTCCAGACTGTCTCAGATTTGCGCGCCGGCAACTTCTTTTTTCATGCTCCCAAGGCCAAAGTCATTCTAATGTTTGTAGCTACTCTTGATGATACCAAGGATTTACCCCCTATTGGCCCCAATGATGAGCATTTGCTTGGTGGCGAGTGGATTGACATGGCTGATTTTCGCGCTGACGCGGGACAGAAATACTGTGACGCGACTTACCGGGCGATGATTTTGAGTCTGCTTGACTAAAATGTCATCAATCCATTTTAAGTATTGACACTACAACGAGCAGCAGTTATAATGATCATTATGATATTGATAGCGCTTTTCTTTTTGTGGTGGTGCTGGTACGTGCTTATTCACGCCAAAAGTATGTGGACGCAAGTATTCGTGTCTTTTATTTGTATTGCCGCTTTGGGCATAATCGGCGAGGAGACTGATATGGAAGTTTTAGTCTATTTAGCGCTGACAGTCATTATTTTACATCAAGCCTACGACAGACGCCAACTCCAAAAGCAACTCGAGCAGCAAAAAGCGGCGCTTGAGACTCAAGGAATTTCAAACAAGGCGGGCGCGCCGCCAGCGACGACGCCAGCGGCTCGAGTCGCCCCGGCGCGCCCCGCCGTCAATCCGGCCGCTACCAATGACTCGTTGGCGCGCTTGGCGCACACTCTGAGTGTCGTGCCGGAGGCAGACACTCAGGCGGTGCCAGCCAGCGCGCCCACGCCCACCAAAGCTCAGCCGGCAACTCCCGCCAAGCCCAAATTCCTCGTGCCCGGGATTGATTTTGCCTTGCAAGGACCCAAGGGATTACTCGGTCTTTTCTATCTCGGGGCTTTTCTGGTCATCTCGGCTGCGGTCATTTTTGTCAATACCAGTCTTTCTGGCAGTTCGGCGATTTTCAAGACCATGATTTTGATCATTGTTACTTTGATTTTTGCGACTTTGGCGTACTATTTGGCCAAGGACCGACGCTTACGTGTTGCTGGTGTTATTTATGCGGGTATTGCTTTGATTTTGGTACCTATTGTAGGTGTTGCTTATTACAATTTTGCCCAACTTGGGAGCGCCCCAGTGGATGGTAGTCTTGTCTGGCTGCTTTCCTCGCTGGCTTTTTGCGGCTTGTCATACATCTATTACTCATCGGTGCTCAAAAACCAGTTGATGTTTCAATTTGTCCTCACTGGCGTCCTCTCTGTCCTCTGGTCACTTTTACATCTGGGCGAGGCTGACTTGATCGTCTATTGTCTTTTGGCCATGGCCTACGGTCTGGGGCTGGAATATACCGCCACTAGAGTCAAAGTCAATGCTCAAGTGCTAGCAATCAATGGGTTGGCTTTCGTCAGTGGTAGCGCTATCATCGGTTGGCTAGTACAGCTGCCTGGCGAGGGTGAGATCATCAATCAGTTGTTTGGGCAGCGTTTGGGACTGACGACTAGCCTGAGTGGGTCGGAGCTTTCGTGGACGCAAAATTGGTTAATGCTAGTTTTCCTTGGTGGTTGGCTGTTTTTGCTAGTGTGGCGCTTTCGGCGCGACTCTCGCGACCACTATTGGCACGGGATCGTGGCACTAGTTTTGGCCGTGGTCGCCACCTGCCTCTTGCTCGGACACGCTCGTGTCATGACTTGGTGTCTGGTCGCCGTGATTTTGGCTTTTGGCTGTCAAGTACTGACGGTGGATCGTCGACTCCTGGCATTTTTGACCCGCAGCCAACGCGGCGTTTTTGCCCAGCTTGCGCCCTGGTTGCTTTTGCCAGGCTGTATCGTGGGCATACTGGATCAGTGGCTGCAGGCTGGTTCACTATCGGCGTTGACTTGGGCGCGGTATTATCCCAGTGTTATTTTTGCTGGCTGTGGGCTGACATACTATCTGCTAAAACGCTATTTGTGGCGACAAGTCGATGACTTGTTGGGGGCTTTGTGCTGGTGGCCAGTGGTACTTTTGACGATTTTGGTGCTAAATCATGCCGGTATATCAGTATTTTTATTAACATATATGATCGCAGGTTGGCTTGGCTATGGCCTGTATCTTTATCTGGCCAACCAGCGCCAAAAAACCTGGCCGCAGACCAGTCAAGGGCTGGTGCGCGCCTGGTCAACACTATTTGTTGGGGCGGCCTCACTGACCGGCGCGCTTTATTATTGGTCGCAGGGCGGTTCGTGGCGTTTGGGCGGCGCAGCGGTATTTTATTTACTCAGTTGGCTAGCTCACTTTGGGCTGCGTTTTTTGCGCGAGCGGCAGCTGGGCCAACTAGTGGCGGTCGTTGTGGGCGCTATCGCCGCCCTCGGCAGTGTGTTGTACTTAAGTGAAGCGACAGCACCACTTTGGGGCTGGAGCTATTATCTATTTATCGGTGTGATTACCGCTTTGGGCGTGGCCAAAAGCACTTTCTGGCGTGATCACGAGCGGCAGCTTTTTCACGTCACCAGTCTGATCCTCATGATTCTGGTCACTTTGGGTCTTTTCGAGCTTGGTTATGACTCTGATTTACTCGCAATGCCCTTTATTTTCCTGGTGGTACCGCTGCTTTATTTAGGAGTGCGTGTGTATTATAGTACACACTTAGGTTGGCGCGTGGCAATTTATTTGTGGGCGCTGGCACTGGGGGCCATTGCTTTAGCCAAGCTTGATGATGCCGGACAAATGATTCTGGAAACTTGGCATTGGACCGCGTGGGCGCAGGTGTATGCCTTGGGATACTTAACCTGGAGTTGTGTGCGCCCTGTCCGAGACGATCAGCCATTGACCACACGATTACAAGTAACGACGCTTGAGTCAATGTCTTTGGCAACCAGCGTCCTGGCCGTGGCGGTTTTTGCCATGCAAGTGGGTGGCGAGGTGTGGCCCAGTCCCGGACAAATCTGGCAGTTGGCCTTGCTGGCTGGCGAAATATTGCTTTTGTATCGGTTTTTTGCTCGCCAGACTCGCGAGAGAGACTTTTATCTCAATCTCTCTGGTCTCTGGGTGATCTGGTGGTGGCTGGCCGCTATTGATCTGTCTTTGGACACACCACAATGGTACGTCCAGCCCCTATTTTATTATCTAGCTGCTCGGGTCTGCTGGCATCGTGCCCACGAGCGGATACTTGCCAGTGATCGCCAGGCTTTGAGTCTGGCCATGATCGCAAGTGCCTTTTGCTGGCGTTTTCTCAATTTTGGGAATTACACTGGTTGGGAGCATCTGATGGCGCTCTTGACGGGCATTGCCACTTTTGCCCTGGGCTATCGCTGGCGAGAGGAGACTTGGCGTCGGGTGGGCGCGGGTATTGTGATCGTTTGGGTGCTCACTTACGCTTGGTTTGTCCTCTGGGGGCTGGGTCCAGTTTTCTGGGTAGGGGCGCTTGGCGTGGGGCTTTTGGTGGCCGCCACGGTGATTTTGCGGCGGCATACGCGCTAAAGTGTGATGGTCACTGTCGATTATAATACACACTGACCCCATCATTCCAGATGTCGCCCGTAGTTATAGTGCTCAACACTGCTGTCGATTATAATACACAGTGAGTGGACTGGGATATTTTAGTGTTGATGATTTGCCCTTGGCAACAGGAGTCACATGCGGTATAATTGGGGATATGTCAGTGATTGATCAGCTCAATGAGCGTATTCAGGCCGTGGTCGATCGTCTCACCAGCAGTCGGCGGGTTTTGCTGATAATGGTGATTGCCATTGCGATCGGCTTGGTGCTGATTTTACTGCTGGGACGTGATCGGCGCGGTAGTACGCCGGGACAAGGAGCTACTCCTGATACGCCCATTACAATCCCTGACTGGCGCCAACATCAAGACTTGCCGGCTGATACCATCATGACCCCAATTTCTGGCCCAGGAACATCGGACCAAGGCGAGCAGACGCCAGACACGAAGACAGATGAATGGTGGCAGTATTCCTCACAAACTGACGGCTTGCAATTTGCCCTACCAGGGACACCGACACGCAGCGAGTCCGAAATTCAAGTTCCAGGAGAAGGTTGGGGTGCTCAAGCAGTGAGTCTGATGAGTGTCGGCACCGATCAGACTTTTTATGCGGTGTCTTACCAAAATGCCAGTTACCTAAGTGACCCCGACGGGGCGGATTATTTTGACATCACCGCTGAGGACAAGGCTGACTACGAGACTATTACCAGACTGACAGTAGCGGGCTATCCAGCGGCGCAAACTGACGGGGTAGATCCGGAAACGGGACAATACATCCGCACGCGCACAGTCATTTTGCCCGAGAGAACAGTGACACTGACAGCTGTTTCGCCCAATGATCAGCCACCTCAAGACTTTGATTTCTTTTTTAATTCTTTACAAATTATCCAGTAAGCAAGATCGTTTTGTGCCGGGACTTGCCACCACTTTGGAGAAAAACTTGTGATTTTTTCACCCCTAGATGCTTGGCGACCAGTCCTATGAGAGCCAAATTGGCTTGATTGTCACGAGCGGGTTTGTTAGTCCAGACTTCCAGAGAGCCCTCTGGCGTGACCTCCACGCGCTCACGCTTGCTACCTGGGTGCATAATGACTTGATAGGTCTGACTCATTTGCGGCGTATTCTAACACAAAATGTGGTATAATACAAGCACTGCGGGCCCATAGTATAGTGGCAGTACGGTGCATTCGCATTGCACAAACGTCAGTTCGATTCTGATTGGGTCCACCAAGGTTTTTGGTCGTTTCCTGTGTTATTAATGAAAATTGAGTAGGTGACTATCGGCTGGCCTCGCAAAACGCCCCAACTTGTGGTATAATCGTGCGTATGTCTTGGTTGAGTACATCAATACTAAATATTTTGTTGACAATTAATGGCTTTGTGGGTAATTTGGGTTGGACCATCATTATTTTTACGATTGTTTTTCGCTCTATACTTTTGGCTTTCACCTGGAAGTCGCTCAAGTCCATGTCCAAAATGCGTCAGGTGAATAGTGAACTCCAGGCTATCCGCCAGAAATACAAAAATGATCCCCAGGCTGCAAATTTGGCACAGCTAGAGCTTTATAAAAAATATAATATCAATCCTCTATCGGGTTGCTTGCCGCAAATACTTCAGATCGTGATGCTGATCGTTTTTTATCAGGCACTGCGTCAGTTGCTTGGTCATGAAAATGTTGGTAACACCGTGTTTTTTACTATTGACCTTACTGGTCCTGATCCCTATCATCTCATCCCGATTTTGGCCGCGGGCAGTCAGCTTTTCTTGTCAGTCATGACTTTGCCTGGTGGCGAGACACCAGATATTGTCCCCAATGACTCCAAGAAAAAAGCCATCCAAAAGCTCAATCAAGAGGAAGAAGACACTGCCCAAATGGCTGCTACCATGCAAAAGCAAATGCTTTTTATGATGCCCTTTATGACTGGTATGATTGCCTGGACGCTCCCCGCCGGTCTGGGCCTTTACTGGATCGTGAGTACGCTTTTCTCCATCGTCCAACAGGTCTATATCAGCGGCTGGGGTGGAATTAAAATTTATTATCATCGATTTATCAATATTTTTCAGCAGCGAAAGGAAAAATGACGATAGAAGAATACTTACGAGGACTGCTCGATCGCATGCTCTTTGACAACTATGGTGTGGAATATGACGATGACGGTCACTACATTAGAGTGCAAATAAGCTTGCCTGATGCCGAATCGGGAATTTTGATTGGCCGTCACGGCGAGACTCTGGGGCATATTCGCAAACTCTTGCATACTATTTTTGCCCATGAAATCGGCGAAAAACGGCTTATACTTTATGTCAATGATTATCACAATGCGCGTGAGGACAATATCCGGCGTTTACTTTTGCGCGCCGTGCGTCACATTGAGCGTAGCGGTCGAGCGTATCGTCTTTATGGCCTCAATGCTGCCGAGCGTTTTTTTGCTCACAATCTGATTGCCACGGAGGCAAAATTTAGCGGTTATACCAGTCACTCCGAAGATAGCAACAAAGATCGGGTGTTAATTATTGAGCGCAAATCAGAGGCCTAAGCATGAAAGAGATGACGATCAAGTGCGATGGCGGCTCGCGCAGTAATCCAGGACCAGCGGCTTCGGCTTTTGCGGTCTGGCAAGGCACAGATTTGATTTATCGCCAAGGTCTTTTTTTGGGTATTGCTACCAATAATCAAGCCGAATACAAAGCTGTCATCGCCAGTCTGCAGTGGCTGGCTGCTCAAGACCGCTTGCCCGACAAAGTTACCTGGAAGCTCGATTCCATGCTGGTAGTGGAGCAGATTATTGGCAATTGGAAAGTCAAAGATTACAAGCTGAGATTCTTGCGCGATAAGTGCCGAGAACTTTTGGCAGAGATTTTCCCTGACTCTAGTGCTTATCAATTCATGTATATTCCCCGAGCCCAAAATGTGGTAGCTGACGCCTTGGTCAATGAAACTTTGGATTTGCACGTCAAAAAGTAAGGCCCGTGTGTCAAAATTGATAATGATTATCAAATTCAACTATCAGTCGCCAAGTTTTTCGACTAGACTCGAAAAACTTGGTACTTATGGAGTGGATTTTCGATCACAGAAAGGCATTTATGAGTGAAAAATTGCGTCATATTGCCCTGATCCCTGACGGCAATCGTCGTTGGGCTAGAAGCCATGGCCTGCCGGTGGTGGCCGGCCACCAAAAGGTGGTCTATGAGGTTTTGCCAGCACTCGTAGACAAATGCCTAGAACTCGGGATTGAGTGTTTTACAGTGTGGTGTTTTAGCACCGAAAATTGGGGTCGCGAGCAAAAAGAAGTTGATGCGCTGCTGGCTCTGATGGGAAGTTTTTATGATCGCTTTGCCAAAAAAATTGCCCAACAAGGGGTACAATTGACCTTTATGGGTCGGCGCGACAATTTACCAGCCAATCTCCAGCACGATATCAGCCGTTGGCTAGCTGACACCGCCACCAATGACCGTATGATCCTCAATATTGCCTTTAATTACGGTGGCCACGATGATATTCTGCGAGCAGTCAATAAAATCCTCGAGCGTGGCCAGTATCATGAGATTGGTGAGCAGACTCTACGCGACCACCTGGATACGAGCGTTCATGATTTACCCGACCCCGATTTGATTATTCGCCCCGGTGGTGAAAAGCGTCTTTCGGGCTTTATGAGTTGGCAATCGGCCTACAGTGAACTCTTTTTTGACGATAAAATGATGCCCGACTTTGGCCCCGATGACCTCCAGCGGGCCATTGATGACTTCTATGCCCGCCAGCGCCGCTATGGCAAATAGCGGCGCCTGGCGATGGCTTCGACTTTCACGATTCTACTCGTGAAAGTCGAAAAAACTTCAAGTTTCACGTCTGTAGACGTGAAATTTGGTGAGTTGGCCAAAATTTCGTCTTTGGAAGAAATTTGCGGCTGTTTTGGCCAAAATTTCTTGTCAAGACGAAATTTGTGAGCTTCCTACCAACTTTTTCGAGTCTACTCGAAAAAGATGTTGGCCGGTACCAGGTAGCGTAAAGTTATT
>JAFRKQ010000023.1 GCA_017431625.1 bacterium | reverse complement strand
AAGTTTATCGCCACGCTTAATCATGCCCAAAATAATGGCTTTCTCACCTTGAACAATATTGTATTTGGTAGTTCTCTTATTAGCGTGCTTAAACCGCTCACTACCACCAATGTAAGTTTCATCAACTTCTACAGTGCCATCAAGTTTAGTCTGATGGAGAGAAACAATGTGATTGATTCGCTGTAACATAAACCAGGCAGTTTTTTGCGTGCAACCAATATCACGAGCCAGTTGTGTGGAGCTTATACCCTTTTTATGAGAGGTCACAAGGTAAAGCGCCATTAACCATTGTTGATACCTGATGTGACTTTCACCCAAGTAAGTACCTGTCCGGACAGAAAAATCTTTACCACAAGCACTACAGCGAAAAATTCCTCGCTTAAGTTTATAGATTTTCTTTTTGTCATTATGACAATGGGGACAGACAACGTGTCCGTGCCAGCGAGTGTCCTCGAAAAACTCCCGACACTTGTCTTCGGTGTCGTAAACCTGGAGCAGCGATAGTAAACTATCAAATTTCATAAGTGGTCAGATTATATCACAAGACATCAATGGTGTCAAGTATATAAATGCCATAAAAATTAATAGGCACGAAAAAAACAAAAATGCCATTTTTGTCACCAAAAACCAGATGTAGGCGTTTAACACGCGTTTAACAAAAATACTTTATTGATCATATTTTGTCTATATTTTCAATGATGGAAAACTGCGGTCTGTGAACCCGAAGCAAATATTTTGACCGCTGGCGCGAGTTTGACGAGCGGGGCAGGCGAGCACACGCAGTCACTGTTTGAGCGCCCGGCTAAATATTTGTCCGGGTGAGCAGCGTGAGTTGTAAATACGTTGTTTGTATGTAAAGAGTGCCGAGCTCGGCACACAGATATGCACTCAACTGCCCGCAGCTGCGCACATATCTGTGCAGTGATTAGTTGAAAAAAGTTAAGACCCGTCAAAAATTAATAATACATTCCCGGTAATAATGCTGGCACATAAGCCATAAAGTCATTTTGTCCGCGAAAAACATAGATAGGCAGTAAAAACTCTTGCTCGTCATGCGACTCATAGTAACCAAATTCGATACTATCAATCACGGCCGTGCGCACACCGCGCGGATTGATGATATAGCCACCACCTGCAGTCAGTGTCTCCCAAGCTGCTGACGCCGAAGTCAAAGGATAAGTGCCAAAAGTGCTCAAATCCAACTCGTGATAATTATCCGTCAGCTCCACCACCGCGTCCTGACCCGAGCTATCGCGACCTACCACCGCGCGAATACTGCCATAACCATCTGGACCATAAAAATTAAAATAGGCGGTCTCCTCGCCAATTTTCCCCTCCACGGGCTCGCGCGCGAGATTAACCACAGCATAATCTGCTTCCAAAGCGGTATTAACCAACTGCAACGAGTCACCGATACTAGTCATATACTGGACGCTCGAGGCCTGATCACTCAAGTCACGAGGGGCAATCCCGGCCGCCGACAAAAAATCTCGAGTGGCTTTGATCGCGTCAGTGCGCAAAGGAATCTGCCGGTCACCACGCCGATCAATCGTGCCAAAAATATTACTTGATGATAAATAATTAGTATCAAATTCCAAAAACATGGTCTTAAGGTCAATTTGCAAAGTCTCGCGCAAAGGTGGCCCGGGGTAATTGTACAAATAAGTCCGCTGATCAATGATCTGTGGTTCGCCAGCAAAACCCAAGTTCATAGCGATTTGTCGCGCCTTTTGGTCAGAAGTCAGATCATAGCCTACTTTGGGCAATTTGTAAATTGGCACCATGTAGTAACCACCACCCATGTACTCACCATAATATGGCCACGCCCCAAAATTGGCTTGATAGGTCTGTGGCCGGACAACGCCAGCCTGATACGGAAAGCGGATTCCAGGCAACTGACCAAAAGCATAATCTGGCTGCGGATATTGGACAGTCTCTAGCTCGCCTGTGGCCGCCCGCATAGCCATCATACCCACCTCAAAAATCGTCACCATCACCAAAACAATACCACCAAACAGCAAACCAACCCGAGCGTATTCGAGAAAATTGGTCATGCTCATTCGATTACTGCCGGCTGCCATACATAGTTTCCAAACACATAATCCGCAATTTGTATCGTATCATTATAACGCATTTGTGCAGAAAGTACAACCACAATTATTTGGTGACCGTCTTTGGCCAAAAGCGACACCAGCGCCTCATTGGCCAGAGCAGTTGTGCCCGTCTTGATGCCTAACACTTGATAATCTAGATGTCTGTCGGTCAACAATTTATTGGTGTTGGTCAAGGAAAAACTCTTACCCGTTTCGCTACTGATCGTCGTGTAAGCAGTCGCCACAATCTCTCGCAAAAAGTCATCACGCAATAATTCTAGTGATGCGATCGCCAGATCGTGGGCGCTCATGCGCTGGTCATCGGCATCAAACCCTTGAGGATTATCAAAACTACTCTGACTCAAACCCAGCTCTTTGGCCTTAGCATTCATGCGAGCCACAAAAGCATGATAACCGCGTGGCGCGTGATCAGCCAACATCATACCCGCTTCATTGGCTGACAAAATCAGCAAGCTGCGTAGTAGTTCATCGACACGGATCTGATCGCCAACACTCCATGCTAAATTTTGTCCATATTGCAAGTCCTCAGCCGTCACCGTAATCACATCATCAAGATCATAGAGCTCGCGCGCCACTAAAGCGGTAACAATTTTAGTAGTGGAAGCTGGATAATTTGGCACATCAGCGTTTTTTTGCCATAAAATCTTTTTTGACTCCACATCCAAAGCGATTGCTGAGCGGGCAGAAATATCCGGAGCCACACTGGCCGCACCACTAGCAGTTGCAGCCGCCACCGATTTGAGTTGAGGACGATCAGGAGCCGCTAGCAGGCGAAACTTACGCTCCACTTGAGCACGCTTGGCCACAGGCAAAATTTCACCGTGTCGCGTCCAATTGCGTGCCAAAAACAAACCCAAAATCAGCAAGCACAAACACAAATTGATGATAAATTTCCTGGACATGGGCATATAGGCAATCATGTTTTTAAAACTAATTTGGTATTGGTGCGCCGCTCAATCTCTTCTTGCCAGCCGGCGGGAATATTTTCTACTTGATATTCCCAAGCATCTTGATTGGCTAGCTGCCGGCTTTTGCGCTCACTATTGATAGTGCGGATCAATTCCCGCGCTTGACCCTCAGCAATAAGTTCTGGTGTCAAATTGTGATCAAATTCAAAGTTAAATGACTGTTTATCGGACTTTATTACATTGACTTTTTTCACATTAAGTTCGCTTGATAGCACTTGTAGTAGATCCTGGTCCTGCAAAAATTGATGTAAATTATAATCAGCAATAGTGATGTCAACACTGGCCAAAGGCTGACGATTTTTTATCCCCAAACTCTTACGTTCGCTGCGTCCAAGTTCGATCAAACGGCGCAAAAATTTGTTCTCCTCGTCAAGTGCCGCGTCAAAAATCTCGAGCGCTGGCTCCGGCCAAGCCTCCAAGTGTACTGACTCTCGTTCACCGTCCAGGTTTTGGTACAAAAGTTCACTCAAAAAGGGGGTGAAGGGAGCCAAAAGCAGACTCAAGCGCCTAAGTGTGTATTTTAGTACACTCCGGCTAACACTGTTTTCTCGCAAACGCTCACGTGACAACCGAACATAAAAGGTAGACAGATCACCAATAAAGTCAATAAGTTGTCGCCCAGCCTCAATAATGTGATAGCTATCAAGATCCTGAGTCACTTGCTGAGTTAAAAGGTTGACCTGTCGGTACAAATAGCGATCCAACAAATGCGCTTTTGAGATTTCAGCCTCAAGATTCACTGGCTGATCATCACCGGCCTGGCGCCAGAAAACATAGCAATTCCAAAGCAAAACATTGACTTGCCGGCGCATGATGCCAACGTCCTTGGCGCTAAAATTGAGACTTTCGGCTTTCATAATGGGCGAAGTCATCAGATATAAGCGCAAAGCATCGGCCCCATATTGATCAAACATTGCTTGAGGATCTGGATAGTTGTGCAGTTTTTTGGACATCTTTTTGCCATCCTCAGCCAACACAATGCCATTGACCAGCACATTTTTAAATGCCGGCTCACCGTGCAAGGCTGTCGCCAAAACATGCAAGGTGTAAAACCAGCCGCGCGTCTGATCTTGTCCCTCACTGATGAAGTCGGCCGGGAATTGCCCCAAGGCATAAGGCATCGAACCCGACTCAAACCAGCAATCCAAAACCTCGTCCACGCGGGTATATGTCTTACCATCTTTGATAATTTTTACCTTATCAACAACATTTTTGTGCAAATCGTTCACTTTTTGTCCACTTAACACCTCCAGTTGCTGCCGACTTTTGACACAGATAAAATCGCCGTCTTCACTCTTCCAGAGCGGTAATGGCGTTCCCCAAAAGCGATTGCGAGAAACAGCCCAGTCGCGCACACCCTCAAGCCATTTGCCAAAACGACCCGCTTTAAAATGTTCCGGTTGCCAGTTAATGTGTTGATTATTGGCCAAAAGCTCGTTTTTGAGACTAGTCGTGCGGACAAAAAAACACGAGGTGGCATAATTGAGCAAAGGCGAGTCACACCGCCAGCAGTGAGGATAAGCGTGTTTGATTTTCTTTTTGGCCACCAACAAATCATGATGAGCCAAATATTTAATGATTTCAATGTCAGTGGTTTGGGGATTGTCTTTGGGTTTGACTGGCATGCCCGCAAAATCTATCACTTGCGGTACAAAACGCCCCGTCATGTCAACATGATGAATGATCGCCACCCCCTCGCGCTGACCCAAAAGGAAGTCATCTTCGCCATAAGCCGGTGCGATATGGACAATACCTGTCCCCTCCTGGCTAGTGACGAAATCTGCCTCGCAGACTTGGAAAGCTCTGGGTGTATCCGCAAAATATGAAAAAGGCGGCGTGTAGCGGCGGCCCACGAGCTCAGTTCCCGGCAAAGTGTGTATTATAGTATACTCTCGCTCCCCCAAAACCTCAGCAGCTTTGCCAGCAGCCATAATTAGGTTTTCTTGGTCGCCATCAGCGGTGGCCACTCGTACCACTTCGTAATTAATGTCTTTGCCAACAGCCAAAAGAAGATTACCCGGCAGAGTCCAGGGGGTAGTCGTCCAAGCCACCAGCGCCGTCTGACCTTCCAGCCCCAAGTCTTGTGGCCGTTCCAAACGGAAACGAACATAAGCCGAAATATCTGTCACGTCTTTATAGCCCTCGGCCACCTCAGAATTTGACAGCGGCGTGCTACAACGCGGACAGACATGCATCACTTTATAATCTTGGTAGATCAACCCTTTTTCCCAAAGATCAGCAAAAACACCCCAAACAGCTTCCATGTAGTCTAAGTCCATGGTCTTGTAGGCATGTTCCATATCGACAAAGCGACCAAGACGACGAACGGTCTTTTTCCACTCCTGTGTATAAAGCTGGACTTTGGAGCGACAAGCATCACAGAATTTATCCACCCCATACTCAAGAATCGCAGGTCGATCGTGTAAATCCAAGTCTTTTTCGATAATATTTTCAATTGGCAGACCGTGGCAATCCCAACCCCAAATGCGTTTGACAAAGCGCCCCCGCATTGTCTGATAACGAGGGAAGACATCTTTGGTGGTGGAGGCCACAATGTGGCCATAATGTGGCAGACCAGTGGCAAATGGCGGTCCGTCAAAAAAAACATAAGGTTTTTGGTCTTGAGTTTGCTCGAGAGTTTTGGCAAAAATCTGATGCTCATCCCAAAAGTCAGCAATTTTTTCTTCCATGGCAGGAAAATCTGGTGTCTGGCTCAAATCAGTGATGATTAAATCTTTTGGTTTTGACATACTTCTTATTATATCACGAGCCCAAGACAATTTGCTTGTCAATTTACAAGTGGCATGTGGTATAATCAGCTGTATTAACAGAAGTTGATCTTTATAATTGGTGCCTTCATAGCTCAGGTGGTAGAGCGCAGTCTTGGTAAGACTGAGGTCTCGGGTTCGAGTCCCGATGAAGGCTCATTTTACAGTTGCTTGATTATGTCTAAAAACTCAATTACTTTTCCCCAAAAAGAATGGCCGGCGTACAAAAAACTTCTCCAGGAGGGTTTGCCGATTTACACCACCCGTGTTCAAGCAGAAGTAGGACGCTATCAAGTGGGTAAAGTTTATCGCTCACAACTAGGCCAGCTCAAGGTGGTAGCGATCAAAAAGCTCCAACACCTAGAGGATCATCCTTTTCTCGACGAACTCAGTGACTATCAAAAAGGCGTGATTGCTAGAAGTCTGGAAATAGATGATGTGATGGAGATAATCAAGCTCGAGCGCGTCAGCGACTTGTGACTGGCAAAAGCTTAATCATCAGCCAACCACTTGTTTGGGGATAAATAAGTTTTTTGGATAACACACGATAAAATCGCGGGTCTTGCACGAAAAGGCAAGTGTCAGACCCCTATTTTTGACACAAGGGCAAGTAATGAAGTGGCTGATTTGACACGAAAGGGCAAAATTATGGCTGTTTGTCTGAAACGTCTGAAATAGCAATATTCCCACAGATTAAAAAATTATAAGGAGAAAAATATCCTCCCCAAAGTCAAACTTTAGAAAGGACATTCAACAACTGTCCCAGATTCAGAAATATATGATAGTGATGAAAAGATGATTTTCCAGCCCTTAATCGATGCTGGCTTGAGCATAGACGCTATTTGGAATTACGCTAAATACCACAATTACAATCAAGAGGAATTTGATACTAGATATAGAAAATAAAGTTAAACGAGTTGACCCCAGGGCGATATTCTACCCTGGGGCTCACATTTTTGAAAAGTAAATGAAGCTATTTCAGCGTAGCGGCAAACTTCTCCGCCTCTGCCATGGCGAGTGTCATCTGTGCATTTTCAAAAATAGTCTTTTCTGCCTGCCAGGTGTCGTAGGCGTCGCGCATTGCTGCAACGCTGCCATACTCCGTCATCGCCTGGCACGCCAAATCAAGCCGCGCATTCTCTTTGCGCAGGTCGTCACTAACCTCGCTGGGCTGCAGTACGACGCTTTCTCCGTAAGTAACGTGTGTGCTGGTGATCCCGCCATCGTCCCAGTGCCAGCCGTGCGTGCTCTCAACGATGCTATGTCCGCCATTCCCAGGGGTATAGGTTATCTGGACTTGAGCGATGTGACGGCGCAAGATCCCCGCCTCAGTGAGACGGTATTCGTACTCGCCGCCGTCGGCCGTTGTCTGGCTCGCAAGCGGGTCGGTGTATATGATGAGCTGTTCAAACTTAAACTTCCTTCCATACCTTACAGTCTTGAACTCTTTCTTCTCACCATCCTGCACCGTTATTTTTGTGTCGTCGTCAGCCACGTATGTCTTCTTCCAGCCAACGACGGCCACATGGTAAGCGCAGTTCCACCACACCTGTACGTCAGTGATGCCCACACAGTGGGCGGGCTTTTTTTCCAGCCAGCTCACCGGGGAATGATCGAAGCCCATTTCGTGAGGGATGACAATATATCCATCCTCGTATTTTATCTTCTCAGGCTTCTCTATCCACCACTGAAACGTCACCCCGTAGACCGCTGCGATGAGCTCATTGCTTACCTCGATCATTTTCATTTTCGCGGGATTTCTCTTGAACACCCGCTTGGCGACGTTGGAGAGCTGCAGCCAGGCCAGCGGCGCGAAAAACGCTTTGTGCATGGTTAAAGCGTAGGGGGTTTTGCGGGGCTGCTTGAAGGTGCGCACAGGATCACCATCCTGCCAATTAAGGCTGGCGGCGTCCATAAGGAATGAAGTTTCCTTATCCACCGCGAACATGATGTGTCCCTTGTGGAGGCAGTGCATATCGCGTAATACTGTTTCGAGCTCCTGATTCGTCTTTACTATTGATCTTGCCATTGCTTTTTCCTCCCTTTTTTGCTCCATTTGACTTGTCAAAGAACTGCGGCGTCACCAGCCGCCGCTCTCGCCAGTCTCAACAACTTGGAGCAGCAGCTGATTTCAGCCACTATATATCACATTATATCACAATGTATACAATTTGTCAAGAGGCAATTTCACCTGAAAATAATTGATAAACAGCAATATATATGTAAATTGATGAAAGGATTGCTATGTCCACTGCAGATTATAACACGCCAAACGCACAAAACGAAGACGAAGTGGCCGATTTGACACGAAAGGGCAAAATTTATTGGGTGGCAACCGCAGTGGCTCAATAGCCCAGCCCTGTCAGCCACGTTTTCATACGGGCTTGTCCTTCGCTAGTGCGTGCCACATGCCCTGCTAGATTAAAGCCGTCGCCTCGCAGCGTGGCACCCGTCATGATGGACCCAAGTGTCTGATAAGTGCCGGCGTTGCCAGAACCTTCATGAGTATTAAAAGGGATGACGATCTTACCACTCCAGTCATGATCTTCCACAAAATTATACACGATCATCGGCAGATCGCCCCACCAAATCGGGTAACCGAAAAAAATGGTGTCATAGCCGCTAATATCTACGTCGCCGATATAATCGGGACGAGCACCAGCATTACGTTCGGCGGTAGCCTGCTCGATGGCTTCGTCATAGACGGCCGGATACGGGGTGACGGGCTTGATTTCAAAGCTATCCGCGCCAAGCTGATCAATGGCCACCTTCGCCAGCAGCGCGGTATTACCGACGTCTACCGTGCCCACCTCGTAATTTTCGTCAGCACGGGAAAAATAAATCACTAATGGTTTTCCGGACATTGTAGCTCCTTTCTCATGATTGTCATCATTAATGTCAATAATGTCGATGTTTGTGGCCTCGCTCGAGCCAGCAGTACTGTCACTATTACTAGCAGTATGAGTGGTTTTGCCCGGCCAGGCTATCCAAGCTAGCGCCACTATAGCGAGTATGCCGATTGCTGTAGATATGATTTTGGTATTCATATGGCACCTTTCTGGTGATGATTATACCACACTTCATAAAAACTAGACGCATACAATTTGAGGCGTCATTTCCCAAAAAGTCAAATTTTGAGATTTTGGGAAATGAAAATGATCGTTTGTCTCCCCAAAACCGACCCCAGACAGCAAAGCTAACTGAAATCGCTGGGTGGTTGTCAATGTGTGAACACTCACGCTAGTAGCCGGCGCTATTAATAGCCGTAAGTGACTAGCTGCCAATCTCCATTTTGATCACGAGCGACATACCAAGTATAAGTGTAATCAAGATCTGGCTCCCAAGCAGTCAGTTCATCAAAACTAGCCGGTGTATGAAACAGTGAATCGAAAAACACGAGTTTATCAAAGCTACCACGCTCCAAACTATTGACATAAGCCAACTCTTGCGGATCATGAGACCGCTCAGGATTATAAGTGAGCGACTCCAACACAAACCCTTCACCAAAACGCGAGAATTCTTCCATCACTATTTCTTGAGCCACAGACACGTCGCTATCGGTCTGAGATGCAAAATCAGACACTTTGACAAAAAGCGCTTCACGCTCCGGCTCACTATTATCATACCAGCGCAATTGGTCTGCCTCTAGTACCAAGCTACCTGACTCACTCGTGGAGACAATTTCTTCGCTCGTGGTTCCATCATCAGTGGTCGTCTCTACAATGTACGTGCCGTCGGTGTATGTCAAAGAATTATTGGCTACGTCAAACGTCCCCGCAAAAGTCCAGTGTGACATTTCGCTAGCACTGCTAGACCAATAAATGTCCACCTGATATTGATTGTCGCCGGTTGCCGCGATACTCATACTAGCACGCTGGCTGATCGTATCTTGCCACTGGCCGGCTAGACTAGTATCTGTAGGCGGTATCATCGCCACAGGTGATGCATCAGGGGCACTCGTTGGCATGGCCACAGCCGGTGGTGTGAGATTATCATCGGGTGGAGTCGAGGCTTTCTTTTTGGCCAGCAGACAACCAACTACACAAACAACCAAAAGCGTCGCTATCACGCCGCTAATCACTATCAGTTTATTTTTTTGCATAGATTCCTTTTTTCATCTTTGTGTTGACTCTTACCCAGTCACAATATACTATGGTTTGTTATAGCAAATTGTAAAAGTTTTGTCAAGAGTGAATTTGGCACTTTCTCCAATTTGATAATCATTATCAAATTGGAGAAAGGCGAAAAATTAGACTCCCCCTGACATTTACCCAAATTGCATTCGTTTTCTTCACTTAAAGGTAGTATAATACACTATCAGTAATACTAAGCTGTAACGCTTAGCGTTCTTTAACAGCTTGGTGACACTAATTGTTTTAAATTTAGGAGGAATAAAACATGAAAAGTAAAAAGTTTTTACCGATCGTCGCTTTGTTCGTTTTGAGTGCAGTGCTGGTGAGCGTGGGTTGTGGTGGCAGTAGTACCGCTTTGCCCGCGGCGACTACACCTCCGGAGTCAGTTGATCACACTATCCCCTATCCAGAGGGTATTGAGTTGGGCGGAGCTGCTGGCTACGATCACAGCAATGATCACCTGGACTCGGAGTATTTCCCGACCAATCACAACTGGTATGAGCGACATTCTACCGATCGGCTCACGATTATTCCTCGGTTTGCCACCTACCAGCAAACGACCGAGGTTAATTGCGGACCCGCAACAATTTTGATGGTCTTGTATCATTATGGTGTCAAGACTATCACCGAACCAGAGATAGCCGTTGAAGTAGACACCAATGATACTGTCGGTACAACCGTGGAGAATCTGCGCGATTACTTTGTACGTCTCGGCTGGCACGTAGATGCTCACGTCTCTACCCAGACTCGTTTTGCTGACACTGATGAGTTTAGTGCTTTTGCGCGTGAGCAGTTGGCCGCTGGTCGCCCGATTATCGTCAACTGGACGCGCTGGAATGGCCACTGGGAAGCGATCATTGGTATCGACACTATGGGGACGGAAAGTAGTTCTGACGACGTCTTGATCATGGCTGATCCCTACGACACCACTGATCATTATCAGGACGGCTACTTCACTGTCGGTATGGAACAATTTTTCTACGAGTGGCATGAAGGTCTGTGTGCGGGCAAGGTCGAGCCCTACCAGCACACCTACATCATCGCTTATCCGTAGCCTACCGTCCACCAAGCTGCGACTTGGCCCACTTTCATAGTGGGCTTTTTTGCGGCAAAAGTCAATTTGATAGTCATTATCAAATTGACAAATCGTTAGCCAGCTTGAGTTTCATGATGGGGCGAAATATTTTTTGCGTTCGTCCCTACAAAAACATCGCCATAAATAAAGGATAATGCTCAATATCTTTTTCATCACGCGTTAGATTTATGTCTGGCTCAAACTTGATCCAACGCCGAACACTAGGATAATTATCCTTGATTGATTGCAAAGACTTCGCTTGACGATTGTGACCGGATTTAACTTCTATCGCCGTTACTATGCCATTGATATTCATAATAAAATCAATTTCTAGTCGACTTTTCCGTTCAAAGTAAGTCAGTTCGCCGTAACGACTGATAATTTCTTGGGCGAAAATATTTTCCAAAATCATCCCTTCATTAACTGTCCAATTATAATGAAGAATCGACTGACTGATATCACGATCTAACATTGCCAAAAGCAGACCAGTGTCACGCAAATAGATCTTGTAAGCCTCAAGTCTTTTGTTAACTGCCAAAGGTAAAGCTGGTTCTGACAAATTGTAACAATAGTTAATAATCCCCGCATCCTGCAACCACAAAAGGGCGGAAATGTACTTTCGCTCACTCGCGTGATCATCCTGAGCGTCAATTTGTGAAAAGAGAAACTTTTTATTTTTACGCGCCAATTGAGCCGGAATACTTGCAAACGTTTTGATAATTTTACCCTTGTCTGGAGTGGAGGCATATTTAACAACATCCGTTTTGTAAGCTTCCAAAATTTGTGTTTGGATAGTACGCACACTGACAAAACTTTTTTGCCGAATAAATTCATTTACTGCTGCCGGCATACCACCTACGAGGATATAATCGCGGAAATACTCACTCATTTTTTTGATTAGAGCTGTGGGTAAGGCTTGTCCCAAAATAAAGTGGCGATGCAAGTTGTTAATCACTTGCGTCGATACACCAATAGCCCATAAGTATTCCTCAAAGTCTAAAGGATACATGTCTAGGGCTCGTTCATAGCCAACTGGATACGAAGAAACATCTTTATAATACAGTCCCAGAAGCGAACCTGAGGCAATAACATCCAAAGTACCGTCAAGGGCTAAACTTTTGAGAGCCGTGCGGGCTTGGGGGCATGCTTGGATTTCATCCAAAAACAATAGTGTCTGACCGCGGACAATTTTGACATCAGGGAAAAATGATTCAAGTTGAATGCGAATAGTGTCAAAATCCAAATTTCCCTGACGAAAGATTTCTTTATGCTCTGGTGATAGTTCAAAATTGATATAAATATAGTGGGGATAATTGGCACGAGCAAACTCATCAACGATGAAAGTCTTGCCCACTTGCCTGGCTCCCCTGATTAAAAGACACGGTTTATGAGTTTCTTGTTTCCAGGCTTGTAGTACTTTAGTGATCTTGCGTTGCAACATACTGACTATTATATCACTTTTTTATAAAATTGCAAGTTTTTATGGTGATTTTTACATTAAAAAAGACAATTTTTCTGCTCACAATTATAGATAAAATGCAACTTTTTTTTAATTAATAGCCATAAAGTTATCGATAGCTATTTACAGGCATAAGATAAACAATCTGCAACTTTTTATGCCCACTTTTAGATTGAAATTGCAACTTTTTATGCCCACTCTTAGATTGAAATTGCAACTTTTTATGCCCACTCTTAGATTGAAATTGCAACTTTTTATGCCCACTTTGCCAACAAAAATGCAAGTTTTTCACTATTGGATCATTGTTTTCCCCAAAAGTGGTCAATAGGCCACTTTTGGGGAGTTGATGACGACAATAATATTCACTAGCGACAATGCCCGACCCAAGATTGACTCTTGACTAAAATACAAACAACTGTTACAATCCACTCATGCAAAACAACAAAACTATTGAAATCAATAATCCTACACTGACGCGTTGGGCGCCACCAATCAGTATCATTGCCGGTCTGATTTTTGTCGTCTTTGGTGTGGTTGCTCATTTCCACCAACAAAGCTATACTCCCGCTACCGCCATCGTGACTGACGTGATGGTTTTTCCTGGTATGGAAACCAGTGATCCTGATCGGATTACTCCTACAATCGAGTATCAAGTCGATGGTCAGACTTACACGACCACACTGGCCGAAGGTCAGCAGGCTTACGAAATCGGTGAGCAAATCAATATCCAGTACAATCCGCAAAATCCCAATCAAATCATTGATCCCAACCCCATTGGTCCTTGGGCACTAAGTGGCTTTGGCGCTATCTTTATTGTAGCCGGCATTATCCTTTTTTGGCAAAAGCGCGGTCAATCCGAAAGCCAAGATAACACTTCAAGCGACCGCCAACAAACGTCAAGTGCAATTTGAATTTGATAGTCATTATCAAATTCAAAAAACACGTCAAAATAGTCGACTGTCGTTAATAATTCTTTTCTGCCTGGGAAAATACATTTACTCTTGACAAAAATAACCTTTTGTGATAAAATTGATAATCATTATCAATTTGAGAAAACATGTATGAACTACCAAACCAAAACTAAGCAAATTATTGATGATTTTTTATACACTCACGCTCATGAATTTTTTAGTTGTCAACAAATCTGTGAAGCGTTGGCAGACGACGGCTATAAAGTGGGCATCGCCTCTGTTCATCGCCGACTCAATGACCTAGAGGAATTAGGTCTTGTCCGTACCGACACCAGAGAGCGCACCAAATACTACCAATACGCCGCACCCGATTGTCATTCACATTTTCACTTTCAGTGTGATCATTGTCACCAAATCATTCACCTTGAGTGTCCAGAACTTCTCGCCATTGCCCGCCATTTGGCAATGGATCACGGTTTTATTATCAACAATGAGGCCACGATCGCCGGCATTTGTCGTCACTGTCGTCGCCGGAAAGGCTGCTAATGTGGCCCCAAAAAATTTTTTTTAGTTGTTTGCTCACAGTCTTGATTTTGCTCGGACTTTTGGTGCTTATCAATGGCCACCAACCCCGGTCAATCCCGGTCGCACCACCAAATGGTACCACCCCACGTCTCAGTGTTGTTGCTAGTAATTTTGCCAGTTATGATTTTTTGCGCGCGATTATTGGCGACGATGAGCAGGTAAATTTGCAATTTCTTTTGGGCCCAGGCAAAGACGCTCACACTTTTGACCCCACCCCCCAAGATATACTCGCCGTCCAGCAAGCAGACCTTTTTGTTTACATCGGCGGCACGATGGAAAATTGGGCTGATGGCATTTTGGCCAGTAGCGACCATCGGCCGGCGCGCGTCCTTAAAATCTCAGACTTTGTCACTACCAAGCCAGAACAAGAAATCGACGATATGCAGCCCGAAGACGAAGACGAGTCAGAGGGCGGTTTTGATGAACATATCTGGACTGCGCCCGACAATGCGATAGCGATGATACAGACTTTGACACCAGAAATGTGCACTTTAAACCCCACCAGTTGCGATCGTTATCAAACCAATGCGCGTGACTACATTGACCAAATCCAAACTGTCGATCAGCAGATACAAGCACTCGTGACTGCCCGGGTACGCGACCGCTTAGTTTTTGCTGACAAAATGCCCATGCAATATTTTATTAACTATTACGGCCTAAAAGTGAGTGCCGTTTTCGCGGGTTGCAGTAGCGAGTCCGAGCCTACTGCCAAAACGCTGGCCACCCTCGAAAAACGCGTCCAGATTGAAGACATCCCGGTGGTTTTATACCTCGAGCTCAATCCCGGGACCTTAGCACAGACTATCTGTCGCGATCTGGGTACTTGCACACCCCGCCAAATCCAGAGTTTGCATAATATTAGCTTGGATGATTTTGCCCGCGGCGAAACTTGGGTGAGTCTGATGACACGCAATCTCGACGTTTTACGAGCCGCTCTATTATAATAGTATGACCAAAAAACTACCTACACCCATCATCAGCGTCAACAATTTGTCACTGAGCTATGTGCCCAAACACCAAGTACTTGACAACATTAATTTGCAAATTTTACCAGGCGAGCTAGTGGGTATTATTGGTGCCAATGGCTCGGGCAAAAGTAGCTTGCTTAAGTGTCTGGCAGGCTTGATCAAAAATTACACCGGCACGATTGATGTCACTGGCCAAATTGGTTTTGTCGCCCAGACGCATAATCTGGCTAGTAATTTCCCGGCTACCGTCATGGAAGTGGTCTTGTCGGGCACAATTGGCAATCACCCCCAAAGAATTTTTGCTAGCAACGACGATCGCGCTCGCGCCCAAATCATGCTTGACAAAATGGGACTCGCCGCGCTCGCGCGAGAACGCTTTTTGTCTCTATCTGGTGGTCAGCAACAGCGCGCCCTGATCGCGCGGGCCCTTTGTTGTCAAGCGAGCGTGTATTTATTTGACGAGCCCACCAATCATCTTGATGAGCACACGAGTAAAAATTTTTATGACCTAATGCGGGATTGGCACCAACACCAGTCGACAATCATCATTGTCGGTCATGACGTTACCCACCTTTTGCCCATAGCCACGCGAATTATCAAGTTGGAGTCTGGTCGGATAGTCGCTGACGCGCCAGCCACAACCTTTACCGAAAGGAGAGTAAAATGTTAGCGGTGTGGTGGGAAATGCTGGCTCACGCTTTTATCCAGCGGGCTTTTGTCGTGGGGATACTGGTGAGTTTGTGTGCTTCTCTTTTGGGCGTCATTTTGGTCCTCAAGCGTTACAGTCTGATTGGCGATGGTCTCTCACACGTGGGCTTTGGGATTGTATCACTGGCCAGTGCCCTTGGCTTGACTGCTCCCTTATATGTCGCTATACCTGGTGTCGCTCTGGCAGCGATTATTTTGTTGCGGCTAGATCGCCACAGTCATCTCAAAAGTGACAGCGCGATTGCCTTAATCTCTAGTTCTGCCTTGGCATTAGGTGTCGCCGTCACCTCATTGACCCCTGGTCTCAATCTCGATACTCACAGCTTTATGTTTGGTAGTATTCTCGCCATACAGGCCAATGATGTCTATCTGAGTGTGGCCGCCTGTATCGTCATTTTGGTTTTATTTATCATCTACTACCGCAAACTTTTTTTGCTAACTTTTGATGAAGATTTTGCTCGTGCCACTGGTCTCAATATGACTCTCTACACCAATGTCATCGCCATTTTGACCGCCGTGACAATCGTCATCGGTATGCGCATGATGGGCGTGATGCTCATCAGTAGTATTATTATTTTTCCCGCCACAACTGCGATGTGGTGGTGTCGCTCTTTTCGTGCCACGATTATCAGTGCGGCCACAATTGGCGTGCTGTCATTTATAATCGGTCTTTATTTGTCATATGTCTACAACGTCAGTACCGGAGCCGCAATCATTTTGGTTAATTTATTTGTCTTCATACTCTTTTGGCTTTTGAGTAAAATTTTCGTTCGCTAATCATTCAAGAGTTGCTGTCAAACCACACCGGTAGCACTACCGGTAGTACTACCGGTCACTAGTCAACTGATCAAAAAAGCCCGTAACTACTCATCGCTGGCAGCCAAAAGTGCTTCAACGCGTTCATGATAATCACCTTGCCACAAAAAACTTCCCACCGCGCAAGCTCCTACCCCCAATGCTCCCAGCTGGGCCAACTCCGCTGGCTTAATACCCCCATCCACCAAGATTTCTGTCTTGAGTGAATATTCTTGCATTATATGCGTTAATTCATGAAGTTTGGTCAAAACGTGTTCATCAAAAGCCTGTCCTTGTCGGCCCAAGGGCACGCTCATAAGTACTAATTGATCCAAAAGCCCCCAGACATGATCATCAATGCTCTCAAGAGGGGTGTCCAAATCAAGTGCCAGCCCCGCTTGCCAGCCACGTTCCTTGATCGCTTCCAAAAAAGCTTTTTGTTCACTCATCCGCTCCACTTGCCCTGCCACAGCGCGCACCGGTAAGCTTGGATTTTGGGCCGCGAGTTCCCACACATAATCCAAAGGGTCCTCAGTCATGAGGTGAAAATCCACTCTCAGCTCACCCCAGTCCAAGCCGGCCAAATCATAAGGTGTCACCGTCAATTGAGGCGACAGGGTACCGTCCAAAATATCTAGTTGGATTGTGTCTAGCCGGCCATCACTGATGACGTCAGCGAGCTTTTCGGCGACTAGCTCACTGTCAGTTTCCAAAATCGCGGGGATAATTTTCATGACAATTCCTCCTCTAGTGGTGCCACCGTAGTGGCTGCTGGTGTGTTAGTGTCTGATTTGATCGAGACAGGCAAATGATCACGGGCAAAGCGATCTACTTTTTGCAGTCGCCGGACAAAACGCTCCTCACGCAAAAACGGGGTTTGCAAAAATTCTTTAATGATCCTTTTTTGCTTGTCAATCAAAGTAAACTCCGCTGCAATTGCCAAGGCGTTGAGAGCATTGTCGCCAGTCGCAGCCCGGATTTGTTCGGGGTTGATCCCGAGGCCACAATAAATCCCCTCGTGACGATTGGCCGCCATACAGACCCCCACGCCGGAACTGCACCACAAAATCATTTTGGCATTGTCCTCGTGATGAAATTGAGCCACAGCCGAGCGGACATAATCAGGATAATCATCACCAGAGTCAGACACATGCGCCCCGACATCAATAGTTTCGTGTCCTTGCTCTCGCAACCACTCGTCAATAATCCGCTTGCAATTATAGCCCCCATGATCTGCTGCTAGTATAATTCTCATGAACTCGATTTTACCACAAAAAAATGTTATTTTAGGAGGTAATTTATCAACCTGAGACGGACAGTTTTGTACGCCTTAGAGGCTCACAAAAGTAAATTATACCTATGTATCAATGTTTTTTTGTGAGTACAATGTACGCACACGCTCACGAGTGCAAAAAGGCCTCAGCATCGATGTCGCCGTCGAGAAATTCATCTAGCTGTGAATCTTCCAAATCAAGCACCAGCCCCGGCTCATCAAGGGCAATTTGGTTTTTGACCGCTTGCCGCTCAAAACCTCGAGCCGGCAACCAAGGTGACTGTAGCCGTCGACTTGTATCTTCCACGCGCGTCACCTCGAGGAGTTTTGGGTCGAGGTCATCGAGAAAACGACTGCGACTGACACTACTCATACCCGAGTAAGTCCAACGCCGGTGACAATAAGTAAAATATAACTGATCTTTGGCACGCGTAATCCCGACATAACAAAGTCGTCGCTCTTCGGACAATTGTTCTTGATCAAAAAGACTGCGCGAGTGCGGCAGGAGATTTTCTTCCATGCCCACTAAAAAAACGACGCCAAACTCCAGCCCCTTGGCCGAGTGCAAACTCATCAGCGTGACTTGATCACGATCTGCAGCCGGTAGCTTTTGACCGTCAGGCCCATAACCATCTTGAATTAAAGCGACATTTTCCAAAAAGCTATCAATGCTGGTAAACTGATTGGCGTTGGCAATCAGCTCGTCAATATTTTCCAGCCGGACGGCATCCTCGGGATCATCACGATCAAAAAGATCACGGTATTTAATAATATCAATAATTGCCTTCAGGACATCGGCTGGCGCCGGATCAATGGCCTCCAGACTCACGGCGTATGTCTCGCGCCAGGCCTGAAAATCGCGATAACGCCGCTTGCCAATTTTTTGCACCCGCGCCACCGAGACTGACTCCTTGGGATTGACAAAAAGTCGCAAGTAGGCCAAAAGGTCCTTAACTTCTTTGCGCTCATAAAACTTAAAGCCACCAACCAAACGGTAAGCAATCCCCTCACGGGTGAGCGCTTCCTCAAAACTGCGCGACTGGGCGTTGGTGCGATATAAAATCGCTATGTCGCTCAAAGGTCGGCCGCTTTGGTGAAGATCATTAATTTCTCGGGCCACACTGGCAGCCTCCAAGTCCCCTGTCTCGCAATCAAAAAGTTGCAACTGAGTGCCAGTTTTTTTGTCTGTCCACAGCTGCAAAATCGGGTGATCGGTATTGTGTTGGATAATTTGGGTGGCGGCCGTCAAAATAGGTTGAACACTGCGATAATTCTGGTCCAATTTATAGGTGGTCAGCTCGGGATAATCTTTTTGCAACTTGAACATATTGTGATAATCTGCCCCGCGCCAAGCATAAATACTCTGACTAAAATCCCCCACGACAAAAAGATTGTTTTGTGGTGCCGCCAAAAGCTGACTGAGTAAATACTGTGCCATGTTAGTATCCTGGTATTCATCAATCAAAACATATTGGATTTGTTCTTGAAAGTGACGACGGACATAGGCATCCTCTTGCAGTAGTTTGAGGGCAAAAATCAGCAGATCGTCAAAATCCAGCGCGTCCTCCAGGCGCAAATTCATCTGGTAAGAAGTGTAAGCGTCAGCGACAAAACGACGCCAATCTCCATCAGCTTGCTGGCGATAAGCTTCAGGCTCGAGGAGCTTGTTTTTGGCGTCCGAGATCGCCGCGCGCACTGCTTGCGGCTTGTAGGTTTTGGCATCCCAGCCATTGCGGCGGTAAAGCTGCTTGAGTAGTGCTAGCTGATCATCACTATCATAAATCGTGAAGTTATTGGGAATTTTGATAGCCGGTCCGTATTGGCGCAAAATCTTGCACGAAAGTGAGTGAAAAGTCCCTGACATCGGCAAGTCAAAACCTGTGAGATTTTTGACCCGAGCTTTCATCTCGCTAGCAGCTTTATTGGTAAATGTCACCAAAAGGACTTGATCGGGCGCGAGGTTTTTGGTTGCCAAAAGGTAGGCTACGCGACTGGTGAGCACGCGAGTTTTACCCGAGCCAGCGCCAGCCAATACCAGTGCTGGTCCATCATCATGAATAGCGGCCGCTTTTTGTTGCTCATTGAGGGTCTCCAAAAAGCTTAAATCAACTGACATTTTACCTATTTACCGTATTTTTCTGCCAATTCGTGCATAAATTTTGTACAACGTTGGTGATAGTCGTCCCAGTCGAACATGGTGTCAAGTTTATCAAAATCAAGTGAATCGTGAAACGCTCGCAATTCATCCAAAGCATCCACTTTGACGACAAAAGACTCCTGACTATCACGACGTTTGATCTCTACCATATTCTCACCCAACTTATCACTACAGACAAGCCGATAAGGACAACCAATCAAATCAGCGGCCGCAAATTTGGCTCCCGGAGTGAGATCACGATCGTCAAAGATAGACGCTTGTTTATCCTCAAGTGTCAATCGCTGATAAATCTCAGCCGCTTGCTTTTGTCCCTGCTGACCAATACCAATCACGTAAAAGTCCGCTGGCGCCACGCTTTCTGGCCAAATAATACCACGCTCATCAAAACATTTCTCGACAATAATCCCCATACATCGGGAAATTCCAATGCCGTAGCAACCCATGTACGGCACGTGCGTTTGGTTATCTTTGTCGGTAAATTTGAGGTCAAAAATCTCGGCATAATGCTGGCCGAGGTCAAAAATATTCCCTGCCTCACTTGCCCGCGCAGCTTGCAGGCGAGCCCCGCAATGTGGACACTGAGTCTTGCCGGCTGCGATCTCAACATTAACACAGTAATCACACTCTGGACAGTAAAGAATATCATCTTCGCCGGCATCTGTCAAAACCATGTATTCATACGAGATCTTATCGCTAAAATTCCCGCCACTGGCTTCGGTTGCCTTGGCCACTAGCCCCAAGTGATTATAACAGTGCAAATAGCTCGCTTTGACTTTCTCATAATAAGCCAAAAAATCCTCATGAGTTGCGTGAAAAGAATACATGTCTTTCATTAAAAACTCCCGCCCACGCAAAATGCCCGATTTGGCCCGCAGCTCATCGCGATATTTCCATTGAATTTGGTAGACACTTCGGGGCAAATCTTTGTAAGATTTGATAACTTCATTCATCAGAGGTGTCACGATTTCCTCATGTGACTGACCCAAGGCGTATTCTTTGCCCGTTTGTGACTTGATGTGAAAAAGAACATCGATATTATCCCAGCCACCAGATTTTTTCCAGGGTTCGCTCGGATGCAAAGCCGGCATGTGAATCTCATTGGACCCCAAAGTATCCATATGATGGCGGACTATTTGGCTGATTTTATTTAAAACTATCAGACCTAATTTGGTGTAGGTGTACACGCCAGCCATTGTCTGGCGCACAAAACCCGCTTGTACCAGCAAGCGGTGATTGACAGTGTCAGCTTTAGCTGGAGCCTCACGCAGTGGCGTAAAAAGTTGCGTTGACATTTTCATAATGCTACTATTCTACCACAAAAACAACCAATAATTATAGCGGTTTTTGCAAGAATAGACATTGATCCGTTAGCCTCATCAGTCACGTTGTGCAATGACCTTTTTATCCGCAACATGACTAAATTTTGACTAAAGTTGCGATTATCTATGCACTCTTGACCGCAAAACTGCTAAAAAACTTGACAAGTTGCGATTACCTGAGCACTGCCACTCGCCCCACAGACAAGAATCGCACAATTACCAATGCATATTGGATTATCTTTATGGTATAATACTCGAGACGAATGATTGTAGTATGAATTGATGTGAGTATTTGAATGAAAAACTGGTGGTCACGCTTTTATCACTCGTGCTTTTTTGGCCCAATATTTTTGATATTCATAGTGACCGGCTTTTTTGCCATTTTGCAGTTTTTGCATCCATTTTATTTTTTGAATGATGATAATTTGGATTTAATTTTTCCCTATTATGCTTACGCCTACAGATCATTATTTCAACACCAACAACTAGCAGTTTATGATTTTCACACTTTCATGGGTGAGCCTTCGCTGGCGATGGGCGAAACTGGCGTTTTCAATCCTCTAGTTTATATCTCCTGTTGGCTATCGGAGGTGATTTTGGGACACTTGTTGGGAGCAATGGATGTCATGGCATATATTCACTTGTTAGTGGGGAGCTTGGGAGCTTATTTTCTTGTCAAATCGTTCGGTTGCTCTCGATTTTGTGCCTTTTTGGCTGGCTTCACTTATGCTTGCAACCCTTTTACCGTTTATATGGGTAGTAATTGGATGATTATTACCTCTACCACCGCTTTTTTCCCCTGGATACTTTATTCCAGCTCTAGGTGGTGGAGACAAAAGACACTCGCCAATTATTGGTGGGCTGTCTTTGCCCGAATAGCACTGGTCCTTACGGGTCATGCTCAGTTTTACCTTTATGCTTTTATTTTTGACGCCATTGTCATGGTCACTCTCATCCTGATGACGACCAAATGGCAGTGGTCATCATGGCGAAATTTCATTTTTGGCTGGACTCGAATCTATCTTAGTGTGCTAATTCTGACCGCTCCCATAATCGTACCCATGTTTATTGTGATGCAAAATTATAGTTTGAGACAAGAAAAACTGCCTTTTGCCGAATACATTAGTATGCGTATTACACCGGGTGCTTATCTTGCTGGCAATCTCAACCCCTGGTCATTTTTTAATTTTAGTTTTCTGCTCGGTATTGGCTGGGCACTTTTTTTTGGTGTTTGGCATGGTGCTGTGCTCTTGGAGCGTAAATACCATTTCCATCCTCATACTTGTGCGCGCAGTCAACGTTTGGAATGGCTCGCGCGATTAGTACCGGCCATTTTCATCGCCTATAGTTGGAGTGCCATGTGGCCAGTAGCCGAATTAATCTACTTTATTCCCCTTCTCAATCGCTTTCGTTGGGTGATGAAACTGGGACTTTTTACCAATCTACTGCTGATTGTTTTTGGTGCTTTGGGCTTGAGTTTGTTTATTGATGTTTATTGTCACCAGAAAAAAAAGCGAATTATTGCCTATTTTTTATGTATGGTCATGCAATTGCTTTTTTTTGCACTCACTTATGTGCACACACCACATTATACTTATGGCGTCTATCACCATTATCTATCACTCAAACATGGCGTTTCTTACCCGCAACTATTTCAAGGCCGTTTTGTTTTGGCTGGCTTTGATTATGACGGCAAACTCAGCAACAACGCTGGCGATTATTATGGGTATAATACAGCCGCTTTTTTTGGACTCAACAATTATTATGGCTATCGAGTGATGATCTCAGAAAAACTTTATGATCCGGCATTTAATGCTTGGACTGCTAGTATCTACCTGCCAATGATCGAGGATCGTTTGTGGTCGTTTCGCAAGCGGGGTGTGAGTTGGTATCTCGTGCCTATCGCCAAGAGAAAGGAAGCAGCAACTATTTTTACCAAATATGGTATCAAAGAAGTTTTTAACAATGACACCTATATTGTCTATCAAGATGAGCTAGCCAAACCGCTAGTATACACTCCAAATCCAAAAGCACCAAATGCCGCTCAAGCGATTACTTACCAGCAGCAAGTCAATAGTATCCAAGCAACTACTGATGATGATTTTCCTGGTGGTAATGTTGTTTTTAATTATTTATATCATCCCTATTTTCGTTTTTGGCTAGACGGTAAACCAGCGGCGATATTACCCAGTGGTGATGGCACGAGCATGTTAGTCAAAGTGCCGCCTGGAGCCCATCGGTTAAAATTAGTTTACTTTGATCCAGCATTGAGTGTGAGTGTCCTGGTTGCCGGAGTTTTTGCCTGGGCGGCCGCTGGTTACAGTCACTATCATCAACATCATGCATCGACGAGGTGACAAAAGACCAGAGTATTATCATTCCACCGGCAGCCAGTGTAGATATGTCTCCTCCGGCAACTCATAATAAGCTTTCATCCAGTCTTCAATGTATTCATGTCCGGAATAATAAGGCATTACATTAGCATGTAAAGGATTGGGGTATTCAGACAGCTTGATTTGCTGACACTGCAAAGCGCGGGCGTGACTGCGGCTACTAGCCCATAAAATTTGATCATTGTGCAGATAGGTGGCATAATTTTCACGATAGCCGTTGATGATATAAAGATGATTTTTCAAGCTATAACCCAAAAGCATAACCAACAAAAGTACTACACAATACCGCGACATCGCTGACACGCCATGCCGACTCAGCCAGACTGACGAGAAAAAATTGCCACACAAAGTGATCATGACTATATGCAAAACAAATTGCATCATCATGTGGGTGCGAATACCAGTATTGGGTGCTATCAGCATCAGGGCTTGAGAGGCAACGCCACCTAAGATCAAGCTTACCAAAAGATAGTTTGAACGCCGATAAAACTCCACCAAAAAGACAGGGATTATCACCATTGCCCAAAAAAAACCAAAAATCATACCATCACTATTCACTACCAATTCGCACACAAAAAGTGCCACCGACACCATAGTAACTTTCATAATCATTGCGCTACGTTGCGGATACATAGCTAAAAAGTACAAGCCGGCCACTGCCGTTAAAAGCAAACAAAAAATGGCATTGTGTGTGCCAAAATTATAATAAATGATATTGGCAAAATTATTAAAGGTGCGAGCAATAAGGCCAACAGTATAATAATCAGCGTGGGCAGTAGTAGCCCGGATAAAATTCCCCGGACAAAAAATACACAAACTAGCGCCCACAAGCACAGCCACCATATTGAGCGTCAATTCCATTTTGGTAAATTTATCTTGATGAAAGATGGAAAAAAGCAAAAAAGCCCCAACGCTGACTACCGCCAGCACGGCCATTTGCTCTTGCGAGAAAGCAGCCAGAAAAAACAATATTGGCGTCAGATGCAAAGTGCCGCGATGGCGTCTGAGCAACAGCAAACCAGCAAATAGAGGCAATAAAGGCCAAGCATATAGCACACTTGCCGTCAACCAATATAGCCCATCATAAGCCGAAGTTAGAGAAATCATTCCATACAACACTAAAGATAAGGCCACGCAAGGCCACCATAGCGACCGGCGTGCGTTGGCACCAATAATACCCGCCAATACACAAACGCCAATGAGTATAATTGCTTGCACATTTTGAATGGTCACCAAGCCACCATACCTAATGCAAATAATTTCAAAAAGAAAATATAATGAACGTCCACCCCAGGTGAAATAGTTGTAAATGAGAAATTGAATAATTTTATCAAAAGAATAATGAATGCCTCTGCCAATATTGTCACTATGATACGACAAGCTGACATAACCAAAATCATCAAATTGTAAAAACACATATTGATGCTGCCACCAAATCAAACCCGCATACACCGCGCAGATCAAAACCAACAAATAGCGAAATAATTGATGTTTGCAATCAGTAATTGCCTTGAGCATAGCTGGTATTATATCATGAGCGACAACGTAAAACGTACCCAACTTGCTAACTTTTTGCTCATCTGTAGCCACTAGAGTGTGTATTATAATACACACTCGTCCCTCAAGCACAAAAAGGTGCCGCAGTACTAACACTGCGTGTGTGTTTGTGTGGTATAATAAGCACACATGAAAAACTGGCAAGAGTACACATTGGTAGTAGTTGCGGGCATTGTAGTCGCTTTGATCGCGACCGTAATGATTTTTTGGCGTAACAATCATGATGCCATTGTTATTCCTACCCCACCGCCAGCGCCCTCAACACCGCCGCCAGTCGTGAGCCTGCCTGACAAAGTGAGCGCACCGATTATTATCACCAGTCCAGACAACGAAACTGTTTTTGACACCAAGCAAATTACTATTAGCGGCGAGGCCTCACCTTCAGCTTTGATCGTTCTTTTCATCAATCAAAAACACCTCGTAATTACTGCCGACGAACAAGGCAATTTTGCCCAAACCGTCAATCTCGACTCTGGTAGTAATCTCATTCAAGCCACCGTAGTTGATGATCATGGCCAAAGTTTTTCTGCCGAGCGACTAGTAGTCTACACCAATAAATCACTCGAGGAAATCCTACTCACCGAAGAGGAAGTCAAGCAAGTGGCTCGCGAGCAAAGTGACGGCTCACAAGAAAACAGTGATAAATAGCGGTTTTTTCGTCTCTTGACTTGACAAAAGTCGGTTTTTATAGTAGAATAACTGTATGAATAAATGGATAAAGTTATTAGCAATTGGTAGCCTGAGTGTGTCTTTGCTCTCGCCAGTGCGCGCTCAGGAAGCTACTGACACCGCTGTCCTCGACACTGATGTCCAAGAGCCGGAAATCGAGACGATTTCTTTTACCAAAGATACCTCAGTCAGCGAAGAGTCCACCAGCCAAATTTTGCAAAACCTAGAAAACCTGGTGCGCGATGACAATCAAAGCGAGGAAATCATCAATCAATATGACGATGTCATCAGCAAAGCTCGTGGCTTTATCGGTCAAGTCAGCGGTCTCAAAGACGATGCCTTTAAAATCACTCTCATTGGTGGCGAAGAACTCTTGATCGCTCCTGACAAAAGCACCGTCATCGTCAAAAATGGCGAGACCACTCCTGGCAACCAAGCGCAGTTGAGTGAACTTTTGGCCGTGGATGATTGGCTGGTCATTATCGGCATCCAAAATGGTGAGGTTTTTCAACCTCGCCGGATCATGGTATCTGGCGAGTCATTAGCGCCCAGTGAGCGTTTTGTCCATCGTGGCCAAGTCAAAAACAGTCAGAGCAATAAAATCGAAGTTCAGATTACTGGCGAAGACAATTTGGTGGAGTCATATCCACTGGCCAAGTCCACACAGCTAGTCGATCAAGACAATGAAACCATTACTTACAAGGATGTCAAGCCCGGATTAGAAGTGTTGGTCATTGGTGAGCAAAAAGGCACGGCCAAAACACTCCAGACGCTGCGACTCCTGTAAAAAAGTCGTGGTATAATAGCCCATATGGACATATTCAAACAAACCGAAACTGACTTACTAGCAATTATTGCTGAGTATGTAGGTGATGACTTGAGGCTTGTTAAAGACAAAATCAAGTTTAGCGTACCACCAGCCAAAATGTCAGCCGACTATAGTACCAATGCGGCTATGGTTTTGGCCAAAGTCAAAAAACAAGCTCCACCCGTGATTGCCCAAGCCATAGCCAGCCAGGCCCAGAGTATACAATATGTGAACAATATAGATATTGTAGGTGGATATATCAATATTAATTATACAAAAGATGCTTGGAAAAAATTTTTGGGTGAAATCATCCTGGCCGGTGATCATTTTGGCGATGGTCAGCCACGTGAGCGCGTGCTGCTTGAATTCATCTCCGCCAACCCTACCGGTCCTTTGCATATCGGCCACACGCGGGGCGCGATTTTGGGGCTGGCACTCGACAAACTCCTCACCAAAGCTGGCTATCAAGTCACCACTGAGTATTATATCAATGATTATGGTGTCCAAATCCACACTCTGTTGCGCTCGATTCATTTCCGCTACCGCCAGGCTTGTGGTCTCGATGTCAACACCCCGCTGCCCGCTGGTTGCTATCCTGGTGACTATCTCTTGCCGTTGGCCGCCAGCCTCCAAAAAAAATATGGTGATCGCTACATCAATTGTCCTGAGACTGAGTTTTACAAACGTTTCAAAGACGAAGCGGTGGACGCGATGATGACACTTATTCGCCAGGATGTCGCTGACTTGGGACTGACTTATGACAATTTTGTGTCGGAAACCAAAATTGTGGAGTCAGGAGCGATTGATCAGGCCTTGAGTTTCCTGGCCCCCAAAAAGGTCACCATTAGTGACGCCGAGGGGCAGACCCAAGAAGTTGACTTGCTATATCAAGGGAAACTTGACGCCCCTCTGGGTCGGCCAGCCAATGAACAAGAACAAGAAGACTCGCGCCACGATACAGGCTGCCAAACTCTTTTCCGCTCCAGTGTCTTTGGCGATGATCGCGATCGTGTCGTCAAAAGAAGTGATGGCTCCACCACCTACTTTGCCTCTGATATTGCCTATCACTATGACAAAATCCAACGCGGCTATCCAATTTTGATCAATCTTTTTGGCGCAGATCATGGCGGCTATGTCAAGCGGTTGACTGGAGTTGTCCGGGCCTTGAGTGACGATCAGACCCGTTTGGAAGTCCAGCTTATGCAGTTGGTCAAACTCGAAAAAAACGGTCAACCTTTCAAAATGTCCAAGCGTGCCGGCAACTTTGTGCTTTTGTCAGACGTGGTCAAGCAAGTGGATACCGACGAACTCAAGCTTTTTATCTTAAGCAAAAGCGCTGATACGCCCATGACATTTGATCTGGTCAAAGTCAAACAAAAGTCACAAGACAATCCTGTGTATTATATCCAATACGCCTGTACGCGCACATTTTCGCTTCAGCGCAAGTATCAAAGTGTCTTTGGCGCAGATTATATTTACCAGTCCACCGACTGGGCAGATTTGCCGCTTGAGCACCCGCTCATCCGCCAACTAGCAAGCAAACTTGCCCGTTATCCCAGTCTGATCCAACAAGCTGCTAGACATCGTGCTCCCTATATAGTGGTGACTTATTTGCAAGAGCTCGCCAGTCTTTTTCACTCAGTGTGGGGCACGCAGCTCAAGTTCATTGATACCAACAACCAACCACGCTCACAAGCGATGCTAGCCCTGACCACTAGCGTCCAAACGGTGCTGGTAAGCGCGCTCGCCTGCCTTGGAATCAAGCCCAAACAAGAAATGTAAACTCACAAACAATAATTATTAATGTCTTGATGCTTCACCAAAAACAACCTTATCAGTGATAATAAATTGTACACAAAATTTACTCAGTGTTAAACGTTTGTTAAACATGTGTTTAACGTTTGTTAAACGCTTACATCTGGTTTTTCGTGACAAATCAAGTACACAAATTTACGAAATGATCACAAAGTGAAGGGAATTTTTATTGCCTCTTGCATTATTAATGTCATTCGTGCTATAATGTGGGTATTATGAAAAATACACAAAAAAGGGATACAATTTTGATTATTGCGGTGCTTTTTGGGATCATAGCTATCCTCTATGTACTTACTCTCAAAGGCTCGAGACGGCGACAAATGGAGAGACGGCCGATCCAAATCCAAACTGAAAATGTAAACATTATCACTCCCGAGCCAGAACTAGTGGAAGAAGAGGTGGAGATTCTGCCCACTGAAGCTTCTGCTCTCGCTCAACCCACCGACATGATCACAGCCACCACTGATGAAATGGTGCCAGCACTTGAGATTGAGACCAGCGCACTTGATGCGACGCCCGTTCCAACAAGCTCACCTTTGCCCGTTAGTGAGGGCATCACTCAGGTGAATTTGGCCGCGGAATAAAAGCGAGCACAAAGAAAATCAAGGCGTACTTCGGTACGCCTTTTTGGGGTCTGGACACCACCTCTTAAGGTTGGACTGAGCTTTCAAGTGACTGCATAAACTCATCCATCGCTTGCAGGGTCTCATCATCTAGCTGCGGGGGGACATAATCAGCCTCGGGCACAAAAGTCGTAGTCGACAATTCCTCTTTGATCGCCAATTTTTGACCATCCCAAGTGTAGCTCAGCACCGCACCATCGCTGGTATAAAAATAGGTCTCATCATAGCTAAAAGTATCCTGTTCACCAAAAACAGTCATAGTGGCGTGGCCCTGACCATCAATATTGAGGACAATGCGGCTCTCGCTTTCATCGGCGACGCCCAAAATGGCAAAAAGAGTACCAACGTCAATTTCACCTTGGTCATCAGTCATAGTTGTCGTGGCGATATAGCTACCAGCTGGTAGAGTCTGGGCCCAAGACTGGTCTGGGCTCACGCTGGCGACCGGCTCGACCGACGTGGACGAGATGGGCGCCCAGTGACGCCAGGCCAGCAGACACACTCCCAAAATACATACCGCCAAAACGATCAAATAAGCCGTCTTTGACGAGTTGACTTTGGCAGGTGGAGCTACGACTGGATTGTGAGTTTGGAGATCGTCTGGCGCAGGCGTGGTAGTCTCTTGACTTGAGGCTGGTTTGTGAGTCGTATGGGCTGTTTTCTTGGCAGTTTTGCTAGCTGTGGCCATATCTTTTTGGCTGTTGGAGGTCGTAGTTTTGCGAGTGCCACTTTTTGCCTTTACAGATTTTTTTACCGGTGTATCAAGGTTTTCTATCGTAGTTTCCACTGTCTTTTTGGCCATAGGTATCCTTTTTACTAATTTTGATTATTATATCACACATTGTCAGTAAATGACGGGTTGACTGATATTTCCCGAGGATACTGTCAAGACGTCTCCAAGATGCTCGCCGGCAATGACTCCAGCCAAGCGATAGCCGCTTCCATATACTCTTGGACGATGTGGTCTTGTAAGCGAGTCTGCAATGACTGCAAAAGCGGCTCGCCATTGATAGTCAGCTGTGCTAGCGGCCCACAACCAAGATTGACGCCAGGGTCAAGAGCAGCAAAAAACTCCGGCTCATAAGCTCGCCAGTCAGGATTGGTCCAAATTAGCTCCCGAGTCAGCTCACCTAGTAACCATGGCCAGTGTCCTGGCTGATAGTTGGCAGCGTCATCGCCAAAATGGCGCTGCCAAATATAAAACCACAGACAACGGGTTAGCTCGCGCACACAGATGGCTGCTGCGCTCGCCGGTGCTTGGTCAATGTACAAAAAAAATCTATTTTCCGGCAAATAATAGCTGTTGTCAGGAAAAAAAACCAATGACGCTCGAACATCATTGCATAAATTTTGTGTACTTTCGCCAAAAAAATCGCTTAAAATCCGCTCGCAAGCCGGTCTAATGCTTTGCCATGCTTGTCGCCATGACAAAAGTCGCTCGCCAATGAGTATATTTTGTGAACATGCATACTCTTGTAGTTGGCGATAAATTTCCTGTTGGCTCAGATAAACCGACGATTTGAGTACATCCTTACCAGCTGGCAGTTGTGTCATAAGCCATGGCACTGACTGCCACCCTAAATGGGAACCATTGAGCCTCGAGTCACGCATTAGCCCCATTGTCGGCGCCAGCCCGGCATAGACAAACTTAATATCCATACCTTATTATATCATACTCAACAAGTGAGACTTACAAGCTACCCACTTGCCAGTGTCGATTATAATACACACTTGTCAGTAATTGTTTGCGCTCAGTCAGCCTCTTAACCGGCAGTATTGCTAACATTTGTAGACAGTGTTGATACTATTGATATGATTTGCTACTTGTTTTTATTTTGGCTTCATGCTATAATGGGTCGTTTATGAAAACAAGACAGGAGATTAAAACTGAAGCCAAAAAGATCTTAGCTGCTCACCGCGGTCAGGTCAGTATTTACTATGTGATCTGGTCACTGATCGTCACAGCCGCCTTCATTGTACTCTCGTTGGCAGCCGGGCTTTTGCTGCAATTTTCTGCCGCGTCTGGTGTCATCACGGTGATTGCCCTGCTTATTGCTATGGTGGCAGTGCTAGCACCGATGATGTTTGCTTTTTATGATTATCCGCTGCACCTGATCAAGGGTGAGTCTGTTTCCTTATCTATGCTCTGGTCGGGCTGGAAAAGTGCCAATTATGCTCGTAGTCTGTGGTTGACGCTACGCTATGTTGGTTGGATGATTTTACTTTATCTGGTGGTTTTTGTACCCCTAGCAATTGTGACTTTGGTGGCCGCATATACTTTTGGCTATTCACTCCTTAGCCAAACTAGTATGCCTGGTGTGAGCGTTCAGGCGATCGTCGCCGACGACACGGCTTTTTACGATGCACCGAGAAATATCGTTGCTCGTCCGTCAACTACGAGTATTTTATTGGTTTTCTTGCTGATTATCTTGCTTATCGTTGTCTCTTTTTTGGCTTTCATGTGGTTGGATGCTACCTATAGCCAGGCTTATTTTATTATCACTGGTGATCCGCAAACCACGACGAGTCAGGCGATTACTCTAGCCAAAACCTTAATGAAAGGCCACCGTTGGCAGTATATGGTTTTCACTATGAGTTTTTGGGGCTGGTTTTTGCTCTCTGCACTCATGACCATTGCCATCAGCTCTGCTGTCGAGTCGCTTGGCACGACCATGGACATCTCTGGCGTCAAAGACCTAATGCAAATATCGGCGCAATTGTTAAGTACTGTTATCACTGCTTATCTGGCGACAAGCTATCTGATGACTGCCAAGGCTGTCTTTTTCCGCGAGCTTGTAGCCGAAAGCACGAGTGCCAATGCTCAAACCAGTAGCGCCCCACTGGCTCCAGCACCCACCCCTGCGGCCGCGCCCGCTGTCAATACCGAGATGACTCCCCAGGCGTGATACACCCTCATTGTCGATGATAATACACACTTGTCAGTAAAAACCCCGACATTGTAGCCGGGGTGATTGATGATCCAAGCTCGTGTTTTAGGGCACCTTTTTGATGGTGATCAGGTCACAGGTCTCAGGACTGATGACTACGCTGTGAGTGAGCGGACTGATTTGTGTCACCACTTGTCCTTGTTTGTAGGCTGTCACCTGGATCTGAGGCCCAAAAAGGAAATAGTAGTTGCCGGGTACTTGTTCACGCCACTGGAGAGTCTTACCGTCAGCCGCCTCGATGACATAAAAGTATTCATCAAGGTTCTGATCATAAGCCTCCACCGTCACGAAATATGCTGGCCGAGGACGAGCGAGTTTGGGGCGCGGGCGAGTTACTTGCGGCTGAGGTGGACTTGGGAGCGGATCCGCGGACACAACCGATGGCGCTGGCTGGGGTTGAGGTGCGTCTGAAGCCGGTTCTGCTGACGCCACCGTTGATGTTGGTTGAGGTTGAACGATCGTGATTGTCGTCTGCTTGGTATCCGCTGACGTTGGTGCTGCTGGTGTATCCACTGATACCAATAATTCCGGCTGTGTATTATAATCGACACTTGTATCAACAGACTCCAGAACATCCTCGCTCATATCGGGGCGGGAATCAGCCTCCACCACCACTTCCTCGCCAACTTCCTCGGGTGCTTCAGCAATAGTCGCGTCCGATGATGACTCGCCAGTCTTAACAGCAGGAAGCGTGACACTTACTTGTCGTTCAGCACTCACTATTAGCCAATGGCCGACTGATGGGGCATCAAGCCATTCAGGCCACGACCATTGATCAGCTGATTGTGGGAGTGACACCCTGACAGGTGCGAGTGGTTGAGCCCGGATCTGAGGCCAATGCCACTCCTGGCGGTAGTAATCCACCACGCGGGCGACCTCCTCCAGACAGTCACCGAGTCGATCCCAAAAGACAAAAAGCGCGCCACTGATAGCGATAATCACCATCGTGGCCAAAAAAGATTTGAATTTGGACACTAGGAATTCCTCCATTCCAAAAATTTTGCTCCCAAAGCGGGTGGTCTCAAGCTTGGATTGTTACAGAGCCTCACAGGTGAGACTAGACCGCTCGCCTGGAAGTTGGCGCGATTATAACACATTTTATGGGAAAAATCAAGCTAAAATAGCCATTGCTGTCTAGCAGGCGCCTTCGCCACCGTGGGGCAGACCGCTCGCCGGCAACTACCAACTGCTCACCAACAGACTCCTCTCTTGTGATATAATATCCCTTATATGCCCAAGGCCAAAACCATTGACTATCGCTTCAAAATTCTCTACGCTGTCGCCATCACCATGGTGGTCTGTTCACATATTTTCAACGGTACGAGCGTCGATGGTCAGCCAGTCAATTACGAGCTAGGCTTTGATCTTTTTTATCACTGGTTTCCTTACGGTAGCCTCCAATTGGCAATTTTCGCTTTCGCTTCCGGCTATTTTTTTCGCGTTCGCCCCAATGAGCGGGCGCGCACATACGTCTGGCGTAAATTCAAGCAGCTAATTATCCCGATGTATCTTTATAATTTTCTTTATGGCTGGATTGTGCGTGTCACTGCCTTACAGGGCTTTAGCATTGGTGGCTACGTCACTTGGGATAGTCTGCTTTTGGCCCCACTTTATGACGGCAATCAGTTTCGCTACAATGTTGGCGGCTGGTTTGTGGTGCCGCTGTTTTTGATTCAGTCCTTCAATTTATTGGTGCGCCGCTTTTTTGCCCCTTTTGAGAGTGAGACTTTTCACGTACCCGAGTGGGCTTATTTTGTCTTTTACTTCAGTTTCGGGCTTTTGGGCAATACGCTGGCGATCAAAGGCTATAATACGGGTTGGTGGCTTTTGCTGGTGCGTCCACTCCACCTGCTGCCTTTTTTTGCTCTGGGCAGTTTTTATCGCCACACCCTGGAAAAATACGACACTATCAAGAGTATCTGGTTGCTACCCGCTTGTCTGCTGGCCAAATATCTGATTGCCGCCTGGGTCGGCTATATGCCCGACTACGCCCCTATGTGGTGCAACAACTTCGTCAATGGGCCGCTATTGCCAATTTTAGTTGGTTACATCGGGATTATCTTTTGGCTGCGGCTGGCGCGGATCCTTGAGGCTTCACTGGGGCGCACGCGCCTGGTCAATCTTATCGCCGACAATACCTACTCGATTATGATCAATCAATTTGCTGGGTTTATGCTGGTCAAAGGCTTTTTTGCCCTCGTGGCCACGATCACGCCATTTTTGGGCGACTTCAATTTTGCTGCCTGGCACTCGGATATCTGGTGGTATTATGAAGCTTTTGGCCTCCACCAGAGTCTCTTGCTTTATCTTGCCGCTGGCCTGACTGTGCCCATCCTGATCCAAAAAGGTCTCAACTTCGCCACTAGCGAGCTGGCCGCTCTCGATAAGCGTCATCCCCAATCACCACCAGGCTTAAAACCTACAAAGCATCATAAATTAACTATAAAGTAATAGTTTTACTTTCTTTTTAGTGCGGATAATCGCCACTAATTGCCCCCGCCAATTTGCATTTAGCCTGGAAATTGCCTCTTGACAAAAAGCCTATAGTGTGATATAATATGTTTAGTTTGATTCACTTATGAGTCACTTAAAGAGACGTTTTGTTTCCCGCGGTGACACGTAAGGGACGAACGATCTTTAATAAGTATGATGAATAAGTGAAGAATTCTAGAGACTGCAGGGTGTTTTTTGCCCCAAAGTCTCGCGCGCTCAAAACTATCCGAAAAACCCCAAAAGGGAAAATTTAACGAAAGGAGTCTGTATTTAAAATGAAACAGACCAAATTATTCGTAGTAGTAGTATTCGCGCTCGCAGTTCTTTTCGCAACCTCCGCATTCGCCGCTCAGATCGACATCAGCGACATGAAACGTTCAGAAGTCATCGATGCGATCTTTGACACTGTCGACGACACATTGGAAAACGGCTATGGCGTCAAAGGAACACTCAAGGCAAACATAAGTTTTATAGTTGCAGGAGTAGTCACCAGCGTTCAGGACGGCAACAATTATGAGTCGGGACAGACAGTCGAAGGCACTGGGCAGGAAGCCACAGTTTGGTTCTCCACCAACACCGATCCCGCAGATGACAGCGATTTTGTTTCCGTCGACATTAGTGAACTCAAACGCTCTGAAGTCATCGATGTGATCTTCGCCCACGTGTCCGACGACATGTTAGAGGGCGGTTACGGCGTTAAGGGAAGACTCGTCACTGGCAAAAAGATCACGATCAGCGGAGTGCTCACTGGACTTCAGGATGGAACCGAATATACCGTAGGCGACACTGTCAATTGTAATGGTCAGCCGGCTACAGCGTGGTTCTCAGTCAACACTGACGAAGACAGTAGCACACCTCAAATCACTTCTATTGACATCAGTAGCATGACCAGACAGCAGGTTTTAGACGCTGTTGCCAAAAAAGTCATCTCTGCCGATATCGGTAATGGTGGTGCTGTCGTCGAGCTCAAAGAAGACATTGCTTTTATTGTTAGCGGTGAGCTTACCGAAGTCCAGGATGGCGAAAATCACACCGCAGGAGCGACCGTTTATGGGAAGGGACAGACGGCCACATTGTGGTTTAAAGTCCATACCCCAGAAAGCGGTTCCGACAATGGCGGTAGCAATCCCGGTGAAGGCGAAAACGGCGAAGGTGAAGAAAATACCGAACCAAAGACATATAAAGCCGAAGAATTAGTTTCCAAAGGCGATTTGGCGAAGTATTTCACAATCCTGAGCGAAGGCAATTACGGTGAGGTTTTGGTGGAAGTACCAGCGCTCGTGACAATTACAATCCACGAAGCCTGGGATGGTGTCTCTGTGCAGAGCAATAAAACGCTCGAGGCTGGAGAAACCTACACCACCGGTAACGTAAAGGAAAAAATGACTTGGTGGCCGAATGCTGAGTATTGGAAAAAAATCAACGGTGTTCAGCTCACATCAGCAAATCTGAACACCTTCTTTTCAACCACCGGCGACTACGGTTCGTGGAAAGTCATTGTTCCCAATCAAGCAGCAACTGGCAGGGAAATATCCACGCCGACCAGTTCCGACATCATTATTCTCACTCGCAAAAATGGCCAGGTAACTGAACCAAATTTTGTCAATAGTGAGACCGAAGATGAGATTATCGTCGCGAAAAAGGCAGATATCGACAACAGCAACGGACAGCTTTTCAACTCCACCGACAATCTCGAAAAAGCCTCACCTGCACCCATCAAAATCACAGTGCAGAGTGACGGGAAAGTGGAAGTTGTCTTTTTTGCCGGCGTCAACAAGTTGCACCTGGTGGGCACGAACATCTTCAAGTACTGCTATGACGAGAATCGTTGCACGCTTGAAGGGAACGTACTGACAACCTCCGACGGCTATGTCATTGGCACCATGACGATATATCTCAACAGTAGAGGCAATAGTAATGGTGGCACCAATGGCGGCTCCGAAGGCGGCGTCTCAGGTTCAGGTGGCGGCGGTGGCGGCTGCAATAGCATGAATTACAGTGCATTGCTTTTTGCAGTCATCCCGTTCGCGCTGCGCAAGAGATCATAGTTGCATTAGAATTCTTCTAAGGTGGTAGTAAGTTGAGCTCCCTCATGCTCTTTGTCAGTAGCACACCGCGTGTTACACAGACTGGGGAGTCTTGACCGGACGTTGCTCCCTACTGCTTACTGACGCTTACTCATCACACTTAGATTAAAGATTGGGGCCTGCGGCGGATTTATTGCCGGGGCCCTTGTCGTTTTACTAGCTTGTTGGCCACTCGCATTAATGCTATAATGATGTATGTCAAAAAAACATCAGCAGATTGCTCAAGATTCCTTGCCAAAAGATAGTGAAACTCTGGCTAATGTTGAGACCCCAGCGACAGTGACCACGGCTCAACCACAAACTGTCTCCTCACCGGCTGATGGAACTTCGTCCGCGACCAAACATTGGCAACTGGGTTTAATAGTGATATTGGGGTTAATTTTGGTCATTGGGGCTACCTTTTGGCAACAAATATATTTTTATTACACGATGACATCTAACCCTGATAATTACTTTTTTGAGGTTTCTGATCACAATACTCATTACGACTATAATATCTATAACAATGGCAAAATAGAGGCATATTTTGTTGGCGATGATCAGACTGATGAGTCGCTTTACTACGATGCGGTCGTGGGCCAATTGTCACCGGCGCAGATCATACACTGGCGCAACGTCATTGAAAAAGTGGATGATGACCTTTATAATAGTGGCAATATTGGCATGCCGACTTCTCAATGGTCTGACATCACCGCTTGGAACTGGCAAGATGACGCCATTGATCTTAATAGTGATGGCTATGTAAATATTTCCCCGGCTGCCAATGAACTCCGCCAACTCTGGGATGACCTAGCAACAACTTTTCCGCCTTTGCCTCAACCAGTTGGGTTGGTAAGCTCGACTCCTTCACTACTGCCTGATATTGACAGTCCTGTCATTGAGGCAAATATTGACTTTAATAATCTCTTGGAAGCTAGCCAAGCGGCCACCAGTAGTAACGAATACATTCATTTTGATGATAGTGATTTTTACTTTATTGACAGTAAACTGATACGCCGCCAGAGTGCCGATCCCACAGCCTCCGAACAACTAGTCGTGGATTTTGGCCATTACTATTATATTTCACAATTGCGCTTGATAGATAAATATTTATATATCGTGGTCGGATCAGAGTTTATGGCCAACGCCAATGTTTATCTTTTGGCTGACACCCAAGAGCCACCAATACAAATCTTGCCAGCGACAATGTCGGCCAATGGAGTCGAGATCATAATGAGCCAAAAAGACCGTGATCGCCTCACCATTTTCTTCCTGCGCGATGGTGGCTATGGCAATGGTAGCTCCACGCAAATATATTCCTTTATGCCCTGGTCTTTTCAGGTAGACACTTTGGCCCAGACAAATACCGAGGCAGGCATAGGCGGTGAATACGTTTTGGGCATGACCAGCGATGATGCTTGGTTGATTGGCACGACACAGGCGGGAACTGACGATGATTTTGAAGACTTGGTAAAAATAGACGCTGTCAGCCTGGATCCTGAGACTTTAGAGGTAAACCGTCGTCCATTCATGTCGCGAGAAGAATTGCTCAAACTCGACAAGGTCACGCGTAGCAATAAACTACAAGTGTTGGCAGCAGCCGCAGATGAGGTACAACTAGTCTACGACCCAAGGGTACAAGACTAAAAAGCAAACAGACAACTTTTTCAAGTTCACTTGAAAAAAGCTCAACAAGGGGCACGTTTCTTGTATACTACTTGTACACACGCATTAATGTACATTGACCACACAACAACTCAAGTCTCAAGATATAATCATATTGGAGATTATTTGCTGTAAGACAGATTGTACCTTGTGTGGACTTTTGACTTTAGCTGTTGATTTGTGTTACAATCGTGAGGTAAACAGAAAGGTAAAATGGCAGCAGAAGTACCCGGACTCAATCCAGAGCTAGTACCACAGACACCAGAAAATAGTAGTGAAGGCACCAATGACGGCAGTAACGAACTGGAACGTTATGGTCTAGAAACCGGCAGTGAGGCCGAGCGCGCCCAGTTGGAGACAGCAATCGCGATGGGGCAAGATGCCGGGGCGACTTTTGAGTTTGCCGGTGGCCTGGTGACGGGGCGTGATAGTCAAGGCAACGAGGTGACGCTACCGCTTAATCAGGCACGCAAAGTCTGGGGTCACAATCGCAACTGTCTTGATGTCTTGCGCACAGCCGCTCAAGCCGAACATGCAGGCACGCCGCGACCAGGTGCTGAAACCAATGATAGTCAGACAACCAGCCCAGGAGCAGCAGAAACACCGATCACACCGGCTAATGTTGAGGGTGCAGACACGACAGTGTCCGGAACTAGCGAGCCAGGCGGCAGCAGCGAAACGACGCCAACCACCCCAGAACAACCGGGAGGCAACAATGAAGCGATTGCTGCGTGGATGCGCACTATCGCGCCAGACCAACTCCAAAATATGTCATCTTTTGATATTCTCCAATCTTTCGAGCAGTATTACCGTAATATCCCCGCCAATGAACGCCCCGCCGGGCTTCAAGCTGTCTGGGACAGTCTCGGTGATGCTCGAGGCTCGCAAGAAATCGCGCGCCGACTAGCTCAAGGTTCACCTGAGTTACGCCAGCATCTTCAAACCGAAGGCTTCCAGGCGGCTGAGCGTCGTGATGAGGAGGCGGCAGCCGAGCGACGCCGAACACCCCAAGAGCGAACGGCACAATTAATCGCCGAAGCCTTGGCCAAAAATGGCGAGGATTCTGCCGAAATAAAAAAGAGGAAACAAGAAATTAATGACTTTAATGACTTCTTGTATGCCAATTATCCGCAACTGGAGCGCAGCAGCGAGCCTGATAGTGGCGTGGATATGGATCATGTTTGGCAAGCCTTATCACTAGCTAATGGTGATCTCCAAAAACGCCAAGAAATTATTAAGCGGCTACCAGCGTGGGCGCGTGAATCTTGGGCGAGTGAGGATGATCTACGCTTGCGGACTGTTAGCAATGAACGCGAGTTTTATCAAGAAATGGCACGACAAGAGCAAGCGGGCAACCAAGAACGACTCGCCTACGACCAGGAGCATTTGTCACCAGAAGATTTTGATCCCAACGATCCTGACTATCATCAGGAGGATTGGCAAAGTCAGCTAGAACTGTATGACTATCTGGATGGGGCTAGAGATGGCAATGAAGTCTTGAGTCGCATGGCTGATTTGCGCGATCAAAGCATTGCCGAGCGACGTCAAGCCGACACCGAAGAGTATGGCGCCGACTATGTTGCTGCCAATCCCGAGCTTTATCGCAATGAATTCCGCGACGAGCTCAATAGCAATCTGGAAATGGCCCAGATTAAATCTCTAGGACAACTGATTGATACTATCAAGCCCGATCCCCAAAATCCCAATAAGTGGCGCCAGCGAGAACGGCAACTGACACGTCAATATGGCCGCCAGCGAGCCCAAGCAATGTTGCGTCAAGAGGCTGGTATTGTGGAGAGACCGGACAACAATTAGCCAACTCATATTTGAAAAGCTAGTTTAAAGGCTGAATTCTAGGGGTATTGGTTTTTTGCCGACTAGTTGCGATAATGACCTCTTAATAATGATCAAACTAGCTCAAATCGGGCTTTAAAGAGCGCCACGAAGGTGCTCACAACTATGACTTAGTAGCTATAAGAATATTATTTTTGCCCCTTGATTTTTTACCCATAGTATGGTATAATGTGACAGTGAAAGACAAAAGTTGGCAAGTCAAAATTTCCTCTTGGTGGCATCATTATTGGCCTTATTGTCTTATTGCGACTGTTTGGTTGATGCTGGTCGTGGCCAATTATGTGCCCGGCAGTTGGCTGACTGGCTGGGACAATTTGCATCCCGAATGGGATCCCCTTTATGACTTGTGGCGCAGTTTCAATAGCGTCTGGCAAGAGCATCAAGGCCTGGGGCTTTTGGGAGGAATGGCCCATGCAGCGGACTTACCGCGTCAAGTGGTCGTCGCGCTTTTATCACTCGTCCTGCCCCGATCACTGATCCGCTACAGCCTACTTTGGAGTATGCTGCTGGTGGGTGCTATCGGTTGCTATCGCTTGTTTGGCTGGCTTTTTACCAATCAGCGTGAGCATATCACGGCCAAAACTGCCGCTCTAGCAGCCGCACTTTTTTACTTGCTCAATCTCGGTACCGTGCAAAATTTTTATGTCGCCTTTGAGCCTTTTTACTGGTTTTATGGGATGCTGCCGTGGCTACTTTACTACTTGCATCGTGTCTGGCGTGGCCACGAGCAAAAAAATTGGCTCCGTTTGGGACTTTTGAGCTTTATTGGCGCCCCGCTGGCTTACATTCAGACCAATTTCGTCGTTTATGGCCTCTTACTGCTCGTGATGGGCTTGGCCTATTTGTTCAGTCGCCGTCCCAAATTAAGTCTGAGCACCAAAATCAGTCGGCTTTTGGGCTCAGCGGCTCTGATTGTCACCACCAATCTCTTTTGGTTGGCCCCACAGGCGTACTTTGTACTCACAGGAGGCTCACAGGTGACTATTGAAAGTCAGATCAATCAGCTGTCCACCAAAGAAGTGACCGTGCAAAACCAAGCTTATGAGAATTGGCGCGACTTTTTGCTTTTGCGTGGCTACTGGTTTGCCGGTCAAGATTACAATAGCACTGAGGATGGTGAAGCACCGATTGCCTTTATGGAAACCTGGTTAGCCGAGTCAAGCGGCACCGTTTTTGGTTATATTTTTGCCCTACTGATGATGATCGGTGCGGTTTATCTACTGATTTACCGGCGAGATTATCGGGGAGTGGGCGTGGTACTAGGGCTTTTGGCTATGTGGGGGCTGATGCTGGTCAATCATCTGGACTCGCCACTTTTAGGGCAGATTTTCCGTTCGCCTTTCACCAAAGCCATCGTGCCCATTTCACTGCTTTACAGTCTTCTGGTCGGTGCCAGTT
>JAFRKQ010000022.1 GCA_017431625.1 bacterium | reverse complement strand
TTGTGGTATAATAGACTTATTAACATCAAAAACATGATTTGCGAGACACAGATTACTTGTATTTTTGCGGGTCTTTTGATGTTTGGTGATCTTTGATAGATAATTATATGAAACTCATCACTTTCAGTCGAGATTGGATGAAACTCAGCATTGATCAAGGTATTGGTCAGTGGCGAGTTTCACCCAATTTTAAGCCTTAAAAAGGCAGAAAGGAAGTGCTTTTCCCATGAAACATGTGGAAACAGCAGACCGCGTCGAGCGGCTGGCGGCACTTTTGGCGGCGGACTACGCTGCCAATTGTACCGGCCCAGTATGGCGCGGGTCTAAAGGCGAAAAGCAGCTTCGCGGAGTCAGCCGCGAGCAGCTTATTGGCGAGGGTTATACCCCCTCTCAGGCTCAGGCCATGGTCGTTGACCTGGCCAATACTGCATACGAAGATCTGCCGGAACATTGGCAGGAAACCAACCGCGTAGCCGCGCGGGATCTGTTTGCGGTCGTAGAACAGCTTGGCGAGGATGCTATCCGTCAGGCGGATTTGACAGATGCGGATGTACGCGCGCAGTTCGGCGATATCGTCCATGAGAATTGGCTCGCTCACAATGAATGGGCTCGGGGTGGCGACCTCGATAAGCCCTTCGCCCTGTTGCCAGTCGTGGAACAGGACAAGGACATCGCTCAGATTCGCATCTTGAAGAAAGTGCTCGGCTAGGCACTGTAATATAATTATCGGTATAAGATCATAACCTCGGGGCCGTCTGACTACGGTCCCTCTTTTAGTAATCACCAGTGTAGACAAGAAAAAGTCGGAGTGACAGGACTTGAACCTGCGACCTCACGCCCCCCAGGCGCGCGCGCTAGCCAACTGCGCCACACTCCGATCCCTCGTATTATACCGCAAAAGTGAGTAAATGGGGGAGGGAAATTGACCCAAAATTGCCTCTTGACTTTTTTTAGCAGTGTTGTATAATAAGTGCTAAGACTGCTAAACTGCTAATTGATAACGGCAGAGAATAGCACTAGTACAAAATTGATCAATTTGTTAGTTTTTGCCCGATGAATGGGTAAAAAAGAAAGGAGACCGATGAAAATTGATGTCACAAAATTGCAACCAATGGTGGGCTACGCCATCGTGGAGCCGGCCGAAAAAGAGACCGTGACGTCCTCCGGCATCGTGCTGCCAGTGGATGCTTCAGGTGAAAAGCCTTGCTACGGCAAAGTTTTGGCCGTGGGCGAGGTGGGTAAAGATGATCCTAAGCCCAACTTCAAAAAAGGCGATAATGTCGTCTATAAAAAATGGGGTGGTAACGAACTCAAAATCGACGATGTTGCCTACCAAATTTTGAAGATTGAGGATATTTTGGCTAAAGTAGCGTAATTGTGTATTATAATACACAATTTAGAAAGGTAAGATATGGCAAAAAGAGTAATTTATGGTGACGAGGCGCGCCAAAAGATGTTGGCGGGCGTGAATAAACTGGCCGCCGCAGTGACAACTACCCTGGGGCCCAAGGGACGCAATGTTGCCCTGGACAAAAGCTGGGGTGCTCCCAATGTGACTCATGATGGCGTGACCATCGCCAAAGAAATTTCCCTTGAGGACAAATTTGAAAATATGGGGGCCGAAATGGTCAAGCAGGCAGCCGCCAAAACCAATGACGCTGCTGGTGATGGTACCACCACTGCCACCCTTTTGGCCTGGAAAATTGCAAGCAAAGGGATGACCTTGGTGACCTCGGGTGTCAATCCGATGATCATGAAAAAGGGTATTGACAAAGCCACTAGCAAAATAGTTGATGAGATCGAGAAACTCGCCACTCCGGTCAAAGAAGAAGATTGGAAAAAAGTGGCCACGGTTTCAGCCCAGAGCGAGGAAATTGGTGACAAAATCGCCAAAGCCCTCAAGATGGTGGGCAAAGACGGTGTGGTCGAGGTCCAAGAAGGCAAGACCACCGAGATCACCATTGACCACAAAGAGGGTATGGAGTTTGACAAGGGCTTTGTGTCTTCCTATTTCATGACTGACGCTGACAGCATGGAGGCCGTGATCGAGAACCCGCTGATTTTGGTGACTGATCACAAAATCTCCAATGTCCAAAATGACTTGCTCCCAGTGGTGGAAAAAATCATGACTCAGGGCAAAAACTTCGTTATCATTGCTGATGATATCGAGGGTGAGGCCTTGACCACTTTGGTTGTCAACAAATTGCGTGGCACTTTCAACGCTTTGGCGGTGAAGGCTCCAGGCTTCGGTGATCGGCGCAAGGAAATGCTCAAGGATATTGCAGCTCTCACTGGCGCCACTTTCATCTCCAGCGAGACCGGTATGGCGCTCAAAGATGTCGAGCTAACCAACCTTGGTCAAGCTGAGACAGTGCGTGCCAACAAAGACACCACTCGCATCGTTGGTGGCAAGGGGAGCAAGGACGCGATCAAAGAACGAATTACCTTGATTGATCGTGAAATTGAGCAGACAACCTCTGACTTTGACAAGGAGAAACTGCTCGAGCGCAAGGCCAAACTCACCGGTGGTGTCGCTGTCATCCGTGTGGGCGCGACCACAGAGCTGGAGATGAAGAATCTCCAAGAGCGCGTCAAAGACGCTAAGGAAGCGACTCGCGCGGCCATCGAGACCGGTATTATTCCTGGCGGCGGTGTTACCTTCATTCAGGCTAGCAAGGCTTTGGATAAGATGAAAGCTGACAGTCGCGATGAGCAGGCGGGTATTGATTTGATCAAATCAGTGCTGGACGAGCCGGTGCGCATGCTAGCGGTCAATGCAGGCGTGGATAGCGGCTGGGTGGTCCAAAAGATCAAGGAAAAGGACGATGCTCACTATGGCTTTAACGCCATGACGGGTGACTTTAGTGACTTGGTCAAGGACGGGGTCATCGAGCCAGCCAAGGTGGAGATGTCAGCTCTTAAAAACGCGGCCAGTGTCGCAGCGATGATTCTCACCACTGAGGCTTTGGTAACTGACGCCCCAGAAGAAAAGAAACCCACTCCGGGCATGGATCCAGGTATGGGTGGCATGATGTAAAATTGTCATCGAAATGCTAGAAAACCGCCTCGAAAGGGGCGGTTTTTGGTGGACATCAATTAAATGTGTATTATAATACACAATGAGTGTGACCATGCTTGGGACAGAACTATTCGCATTGCTTAATGACTGTGTATTATAGTAGACAACGGCAGCGAGCCAACTGGCCATAGATATGGCTGAAAATCATATCTGGTAGAAAAATATGCTTGTAATATCAAACTAAATTGTAGCAACATTTGTTTGTTAGTTGTGCTATAATGATTAAGTGAACAAAGACCTGTTGATCAGATGGGTGATGGGTAGACGGAAGGATATTGATGCCAAGACATAAAGGATTTTTTGGTGTTTTAGCGTTGGTTTTGAGTCTGATGGCAGTGAGTGCTAGTGTAGTGACATCTGAGCGTTTTGCGAGTCTAGTGCCTTTGGCTCAGGCAGAAGAGCCGACTCAGCAGACAGCTGTTTATGCTGATCTAACAGCCTTGATGAGTGCGATAGACAATGATATTACAGTGTTTGACCAGATCAATTATATCGGCGCAGATATGGAGACGGCGGCGATGGTGGTTAGTTTTGACGCGACCAGGGAGCTAAGCATGATCCGATTTCGCCTGGATGATAGCCGTAATGTTTACACCCAGGCAGACGAAGCGGTAGCGACTTTTGATGCGGCTTGGGAAGAACTGGCGTGGCATGATATTTGTTATACTAGTGCTCCTGATACCTCCGGCTGTAGTGATTATATCGCCTTAAATGAAGGGAAAGGGGAAGTCAGAGATTTGGACGGCCGGCTCTTGCTGGAAACAGATTTTGGCAGTGATAAACACTATATTACTCAAGATATTATGGATATAGAGCCGATGTTCCAATATTTCATCACTCAAGTGGATGATTTTTTTGTGACGGAAGTTGTTTTTTCCCAATTGGACGAAAATGGTCAACTCGCGTATCTCCTGGAATTTTATTACAAACCAGACTCAGATGTTTTGATGATGTGGGCGCAAAAAGGGGAGGCGACACCAGGGAGAATTATAGCGGCACCCGAGTTGGTGGTGAGGGTGTATTCACAACTGGATGATGAGTGGCAACAGAAATTGTATTTTGATGTTGATGAGTGGATTTTCCAGATGCCAGATACTGATGAGACTTACTATTTTTATTCGCTCCAGAGCTACAAAGGCAAGCTAACGGTGCAATTTGATGATGAGCGGACTCCAGCTGAGGTAAAAGAGTATATGGAACAAGTCATGGATGTTGGTGGAGCGGCTGATTATATGATGATCGTGCCGACTAACGGTAGCAGTGATGACAATCTTGAGGATTACTATATCCTCAATGTTACTGATGGCCAGATTGTAAGCCTGGGCGCGGTAGAATTGGATGAGTCAATACAGGAGATCGCGCGCACTTACATGACGATGTTGGGCAAAAAGGAGCTTGATTTTGAGTATATCCTTGAGGAAGTAAATCTTGATGAGGCTGGTGACTTGTGGTCTTACAGGATAGAAAAAGGGGAAACGAAAACCATTCGGCTGGATGATGATAAGAAGAAGGGCGAGGTCAACTCTCCTGCTCCTACTTCTGACCCTAATGATCGCCACGCCAGCGGTGACAATGTCCCCAACGAGGCCAAGCCTCAAACTTGTGCTGACACCACGCCCTCTGGTCAAGCTGATCTTTTCCAGATTGACCGGGTGGGGGATAAAGCCACTTTATACTTTGCTCCAGCCGCCGGTGCTTATAGTTATCACGTTGTTTTTGGTCATCAAGAAGGTGACGAACGTTTTGGTGGTGTCTCGATGAAAGCCGATGATGTCTCTGGTGTGTTGGCTCTTGATATTAGCAATCTCAATCCGGTACAACAATACTCCTTTAAAATTGCTCCGGTCAATGGTTGCGCCACGGGTAACTGGTCCCACTGGCTGACCGCTCAGGGAGTATCCAGGTATAGTAAGCATGTGGCGAAGACTTATCGCTATCAACCTTAAGCTTTGACGGGAATGCGCTTCATAATTCAGTGCTTTGGTGATAAGGCTCTGGATATGGTCTTGACAAACCAGAATTGTGTATTATAATACACAATATGACTTATGAAATAATGACTACTGACGAGTTTGAAACTTGGATTAATAACATTGATGACCTTTTGGCTGTGGCTACTATTAGAAAACACTTGCAGCGAATCAAAGACGGTAATCTAGGGAAGACAAGACAGGTTTGTGGTGATATATACGAAAAAAAGATTAATTATGCTGGAGGCTACAGATTGTATTATTTTATCAAAATCAGACAGGTGATTGTAATGCTTGTAGGCGGCACGAAGAGAACGCAACAACGGGATATCAAGATGGCACAACAAATCAGAAAGGATATTTATGACCGTGACATTACATAAGTGGGATTTAATAAATGAATTAAAAACTCAAGAAGAATGCGACGCTTATCTGCAAGTGGTTTTTGAGGATGGTGATGCTCAAGAGATCGCTCGCGCTCTTGGTGATGTGGCCAAGGCACAAAAGCGTTGGGGTTTGATTGCTCAAGAAACTGGCAAGAATCGTTCAGGGCTATATCGTGCCTTTGATAAAGGTGGTAATCCCACAATGGATACCCTTTTTAAAGTGATCCATGCTTTGGGGTATACCCTGGTGCCACAACGCATCAATTCAGAAAACATGCCAGCTCAGTACTGTTGAGTGGTAGAGTATCATCTTCCTGGCAGAATCGTGATTGGCAAGCGGGTTGATCGGGTGTTTTGGTTAGTATTTGGTGTATTATACTACACAAACACGGCCGTAAGCGGCCGTTTTTACCTTGGCAACAAAATAAGTTTAGGCACGGCCAGCACTGCCAAAAATGTCGATTTTGGCCTCAATCGTATGTTGGATCGCCTCGCGGCCAGCGCCCAAAATTGCCCGCAAGTCGACACTTTCTGGCTCGGCGTTCATTTTGGCATTGATAGTGCGCAAAAACGCCTGACGTAAGTCGGTGTCAATGTTGATTTTGGCGATCCCGCGCTTGATCGCCTCGCGCAGGGACTCGGCAGGCACGCCTGAGGAGCCGTGCAAGACCAGTGGGGTCTCGGGAATTGCTTGATGGATCGCTAGTAAACGGTCAAAATCCAGTCGCGGTTCGCCTTTGTAGACGCCGTGAGCGGTGCCAATGGCAATAGCCAGCGAGTCGATGCCAGTGTCGGCGACAAAACTGACCGCTTCTTCTACCTTGGTGTAGCGGGCATCTTGCTCGGCCACGGAGATATTGTCCTCTGTGCCGGCGAGGGCGCCGATTTCGGCCTCCACACTCACACCACGCTCGTGGGCATAAGCGACCACCTCACGAGTGGCAGCGACATTGTCAGCGTAGGGGAGGCCTGAAGTGTCGATCATGACATTGGTAAAGCCAGCGTCAATACATTCGCGTGCTAGCTCGACGCTGGGGCCGTGATCAAGATTGAGAATCACGGGGATATCGGCCTTTTGGGCAGCCAGGCGCACGAGCGCCACTAAGTTGTCCAAACCCGCATATTTGATCGCACTTTTGGAAACGGCCAGAATCACTGGTGATTTTTTGGCGGTGGCACCGCTCATGATAGCCTGAATGGTCTCAAGATTGTTGATATTGAAGTGTCCCACAGCGTACCCTTCACGCGAGGCGGCTGCCAGGACTTGTTTGGCATTGACGAGCATCTGATCCTTTCTAAAATCATTATTGTCAGGATCATTATACACACTTGTGGTCAAAATTGCAAGTAATTGATGGCAAGCGATTGTTTGGCATTACTTTTGATATATTAATTGGTATTTTTGTCATCTGGCTGTATTTTTTTGTCACCAAAAACCAGGCTTTTTTGTTAAACGTTTGTTAAACAAGTGTTAAACGCTGAGTAAATTTTATGAACAGTAGTTATTGAGAGTTTATAAAAACTTGGATAGATCACGAGCACTATGGATTACATGAAGAACAATGACCTTTTTGTCTTCAGGGAACATTTGGTAAAAAATGTTGTATTCACCGGCAACTGCGCGACGAATACCGCGTGAGCGCCAAGGTTCAAATTCAACAAGGGGATAGCTGACAATGCCATCTTGAAGAGTCTGTACAACATCTTTTATTTGGGTTCGTACTCTTTGCCTTTTATCTTTATATGTCCAAAAACGCATTATTTGTTTTAGTTCATTTTTGGACTCAGTTGAAAATCTAATGGCGTACTTCACAAGCCCTCATTTACTATTTCTTCAAGCTCTGCATCAATTTCATCCCAAGCATAAGTTTTGCCGCCGGCCAAATACTCATAATAAGGAGCCATCATCCAAGCATCATAAGCCTGCTTGATGTATTCTTGCCATTGACCCGAGGAGATTTTGGCGAAATCCTCGTATTTGGTGATGTGAGCCGCCGCCAAAACGGGATTGGACTTGAACATTTCTGGCGTGAGACCATGTGCCTGTGTCATAATAGTAGTGAGTATAACAGATAAGCGACTTTTTGTCAAGACGAGTACAAGCCAATAGATGCTACCACTCCATCGAGACCACTTTTGTCTGCCTGTGGTGGGAGAGTAGGCGGTAGGGTGCAAACGCAATCGGCCCCCGCTTGCGCGAGAGCCAAAGTTCTGAAAACAAAGTATCGAGAGGGAAACTAGTGCGTCCGTCTGATCACAAAGGAGCACATGACAAGCAGCAAAACGAGCGAGCTGGCGCCAGTGTGACAACCTTTGGAACCACTGCCACTACCATTGGAGCCGTCAGTTTTGGTGGTGTCAACACCAACTTTTGTTGTGGCTTTCCAGGCTGACAATGACGCCCCTTCGTCGATTTTTTGACCATTGCTAAGCTCGCTGCCGGCCTCGTCATTGAGACGCAAATCGCCGGAGACGTTCACCAGCCACGGACAAATAGTCTCGAAGTCTAGTCTGCTGCCATTATCCTCGCTGATCAGTTTGTAGACTTGAGCTGAAAGATAGGTCAAGTCCTTGATACTTGCCACCCTGACGGTGTAAGCCTCGGCCTTGAGCCCGATCCTATAGCTGCCGTCTTTGGTCAGTTGATTCACCTGTTCCTCGGTCTCGTTGTCAATGACCATTATTTCCTCAGGAATAGCCGCCACTTGGTAAAGCGAGACCACATCCCGCCAGAAATTGGCCGGATTGTGATCGCTATACGTCTCGCCAAGTAGCCAGATATCCTGCGAGGTCTTAATTTCCAGTGTGGGGACAACAGTGCGTGAAAAGCCGGCAGTGTAGCCTTGTTCTTGGAAGAAACCGCGCGGATAATTTTCGCTGGCGTATTTGTTGTTTGCCAGGTTGATATGCTCAATCGCTTTTTCGCGGCTATATCCTTTGGCGCACAACTCGTCAATCGCACGGAAAATCCTGGTGTCACGCATTTTTTTGGCTTCTTCGTCATTGTAAATCCGATAAGGGTAGCGCCAAACTTCGCTCTCGATGCCAGCACGCTTGTCATCATAATGAAACTGATTGCCGGCTGACAGTGGCTCGTGATCGAGCACAGGCGGGAGGCATTGACCAGCCAACAAATCCCAGCACCAGTCAGGTTCGTCATGAAAATCGACACAGTAACTCTGGTGTACAGCCGGACAGCTAAAGAATCCGATCGAACGAGCCCAGTATTTTATGGCGTGTCCGAATTCATGGGCAAACACACCGGCATTAAACTTGAGCCAATCGATCCCCCAGCTGCTATCGCCATAATCGCCGCACAAGACTGCCAATATCGGTGTATAGGTGCCATCATTGCTTTGCCTAGTATAATGACAGACCCCATATATCCCGCTGTAGGCATACAGGTCGCTGCACGTATAGTAGGGAAGGAAGATGACTGTGTCATAGCTGCCACCAGCGTTGAGGTTGGCGGCCGTTTGGATTGACTCCTGGCCGATTTGCCCTTTTTCCATTGTGACCTTGTCGATCGCGATGACGTCTGCCTCGCACCTGATGCCAAGTGGCTTTAAAATCTGATCCAGCCTGGCATCGGCATAAGTGGCAACACGCCTAGAGCGCAGAATACCATCTTCATCGACAGTGTGGGTGTGAATGACATCGCCGCTTTCATCGACAACTGTGACACTTTTGGGAATGGCAAACAGAAGTTTCCAGGTGTGGCTGTCGTCGACCCTTTTGGCAGCACTTAATTGCTCACGCTCTCTGGTCTGGTGGACACTGGGAGCGGGTAGTGTTTCGGGCTGTCTTTGAGTGCAACCGCAATGCCAGTGACCGAGCTCGTGTGCCAGTGTTCCGCCATATGCTGGGCATATCTGCCAGCAAGCGGACGCGAACGCAAAACAAACGATAGCGACGAGCACAGCGATGAGATTGGCGAGGGAGAAAAGGAACGCGCGTGATACTGTTGTTGCTGATATATTCTGAGTCATTTTCAGTTGACCCCTTTTTGTAAATTTGTGCGGGTTTTGACCGCACGCACAGCACGACAACTAGTGAATAGTCCTTTGATACTTTGTTAAAGAACGACTCACTAGTACAACTACCGTTTAGACCGATAAAAATACCAGTTAAACAATAGTAATGTACTGTTAAGATATTCTTATTATATCACATTATAGGGTTTTTGTCAAGAGGCAATTTCCAGGCGTGAGCAAAAGCCGATGGTGTCAGCATTGGGCCGATAGTTATCTTTGATAATAAATTTATTATAAGATATAATTGCCTAGCGATAATGAAGAGTTTTTATTGATTTGTCACTGATTTTTCTCGAGTCTGACACTCGCCATGATCGGGAAAATTCTTGTGTTATAATACCAGTCATGAAAGCATTTTATCCGGGGAGTTTTGATCCCTTTACCAATGGACATCTTTATGTTGTCCGCCAGGCAGCAGCACTTTTTGATCAGGTAGTTGTGGGGATTGGCATCAATCCCACCAAGCCAGTCCATTTTCCGCCTGCCCAGATGCAAGCGGCGATTGCTCAGACACTCCAGGAAGAAAAACTCGCCAATGTCCAGGTGGAAGTCTATAATTCGCTAACTAGTGTGGCCGCGGCTCAGGTGGGGGCGGATTTTTTGATCCGGGGGGTGCGCAACGGGATTGATTATGGTTTTGAGGAAAATTTGGCCGCCCTCAACCAAAAGCTCTCTGGCCTGGAGACGATTTATTTTCGCGGAGGTCAGACCGCTCATATCAGCTCGAGTATGGTGATGGAGTTGGTGCGCTTTGGGGCGGATGTCTCGGGGCTGGTGCCGGCGGCAGTCTGGACACTTATAAAAAAAGGCCCCGCCAGGGTGAACTGACGGGGTGGATGTCACAAGAAATATTGCGCGGCCTTATCGACCAAGGGGGTTGGCGACAAGCAGAAAGGTTAGCGCCTAGTTTTTGGTACTCACCTCCTTGACAAAGTCAGGCGGGAGTCCGTGAAGGGCGAGGTTTTTGTTGCGGTAGTGAGGGTCGTAAGTGACCTCACGCCCAAACCACTCCGGCATCGAAAAGTAATGCGCTTCGCGCTTGGAGTCAAATTCGACTTCAACGACGATTAACCCTTCCAGCTTTCCCTCGTAGACGTCGATCTCCGCCTTAAACTCGATCTTTTCGACGAAGTCGCGGTCCTCGCTGGGGATGTACTGGGGTTCAAGAGTGATGACATAGCGCGTTTTTTCAATTCTCCTACGATTGGTGCACGGCCAGAAGTAGTGGAAAAGGCCGTAGTCAATCTCCCGCTCGCGCTCCGGCCGCTGTAAGCCGTTGCCCTCTTTTGTCGCCATATAGTACCTGTTGCCCTTGGCGCGCAGACGGACTTCACGGCCATTTTTGCCATGCTCGGCGGCGAGATACCCCTGGACGATCCTGACGCCATTTTTAAGCGCCGGGAGCTTTGATGCGTCAACGATAAACTTTCTTTCGGTCTCCATTTTCAAGAGACCTCCTTTCTCAAAATATTTAGATGTGACAGAACAAGAGTCATATTATATCATATTTGATATAGTTGTCAAGGGGTAATTTTTATACTTATGACACCCCCACCCACCACCCTTATTATACTCGCAAAGTTTTCAATTCTTGTCACTTAGGGTGTGCGGGTAGAGGAAAAATTAGACACTGTCCAATGTAGTGTGTTTTACGGCTGTAAATTTTTGTCACCAAAAACCAGATATATACGTTTAACAAACGTTTAACATTTGTTAAACAAAGTGGAAAAAAGTTGGTTAAAAATTTGTGGCAAAAAATCGGGATTTTTTTTGATTGGCATTAGACTGGCGATGACTTCAGCAATCAATTGCTGGTTATTAGTGTGATATAATATGCTCATGTCAACAGAAGTCAAAACGAAAGCCAAACGCCTAACAATTAAATCTTTGTGGCGCTCAATGCCGACCATTATGTGGTACACCTTACTGACCAAGCCATTTTTAGTCTTGCTGGTAGGCGGGGGACGGTTTTTGATTGACCTGGTTTTAAAGCTCAATGGCCGCAGCGTCATTACTTGGAGTGACATTCACTTTTTGCTTTTGTCTCCTGGAGGTTGGTTGGTAATGGTGCTTTTTGTGACCATTCTGGCGATTTATCTGGTTTTTGATTTGCATGTGACCCTGGTTTATTGCCAAGATTTGCTTGCAGCTAGACGGCGTCATTGGTGGGAAGTTCTCTGGCAAGCGGCTCAAGCCTTACCGCGGCTACTCAATTGGCGTGGTTTGATCGTGATTATTTTTATCGGTTTGGTTACTCCTTTGGTGGGTACTAATTTGTCTATTTCCCTCACGCGTCGTTTACAATTGCCCAATTTTATTGCGGCAGTGATTGATACGACTCCTAGTTATGCCTTGGCCTATTATTCCTTGATGGCGGTTTTGGCTGTGGTGGGGGTAGTGCACATTTTTTTACTACCTGGGGTAGTTTTGGATGGCTTGAGCGTCCGTCAGGCGGCAGTTCGCTCGCGTGCCTTGATGAAAAAATACTTTCGCAATTATCTTTGGCAAAAGTTTTTGTTTTTCTTATTGCTGATAGGTTATGGTTGTTTGGTTTTTGTTGGTTTGATTGGGGTAATTCTAGTTGCTAGCTGGCTGATGCGAGAGACGCCCATAGCTTTGGAAGTCTACTCAACGCTTTTAGCTTGGCTGTTTGCCTCTTTTGGGACGTATTTGGCGATTAATTGGAATATTCTTTTGACGGTGCATTTATATTGCACCTATCGTGATGGGTATGCATATGAGTGGGATCTTTTGCCTAAAAAAGCGAGTTGGTGGCTACTTTTATTGACTCTTGCTGGTAGTTTCTTGCTGATACCAGTGTGCTCGCCGCTGGTAGATCTGGGTGAGCAGTATTTTGCCAATTTGACGGACGCCGTGATTGTGGCTCACCGCGCTGGAGGTCATGCGAGCGTGGAAAATTCGTTGTCTGGTTTGCGCCGTTCCATCGAGCTAGGTTTTCCTGCGGCTGAGTTTGATATTCAACGCACGGCTGATGGTATCTATGTGGTCAATCATGATGTGACCTTTAAAAGAATGGCCGGCGTGGACAAAAAAGTGACAGACATGACGCTGGCTGAAATTCGGCAGTTGTGTTTGCGTGATGCACGGGCGATTGACGGCGAGTGCGAACCAGTGCCCACTTTGGATGAGTTTTTGGATACAGCGGATAAGAAGCTGATACTTTTTATTGAACTTAAAGGGGAGACAGCAGACGAACAGATGGTTGATGACGTGGTGACGGCCTTGCGGGCGCGCGGGTTTGACGATACCCATTATTTATTGTCGATTGAGCGCTCACCAATTGTCTATGCCAACACCACCTATCCGGATATCAATTCTGTTTATAATGGACTGGCGACTTATGGCGATTTGTCTGGACTGCCAGGTCAGATCATCGCTTTAGAAGAATCAGCGATGACTACTAGTGTCATTGATAAAATTCATCAGTTGGGTAAAAAGGCAATGGTGTGGACACCCAATAGCGAACAGTCACTAAGACGCTGGCTAGTAAGCGCAGTGGACTATGTCTTGACCGACGAACCTGACCTGGCTCGGCAGTTACAAGAGCAAATTCATACCATGACTTTGCTGGAAAAGATCCAGTTGATGCTTAATAATAGCCAATAGTAAAAGCCCTCAATTTTGCATGAGGAGTCATTACATACTATAACCGGCAAATTTGCGCATATATTCGGTAATCGGGGTGTTGTTGCCATCTACGGGAATACCGGCACTATTACAGCGAGGTGCACCTCTCCCGCCGCGGCCATTGGGACGGCGACATTTGCTGGGGTTAAAAAAGGCTTCAATGCCGCCAGTGCCGACCAGATGGGCACCAGCCACGAGTCCGGAGCGAGTAATGGGGACACCTCTGACAGTTTGGCCAACATAACGCTCAAATCGTTTGACGCCACGCAGTTTTTGTTTGACCCATAGATCCATAGCTCGTTCTTGAGCCTGAGGACTCCGCTTGAAGTCTTCGGCACTGCGGATACCATCTTTGCCAGTCCATTTGCCATCTGCGCCAATATAACCCAGGTCTTTGAGTGCGTCAGTGCCAAATTGATATTTGCCCAGGAAACCATAGCGATTTTCAATATAGTATTTGCCACCGCTTTCACGGCCAGCTAGAGCAGTCTTGAAGGCATTAAGATCACCACGTCTGGCTACTTCTGGGTGTCTTTGACCGCCCCGGGGCGGCAGTCCGGAGCCACGATTTTCTGGATCGGTGGCCAGTTGTGCTTGACGCTGAGCCTCGGCTTCACGTTGAGCTTGCTCGGCTGCACGTCGCTCGGCAGCTTGGCGATCATAGTCGGCAAAAGCTTGGGCGTATTCGGGTCGGCTAGCGTAGAATTCGCGCAAAATATCGTTATCGCCATTTTGGGCAATCAGTTGCAAAATGTCAGTGTCTGGAGTGCGGGTTTCGGGATTGAGTGGAAGAGTGGGAGTCTCGGGATTGACTCGTACCGGATTGGTGGCGATCAGATCGGGATTGACACCAGCCATGGTCACATAGGGCCCTTCTGGCTTGGGTGTGGTGGTGGGCTCGAGGCTGATACGGCGCTGGTCATCGCGTTGACCTTCGGTTGTTAGTCTGGCTGGGTCTGAAAGCGGGCTAGCATCGGGCGTGTACTGCCGACGCTGGCGCCAAGCATTATATTTGTCTTGAAAACTCTCGACGTAGCGATAGTGGCTTAAAGCCTGATGACGAGTGACCCAAACAGCGACTTGGCCGTCAGACAGTTGCAAATGACCATCTGGACTTTCCCCCACGATCCGCACTGAGTAAGGATGTGGCCATTCCTGGGTAGTGGTGGTTCTTTCGGGGCTGGTGGGGAGAGTGTCAGTTTCGCGTTGTCTCTCTAGCGGAGTGGTAGTCTGTTCGCGTGTCGGTGGTACATTACCGCTGTCTATTGGATCTGGTTGGGGAGTAGTTTCTGTCCTACCGCCGCTCAGGTAACTTTCTGCCCATTGTTTCCAAGCGGCATCGCTACTTAAAGGATCGAGTCTTTCTGCCATATTGCTTTCGCTTGCTTACTTTGCTTCATTTTATAATGCCATCGCTAGCTTGTCAAGCATGGTGAAAAAATATGTCTGTATCAACTTGATGACTGGAGAGTGGGAGTGAGTCTGCTGTGAGCCGCTTGTACTCACAAAAATATATTGGTGTATAGCAATAATTTATCTTTGTACTCCCTATGGAGTACACGAGGCGCACAAAAATGTGTGTTTTGGATAATTATTGCAAAATTTGCAAAGAAAGTCATACTGTTCTCAAACTAAAAGCGCGGGGGGTGAGTGTTTTCTTGACTGGCGTGATATAATAAGAGAAAGGAGTTTTTATGCCGGAAAAGCTTGCTCAAGTTTACGAAACCTTATCTTGCGTCCAACAGCAAGAGCTTTTGGATTTTGCTTATTTTTTGGCGATGAAATCTAAGAACTCTCAAAGTGGCTCTCGGACAAATTTTGGTGGTTTGAGGGATAGAATTAACTTTGTTGCTGCTGATTTTGATGCTCCAGTCAATGATTTTCAGGAATACATGGAATGAAATACCTAATAGACACGCACGCTTTGATTTGGTATGCGCAAGGCAACAATGAATTGTCAAATGTGGCTTTGGAGTTGATGGAAAATGAGGAATGTTATTATGGTGTGGCATCGTTGTGGGAGATTGCCATTAAGCAAAAACTTGGCAAAATAGATGATCAATTGTCAATCGTTGAGTTGGATGACTTTTGTGGTCGCTGCGGCTTTATGCATTTGCCATTGACTGCAGAAGGCATTGAAATTACCAAATCTTTGGATTTTATTCATCGCGATCCTTTTGACCGCTTGCTGATAGCTATGGCAATGGAAAAGGAATTGACGATCATCACAAGAGATACAATTATTCCTCGTTACGGGGTTGAGACGATTTGGTAGTGGCAGCTGTGAGCCTCTTGTACTCACAAAAATATCTTGGTTAATAGTCATTATTTGATTTTGTGAGTACAATGTGAGTACAAAATGACTGTCTTTGCACAGCAAAGAGCCGTCGGAAGAACCGACGGCGAGTGACAAAACTTACTTAACGCCAGGGACACTGCTTGACTGCTAACTCGGTGGTGAGCCAATCCACAAACCAATCGCGATAGCTGTAGTAACCGTTGCTCGGGGTTTCCATCTGGTCTTGTATTGACTTATAGTCAAGAGTGTCAAGTCTGATCTGTGGCCTGATTGCATCCCAGCGCGGTTGCTCGAGAATTTTGGCAAAAAGAGGGCGCAGATTCTGGTAGAACTGTTGTTCCGCTTCTTGCCTTTCTTTTGCCAGTGTCATTTTGCCTTTGGCATAAGTGACATCGAGCGCAGTTGTTTCTGACCACGGGCAGGGGGCAACATGAAAGTGGCGGTACTGGTGAAATGCCTTTCTGCTCATTTTCCTGTAACCTTGATGATAGTCAATGACATGAATGCCCTTGGTTGTGGGGACGGCAATGTAGGTAAATCGCCAGTCATAAGGCCACATTTTGCACAACAATGACAGAAATCGCTGTCCGTGTGCTCTCCAGCGCCATATACCCATGATGACTTGATTGCCACCATTGTATTTTTGGTACAGAGACTTGGTTGATTGCGTCATCCATTCGCCTTTTTCCAAAGCCAAAGTTACCAAGAAAATGTCGCCGTCTGCTGCGCACTCGTGCAGGTAATTGGGTTCAATGATCCAAAGACCTTCACTCCTGAGCTGGCCGTATCCGCTTTCACGAGCAAAACAATCAGTCCATGATAGGTGACAGCGGCAGGGACTAATGCCATTGGTGAAACTGGCAGCAAGCTCGGGGAGAAATCTTGGGTGAACAGTGAGTGCCGGTCGGCCTTCCATTTGGAAGCTGTGGAAACGGCTGAGTACGGTGGCGGCTGATTCTGAAGCGCAATTGTTGATGATTCTGATCATGAGATTGTATCCTCCTGTAGATTTGAGATTATTGATCTAGCTCTATGACTTTTTGGTTAAGTAAATTTGTCAAAGAGCCGTTAATTGCGTTACTTAAACTGCAACTAACTAACCTATATTATATCATACTATGCTAGTTTTGTCAAGAAGCAATTACATCTGGCACGCACAAAAATACCGACTTAAACGTCACAAATGATAGTATGATCCGCACGAACTACCTTTAGCGTTCAATAAAGACCTTGACGTCTACGGCGTAAACTTTTTTGCTGGTGACCAGCAGCGGGTTGATATCAAGAGCGGTAATCTCTGGATAAGCAAATAGCATTTTTTGTAAAGCGACAATGACATCCATGATTTTGCTATCGGGTAGGGCTGGCTGGCCCCGGAAACCTTCTATCAGTGGCCATAATTTGGTCTCCCACATCACTTCTTTGATATCTCGGCGCCGCTCAGGGATGAGGACGCGGCCCAAGTCATCGCGCTGAAGCTGAGTATAAATGCCGCCTTGACCAAAACTGATCAGGTGACCAAAGCCGGGATGTCCGCCCTGATAAACATCGCTGTGGCCATCGCGTTTAGCACCGATAAAATACTCGAGTTTGACACCAGTGACCATTTCCTGAAGCAAAAGCACGGGTGGATGGCTCGTATCGCCGGTTTGTGACCAAATTTGGGCTTGCAAGGCAGTGAAGGCTTCGGCCAATTGCTGGCTATCGGCAATATTGGCGATCACAGCATTATGATCGGTCTTGTGGGTAAAAATCTGATTGGGAGCTTTGAGAATGACAGGGAAGTATTGCTCGCCAAACTCCAAGGCCTCTTTAAGTTTGGTGGTGACTTTTTGGGCTGGTAATTCTACGTTAAACTCGCGCAACAAGGCACTAGTGAGATGGTCGGAAAGAATTTGGATTTGACCTGGTCTACCTGTCAAGAGAGCATCAAGCAATGCGTGATATTTGCCAGGTTCGCATTCTGTCAGACGGTAATTACGCTTGATGATCCGCTCGTGCCAGTCATAAAGATTGCGCCCGCGCTGAGTCAAGAAATTGCCAATTCGGACACTGTCACGCAGGTCAGCAAAAACCATCAAACCATTGGTAGCCAGCAAACGACGGGCGGGCTCGACACTATCGCCACCCAAAAAGGTATTGAGAATAATTTTTTCTGGGTGTTGGCGACTAAAATTGATAATTGCTTGAGCGGTTTCTAGTGGCTGAGTGACATGTTGCGGTGTCAATATATTTAATATTATCTCCACTGATGGATCTTGACCTATAATATCTAATACTTGGGCATATCGGTCGGCGCCAGCGTCACCTAAAATGTCGATCGGATTGGCTAGCGAACTGGCAGCAGGCAACACCGCTTTGAGGGCTTTCTTGGTAGGAGGAGAGATGGTGGCCAAGTCCCAGTCAAGACTGACAATCTCGTCAGTAGCAATGATACCAGCGCCACCAGCGTTGGTAACGATACCATAATGTCCAAATTCAGGAAACTTGACGGGGCCTAAATGGGAAAAAGCCTGAAGTAGCAAGCAAAACTCATGAATTGTCTCGGCTTCGAGGACATTGGCTTGGAAAAAGGCCGTACGCACCAGATCGCGATCGCTGGTCATTGAACCCGTATGTGAGGCAGCAGCAGTGGCCGCTCGAGATGTTTTGCCTGAATGAAAGATGATAATTGGCTTTTCGATGTGTTCGCGCAAAAACTTGATAAATTGGTAGCCACGTCGGATGTCCTCCAGATAGCAGGCAATGACTTTGACATCATCAGCCCGCATAAAGTATTCCACTAGATCTAGTTCATCAATGTCGGCCTTATTGCCAATGCTACAAAAATGAGAAAATCCCAACTGGTATTGATCGGCAACGTCCAGGACGCTACAACAAAGGGCTCCTGATTGTGACAAAAAAGCGATGTTACCAGCTGGCGCTGGGCGTTGCATCCAGGAATTATTCAGATGAGACTCCGGGTGCATGACCCCAATGACATTAGGGCCTATAAGAATAATATTATTTTCCTTACAAAGCTGAGAAATTTTATCCTCTAACTTTTTATTATTTTTACTCGTTTCACCAAAACCGGCCGAGATAATAATAATTGATTTGACTTTTTTGGTTACACATTCTTCCACGACCTCTAAGACTCTGGCGGCGGGCACGCAAATAGTCACTTGATCAATAGGGTTTGGGATAGCCGTCAGGCTGGTGTAGCAGGGGAGACCACAAATGGTTTTGGCGCGAGGATTGATCGGATATATCGGACCAGTAAAGCCGCTGTCCTTGAGATTTTGGACGACAATTGTCCCCACTTTGCCCGGGTCGCGGGAAGCGCCCACTACAGCAATAGCTCGAGGATTGAAAAGTACATCAAGATCTCGCATATGCTCGATTATACCATAGCTGAAGGCTATTTGGACTGGCAATCTGTTTTTTTGGGTAAATCGCTACTGGACAAAGTAAAATTTCTTGTTTATAATGTTAGTTGTGACAAACAGTCAGAAAGGGAATGATGAAAAAACTGTCTGTACTGCGGGCAGAAGCTCGGACAAAACTTCGGGGAAAGTGGGTCGATGCGGTGGCCTTTGAGATTTTGTGGCTAGCAATTATGGGTCTGCTGGCGCACTTGATCAAGCAATCTTTCTTTACCGGGGCAATATTTAGTCTAGGTGGTTTTCGTGGCGGTAGTTTGATTTCGTTTTTCTCACTAGTGTCAATGATGGTCTTTTTTGCCATTACAATTGCAATTATGGGTCCTATGCATTATGTTTCCGCTTTGTATTATACGCGACTGATTAATGGTAAAAAAGCCGATTTATCGGTATTTCGTTCCATTGGACATCGCTTTGCGCGCAATTTGGCGGTGACGGTTTACCAAATTATTTTCACGATTATCTTGACTTTTGTGGCCACGATGATTGTGATTTGCGTGGGCAATCTGTCCTCGGCGAGCGTGGAGGATGCAATGATGACTTGCTACGTGGCGGAGGGGATGTGGATTGCCATTTCCTTGATTGTGGGCCTGTACTTTTCGCAAGTCTGGTTTCATATTGCCGATAACCCGGCTGTTGATGCTTGGATTGCGGTGAAGCGCTCGGCTTTGATGATGTGCAATCATGAGGGGTACTTCATGCTGTTGTGCTTGAGTTTTGTGGGTTGGTTTATTGTCGCATTATTACCGCTAGGCTTGGGTCTGGTGGTTGTGATGCCGTACTTTATGGTCACCAAGGCGCTTTTTTACCAAAGTATCCGTCCTAATATTGTGAGCAATATTAAGGAAATTGGCGCTAAAGTCAAGAAAAGTGTTGCTCGCAGTGCGAGAAATGTCCGTCGTGCGCGTCGGGCATAATGAGCGCAAGAATTAAGTGAAATAGAGACGGTCTTTTATTACAGAAGGCCGTTTTTATTGCTGATCGATGAGGCGAGGAGCTAGGATTTATCATTTTGTACGCCTCAAAGGCGTACAAAAAATATACGGTGTATCGTTATTATTTTGATATGTGAGTACAGAAGGCTCACAAAAATCGCAGCGATGGTGCGATTGACGACTATTACCGCAAAATCTGCGGTAATATTTGACCGGGAAAAATGTTACAATGGTAGGCAAATAGCTGGAATCAATATATGCGATCAAATGATAAATTGAAAACTTACGTCAAAAGTGCTTATGAGGACAAGTGGATTACAGTAACAGCCTTGGTCTGGGTCTGGGAGGCGGTTTTTGCTGTCCCCGCAGTGCTAGCTACCCTGGAGTCGGCCGGTGGGGCTTTTGTGGGTTATATCATCTTGATTTTATTGGCTGCGGGACCGTTGACATACTTGTTGTATCGCTATTTTTTTCGTCATGTGAGCTATACGATAGTCAATAGTGACAATCTAGCGGCTCGAGTTTTGGCTATTTATGCCCGTTCGCTGGTGGGCATACTGGCTGGGGCTTTGTGCTTGTGGCTGGGAGCGTGGCTTATTGATATTTTGACCTCTTGGGGACCACAGTTGCTGCGCTATGTTGGGGCCCAGCTACCACAATTTGATTTGCGTTGGCATACCAAAGTTTTGTCGACACCGATGGTCTGGCCTTTTTTGGTGATCCTCTCGGGTGTGTTACCACTTTATGCCTCACCGGTCTGGACGCTTTTGATTGATGATCCACACTTGAGTCTCACGGGCGCTTTTCAGGCTAGTTTTGTGCTCATGCGTGGCCACATCAAGGATATGTGTCGAGTGCTGGCTAGTTTTTGGTTGTGGCTTTTGGCTGGTGTGAGCGTGGGGATTGGTTTGGTCATGTACGCCAAGCGGAGCTTGGACTTTTATTTTGATTTGCAGCTGCAGCCCTGGATGTATAGTGTGGGGATATTAATTGGTATTGCTCCTTTGGTGGCTTATTCCTGGACCGTGCTAATTGTTTTTTTTGGCGATTTGCAGGCTGATCGACAACATCGAGAGGTGATAGCGAAGCTGGAGGTGCCCACGGCTCAACTGCCGCCAGAGCCCAAGCATCGATCACGCGAGCAGATAGAGGCGGATCTTTTGGACTCAATGAAGCGGCGACAAGAGGGCAATAATCAGGAATCGTCAGCTCCAAAAGCCGCAGATAAGCGGGCAGCAAAGTCAATGCTACAAATGCCGCTTTTGCAGGCTCGGCCGGTGGCGCCTATGGTCTCGGCCGAACGCCAGCAACCAGCGAGTACTGATGATAATCCGGCTCAGCCGGCAGTGGCTCTCAAGCGCGAGTCAGATGTATCCGCTCCAAGACCGACTCCTGCCGCCGCGCCAGCCAGTGCGCCGACACCTGAGACACCCGTGGATACGCAGGTGAGTGATTATGCCGCCCCCGTGGGGGAGGCGATGAGCGGGGAAATGTCGATGAGTGACCTGTTTTAATCTTGTGAGCCTGTAAGGCTCACAAAAATATATTGATGTATAGTTATTATTTTATATTGTGAGTACAAGAGGCGTACAAAAATGTTGCTTTTACCACTTATAATATCTACTATTGACTTTTTTGCGTGAGTGTGATATAATTACCGCGAAGCTATTTGACATCCAAAAGGAGGAGATTGACGTGAAGTTCGACAATTGCCTGTATGAGTCTGAGTTTTATGTCCGTCGGGAACAAGCCGACGTTGACAGTGAACACAGGATGGTGTGCCAGGGACAAATCCACGCCCAGGAAGCGAAGATCATCCCGGCGCCAAGCACTCTGGTAATGATTCAGGACGATCAGGGCGGCATTATTTTTACCAGCCGCTCTGATGGGAAGGTCAACATCATTATCAAAAGCAGTTAAGTAGTTTACCCGGCTCTAGTGCCGGGTTTTTGTTGTCAAAAATTGCAAGAATTATATGGCTAATTCCTCGAGAATTATCGCATTAGTTGCGGTATAATACCATATATGACAAAAACTTATGATCACCAACAAATAGAAAAAAAATGGCAGGCACGCTGGCGCGAATGGGATTTATATCACACTTCTGATCGCCAGGATAAGCCAAAATATTATGTTCTCGATATGTTTCCGTATCCTAGTGGCGCGGGTCTGCATGTCGGCCATCCCAAAGGCTATATTGCCACTGATATTGTGGCTCGGCAAAAAATGATGCAAGGCTACAATGTCTTGCACCCAATGGGCTGGGACGGCTTTGGTCTCCCGGCCGAAAACTACGCGCTCAAAAACCACGTTCATCCGGCACGCTCCACAGCGGACAATGTGGCGACTTTCAAGCGTCAGCTGGAGGTTTTGGGCTTCACCTATGACTGGTCACGGGAAATTAACACGACCGATCCGCAATTTTATCGCTGGACGCAGTGGATATTCTTGCAAATGTATCGTCACTATTATGACGACAAGCAAGCTAAAGCGCGGCCAATAGAGTTTTTAATTGAGGAAAAATTTGGTACAAAAGATTACTATTCGCTTGATGATGAGCAGAAAAAAGAGATCGATGCTCAACGGCTGGCTTTTGAGGAGTTTGCGCCGATCAACTGGTGTCCATCTTGTAAGACTGGTTTGGCCAATGAAGACTTGGAAGACGGTAAGTGTGAACGCTGTGGGAGTATTATCGAAAAAAAGCCGATGAGACAATGGAATTTGCGTATTACCAAATATGCTGACCGATTATTGCAAGATTTGCAAGGATTGGATTGGGAACCATTTATCAAGCTGATGCAGGAGAATTGGATTGGTCGCTCGACTGGGGCACAAGTGACTTTTGCGCTCGAGAGTGACACCACTGGCTATGATGTGACTAGTCTGGAAGTTTTTACCACCCGTCTAGATACGCTTTTTGGGGTGGTGAGTGTGGTGGTGGCGCCGGAGTGGCTGGAGCGACACTGTCCTGACTTGGCCACTATCGAACCGGTAGCTGATAATTACTGCAAAAATTGCAAGAATAAGTCAGAAATCGAGCGTACTGATCAAACCCGGGAAAAAACGGGTATAAAACTTGAACATTTACAGGCAATTAATCCGATTAACGGCGAAAAAGTACCGGTCTGGGTGGCGGATTATGTTTTGGGTGACTATGGTACTGGGGCAGTCATGGTGGTGCCGGCTCACGACGAGCGCGATTTTGCTTTTGCCACCAAGTATGGTTTGCCCGTCAAGAGGGTCATTGATAATGGTTATCAGGACGAGCAAGGTTTTGGGGGCACAGACTATGGAAAATTGATCAATTCTGGTAAATTTGATGGATACACCAGTGAAAATGCAAAGGAAGAGATTTTGCGGGAATTATGCAAGAATAAGGAAAAGCCACTTGCCCAGGCACAAGTAAACTATAAATTGCGCGAGTGGGTGTTTTCGCGTCAGCGCTACTGGGGAGAACCAATCCCGATAATCCATTGTCCTGCTTGTGGTGTGGTCCCACTAAAAGATACTGATTTGCCGCTCAAATTACCAGATGTTGAGCACTATGAGCCTTCGGGCACTGGCGAGTCGCCATTAGCGACGATTGCTGACTGGGTGCAAGTTAAGTGTCCGCGCTGTGGTCAGCCAGCCCGGCGCGAGACCAATACGATGCCTCAGTGGGCTGGTAGCAGCTGGTATTATCTGCGCTATGTAGATCCTGTCAATGATCAAAAGTTGATAGATCCGCAAAAAGAGCGTTATTTCTTGCCGGTGGATTTTTATGTGGGCGGGGCGGAGCACGCTACTCGTCATCTCATTTATGCCCGTTTTTATCACAAGTTTCTTTATGATCTTGGCGTTGTCCACACTTTGGAACCATTTAGTAAATTGCAACATGTGGGCTTGATTTTGGCCGAAGACGGCCGCAAAATGAGCAAGCGTTGGGGCAATGTCATCAATCCTGATGAGGTAGTGGCCAAATATGGCGCCGATAGTATGCGCGTTTATGAGATGTTTATGGGGCCTTTTGGCAGCCCGACGGCCTGGAATACCCAGGGGCTTGTAGGAGTACACAAGTTTTTGGTCAAAGTCTGGGACCTGCGTGAGCGAGTCAGCCAAAGTGCTGGCGAGACGACTCCAAGCTATATGTCACTGCTACAGCGCACGATTGCCAAAGTTACGCACGACATTAGTGAGTTTAAGCTCAATACGGTGGTTTCGAGCCTGATGATTTTGACCAATCAGCTGCAAGAGGCTGACAGTATCCGCGCTCAGGATTTTGCGGTGTTGCTCCAATTGTTAGCGCCACTGGCACCACATCTGTGTGAAGAGTTGTGGGCGAGTTTGGGTCATGACAAAAGTATTTTCTTATCGGCCTGGCCAAGTTACGATCCGACGCTCGCAGTGGAGGAGGAAGTAACTTTGGGGGTACAAGTCAATGGTAAATTACGCGGCGAGCTAACAATCCCTGCCAACGTGGCTCAGGATCAAGACAAAGTCTTAGAAGCGGCACTAGCATTGCCCAAAGTAGAAAAATACTTGGATTATGGGCGAATTGTCAAAAAGATTTATGTTCCTGGTCGGATTGTCAATATTGTGGTGAAATAAGCACTCAGATTAATTGCCTCTAGTAATTACTAGGGGCTTTTTTGTGCCCGAAAAGTAGCGGGTATGTTTGGCTTTTTGCCGTAAAGTGCTAGTTTTTACTAATAATTTACTATCGGCTGTAATTAATTTTGTATTTAGCAGTAGTAGTCTGAGACTGCTAGTCACTATGTCTAGATATTTTATCTGATAAATCAATTATATTTTGGTAAAAAGTTAAAAATTTTTGATCATCTTGAATAGAAGATGAGTGATTATATAATTACTTATCGGTTTGAAAAGTGACCCGTAAATAAGTCAAATTGGAGCCTGCGCAACAGATAACAATAACTTATTGACAAAAACAAGCGTTGGTTGTCTTTTGGGTGGTAGTGTAATTATTATTAACAATGACTTTGATCACCTTGGCAATTGGTCTTTTGGTTGTAAAGGAACATAAGATTTCTTTATAAGAAATAAATAATTTTCAGCTGTTTCTTGGCAGTAAATTGTCAAGACTGCTAAGTTATTAACGCATAATTACCGCAGTCAATAATAATCTAAGAAGTGGCATCGTGTTTTTTGTACACAATTTATGTACAGTTGCTCACTATTGGCAATTATAATATATTTATTATATAAATATAACTAGCTCACAATAATAAAATTATGGCGAATTTTGCAAGAATCATGGAGATTAAACCATCCCTGGCAAAGGACTATGGGTTTGAGGTGGCCAATTACTAGTTTGCTGGAGACGACAGGTAATATCGCGCGAAAACTGATTCTCAAAACGCTGACAAACGTCATTTAATTGATGTTGACATGACTTGGGTGTTTGCAAATAAAACCGGCCCATCGTGGCGCCTGTATCGGGATCGGTACAGACAAAGGGACTCGGAAGCTGCTGTGAGCGCAACTCAAGGCGGATTTTTTGACCAAGTCGGTAGAGCAACAAAGAAAAATCGGGAAGAGTCGTTTTATTTTTACCACGCAATTCGATGATATAGTAGCGCATAGGTTGTCTCCATTTATTAGATCAAACTAATTTATATTATATCATATTTGTCACGTCTTGTCAAGAGGGTAAAACATTGCTATAATGACTTATGACTGTTTGGCGATCGACAATCAAAACTCAGGCGCTTAGTGTTGGGGCACTTATTTATGACGATACGGGTGAGCGCGTCCGTGTTTTTGTGGCCAAACGTGCCGAGACGAGACGTTTTTTGCCGGGCAGCTTTGAGTTGCCTAGTGGTCGCGTTCGTTTGGGTGAGGACTTGGAGACGGCTTTGCGCCGTGTGATCAAAGAAAAACTCCATGTGGATGTGACGCCAGAGCGCGTGCAGACAGTTCTTTGTTATTTCAATTCAGATCGGGGCGAGCAATTGGCACAGATACTTTATTTGGCGCGTTTGCACCAAAGCCGGCCACAAGAAATCATGCTGACCAAGGCCAAATATGCGCAATCACGCTGGGTGAGTCTGGAGACACTGGAATCGACGTTGGGGGCGATGAAAGTCTCGGCACCAGATGAGTATCAAGCGGTGTTGACAACCTTGGTAGAGCTGGAACGTCGCCAGCGAGTGTGAGCCTCTTGTACTCACAAAAATACATTGGTGTATAGTTATTATTTTATTTTGTGCGTACAATGTGAGTACAAAAATAATAGTAAATACTATAAGGCTTTTGTTTGTGCTAGTTGAGTGGCCAGGTCTTGACCGGCATGTAAAACCCTAATGACGGTCACGGTCTTTTTGGCGTCGTCTGGTATGTGTAAGACCTGGTAAACATCAATTAAGTAAGCATACAGTTGCTGGTCATGCCAAAGTAAACCATCATATGGATGACTTAAGTGTGGATGCTGTGCCAGTGTGTCAGTAATGGAATCAAGTATAAGAGCTTTTTTATAGGCAGCCGTGCGATTGTGAAAGACATCCAAAATATAGTCGACATAACCAGTGATCTCATTTCTTGCTTGTTGGGTGTATATCACTTTGTAGGCCATAAATCTGGAAATTTGGCCCTTAATTCAGCCCGGACGTCGCTGGCATCACAAACTCTGCCGGCCTCGTAGTCTGCCAGGCCAAGGTTGATCGCTGCTTTGAGTTGCTCGACGTTTTGTGGGCAGGGAGAGTGCGGATTATAGTCGTGATCTCGCTCTCTATTTTCCAGCTGAGGATAGACAGTGCTAATTGCTTGTCGCAACATGGTGGCGAGATCATGGTCATCGTATTCAAGCAGCATACGCGCTCGCTCCAGTTGCTCACTTTCTTGACTGAGGACACAACGAAGCAACAACGGGTCAAAAGAATTGATAGATTGATTAATTGTGTTTAACATTGCTCTTATTATACCACAAACCAGGTGCTCTGGGGATAGTTTTTTGTGAGCCTCTTGTACTCACAAAAATACATTGGTGTATAGTTATTATTCTATTTTGTGCGTACAATGTGAGTACAAAAGCACGCTCAACTAGTGATCCCCAGCCTGGATTCGAACCAGGATCAACAGGGCCAGAACCTGTAGTGCTGCCGTTACACCACCGGGGAATCAAATTATTTTTGGTTTTCTTTCGTATTTTTTAAAGATTTGTGGTATAATTAGCTGTATTGTATCACAAAAATAAGGTTTTTGTCAGGCAATTTTACCGCAAAAACTGCAGGAATAATAACAATGGCACGACAGGTACTATTAATAGAAGATGATCCCGCTCTTTGTCAGCGTCTAGAGACCATGCTGGCCAAAAATCTGGATTGTCACTGCGATACCGCACCCATGATCGTACTGGCCAAAAACCTTTTGCGCGAAAACGAGTATGATATGGTGATTTTGGATCGACAGCTCCCGGACGGTGATGGCCTGGAGCTGGTACGCCGAGGAATAGGAATTACCCCGGTGAGTCAGTATTTGATTCTGAGTGGCTGGGGAAGTCTCTCCGATCGGGAGTCAGGCCTTCGTGACGGCGTTTTTGACTATTTGGTCAAGCCTTTTTCGCCGGTGGAGCTGCTAGAAAAAGCCAAACGCCTAATGCTGGCCAATAATAGTTGGCGCGAAGAAATTATTAAGATTGATGAGACGGCATATTTTCTGCCAGCACGCTCAGAGTTGATTATCGATGGCCACTGCCGCCGTTTACCTCCGAGTGATAGCGAGCTTTTGGCTTTTTTGGCTCAGGGTGGCATCAAGTCGGCCGAGCAATTGCGCGATAACCTCGGGTGTTGTGGAGAGAAAATGACCAAAAATGCCATTGCCATCCGTATTTCTAGGCTACGAGCCAAGCTTGGACGTCATCGTAGTCGTCTGAGAGCTCATTATCGCTCTGGCTATCAACTCCAGTTGGCGGCCAACGCGATGGTGGATACTAAGATGATTTGAGGGATGACTCCCCACCAAAATTGCCTGGTAGAATGGTGAAAAACATCGTGAAGGTGGTAGATTGGTTGCAAAATTTTTAGTGGTTGGTGAAAAAAGTAGTCACTAGTTTCCAAAATATCGGGTAAAATGCCAAAAAAAGCGCCGATCCAAAGGTGAGGATTGTAGTTGGTGAACGTTTGCTGCCAAATAAGGGCAATCATTAGGACGCTGACGAGCAAATCCACTGCCTCCCAAGCTATCATTTCGGTTTTGGAGTAGTGATAAATTTTGGCAGCGACACCAATGTCGTAGTGCCGGACAAAGTCTAGAGCAAAATGCGAAGCCAGACTCAAGGGAATATAGACCCAGGGATAAGGCAAAACAGCGGCAATAAAAGCACCAGTGGTGGCATGAGCGATTGAAACCATAGGGGATATTATACACCAGTTTATCCCGATTCTAGCTGGCAAAATTGCTATATCTTGGGCAAATTTTGCGTGAATGGTCGATTGAAACAGTGAAAATGATGTTTACGTGCCTTAAGGCTATAAAAGCTACTATTATAATAGTAGCCAGGAAAATATCGGCGATTGCTGATGGTCAAAAGTCGTGAAAATAGTAGTAATTAACGTAAATATTTATGAGTAATTTTGCGGCAATAATTATGTCTCCAGGCTAGACCTATAAAACATAAATTATACAAGTATGGCAAAAAATATTGATGTTAGAGTAAAATATTAAAGGTTCTAAACTAATACCCTATAAAGTGCCAAAAAACCCTTGACAAAATGACCGATAGGTGTTATAATAACAACAGTTCTTTAAATCACACAAAGACAAAAAGAGCTAAATGCAGTCACAAGTGCACTGCCGGGTTCGTAGCTTTTAGAGGGACCACTCTCTACTATCGGCCAAGCAGTCACACTTGAGATTGGCTCACCGGGGATGAACACCCGCTGACTCGTACATTACGTTTGAGTGAAATGCCAGACGGTATCGATCAGCTAGTCGCAATCACCATTAAATAGATGTCTTTGTCTGACCTTGAGGAATTAGGGTCAAGGGGGAGCGAGCTTGAGCGAGCATCAATGACTATTGATCGCCGCCAGGAATCGCTCGGACAGCCCCTTGTATTTTTACCCGTTTGAGGCTATTTAACAGATTATTAATTATAGTATAAGTTAGCGGCTTTACCGATAAGCCGAACGTATCCAAATTAGAGGATACTTAGAAAGGAGCCTGAATGTCCAGTCAGGTACCATTCAAAGTCGGGGAACAAGTTAGTTACCCGCACATATTTTTCGGTCCGGAGGGGAAACACCAACTGGTGCATGATCGTTGGTTGATCAAAGCCATTTTCCCCGTGAGTGGTCTGGCGCTGATCAGCAAATGCTCAGATCGCCACACCAATATTCACGTCGGACTTGACAAACTCTTGATGTATAATTAGCCCTATTTCACCGGCAAAATAATAAACATGCAAGAATAAAACGCAAAAAATGTAAAAATATCATCGAGTGAAGTGGTCACCGATAACACTTCACGCAAAAAACTTATTAAGTAAATAATTAAATATAAAGTAACTAGAAAGATAAGATGAAAAAAAATAACTTGAGTCAAGAAGACAAATTGGCTATCCAAAAGGAGGCAAGGATCAGTAAACAAATCATGAAGGTGATTCTGGGGCACACCTAGCACCCACCCCTTTTTGGAAAAATGGAAATGACAGTCCACGCACGACGGCTCGCCAACACGAGCCGTTTTTAGTTTGACGATGCAATTAATTATCGCATATTATGCGATAATTATTTAAAGGCTTTCCTGGTCACTAAGCCAAGTGAGTGCCAACTGTAAGTCCTCGGGTAGCGGTGCGGAAAAATGCAGGGGGCTGCCCGTGAACGGATGACACAGCTGGATGTCGGCGGCATGCAGAAACTGGCGCGGACACCACCAGTGGTCAAGGGCGGCTTTGCGTCGCGGCAGGTAGGCCGCATCGCCCACAAGCGGGTGACCCAGATGCGTCAGGTGCGCTCGAATCTGGTGCGTCCGGCCGGTGTGTGGCCACGCGCGCATGAGGCTAAAGCCTTGATAGATTTGTGCCAGCCGGTTGGCAGTCAGCTTTTTACCCGGAAATTTTTCCTGATAAATAGCTAAAAATCTCTTTGCGTCAAATGTGCGGTAATAATTGATGACCTCATAGGTGGTGAGTGCGAACCGGCCAGTAGGGCAGACGCTCATGATTTGCCGGTTTTTGCGGTCGCGATCAAGGGGGAGATTGATACGTCCTTCGCGTTCGCGCTCGAGGCCATGCACGAGGCAGAGATAGGTTTTGTGGACTTGGCGGGCCTGAAATTGTCGCAATAAATTGGCCAGAGACGGGGGATTTTTGGCCCATAAAATAACGCCAGACGTATCTTTGTCGAGGCGATGGACCATACCAGCACGAAAAGCAAAAACTACCTCTGGTGGCGTCGACTCGTCTGGAGCCGGTAGACCCAGTGGTGGGGGTGTGAGGCCCAAATAGGTACTCACCTGGTCTTGAAGGCTTACTTGCTGGTGACTGGTGGCGCGATTGACAATCACTCCCGCGGCCTTATTGAGGACTAGCAAGTCATTATCTTCAAAAATTATTGGCAAATCAGTCATTTTTTATTTACCTTTTTGTTGGGTTTGCGCTGGCGGCGGGCAGCCAGGGCATGTAGCCAGAGTAAAGTAATGTCAGTGACAATCAAAATGACCGCCCAAAGCCAGTCCCAACTGTGGCCAAAGCGGCGAAAAACTGGCGGCTGGAAAACCAGACTCACTAGAGAATAAACGCCGTAAATCAATAAAAAAGTGAAAAAAACAAATCCAGTTTTGGCTTGGGAACGATTGGCTCGATACCAAGTATAGGTGCGATAGTTTTTTTCCAGATATTCCAGGAGAAAGCTGACTAAAAAATAAAAACTTGCCCCGACCAAAGGTGCGGGAAAAAGATAGAGGCCAGTCTTTTCTAGGGGGAAACCTAGCCAGGAAGCTACCAGATAGCCGCTGCCAGAGCCGTCAATAAAAAGGCTCAAATAGTAGATGATCAGAGTACAGCTCAGGCCACGCACCCAGTAGTCAAGTAATTCCAGATCGGTGATTTTGAGGTGGGCGAGGTAGCGCCAAAAGAAAAAACTGGCGGCAATCACGCAAAAAAACATGGAAAAACCAGGATAATGAATGATGTCAAACCACGTATGCCAATCGCCAAATTGCTCAAAGTGCCAGCTCAAATGGACGGCACGGCCAATAATTATACCTCCAAGGGTACTCCAGATTAAAGCATCAAAAATTTCAAATTCATTGTAGCGGGCTGATTGGTGTAACAGGCGCCAAAAAACGAAGCTTCCCCAAAAAAGTGCCAAAAACAAGCCAATCGGGAGAGTGTAGATTGTCATAAAGCCGGCAAGTGAAAATGATGGCCACATAGATGTATTATACCATGCATCGTCGTTAAATAAGGGGCAAAGTGGCTTAATTTGAGTCTTGACAAGTTGGTCAAAGTGCGTTATAATATATTTTTCTGGCGCAACTAAGTCCGACTCAATCGGGAGCTTGGTGGGGTCAGAGGTGATCTTTGACAAACTGACTTGATGTTAAGACCTCTTTGTAGCGGTTTTGGGTGCGGCTCGCGGATCACGAGGAAACTCGCGATGGGCGAGGCTCACCCAAAAGCCCCGGCCAAAAGTCGGAAATTTGGCCACAAGGCCTATAACCAAGGAGGAATTAACAATGTTAGCAACCACTTCGTTTATTACATATGCGCAATTGTCACCAAAAGATTTTCAGCGCAACGAGGCAATTTTCGCTGGCGGCGATGTATTCGGTGTCGGCATCACTTTGCTGGAATGCCTGGGAAAGTTAATTCTCAATGTCCTGCCGACTCGTCATCAGAGTCATCTGGAAGCAGCCATGGAAGCGGATGTAGGAGTTTTGTCTGGACGCCAGCGACGCTTGACTGGTGTCGTCATCAAACCGGATATTGACACTGTCGGTGCTTTAGCGGTCATACAATATCGCTTGCGCACTGCCGATCGTCCACTCGATGTCAACATTGAGGACCGCATCGCTGCTATCGTCATGGCCAATCGCCACTTCTATGGCAAGTGGTATGCCCAGCCCCTGCCTACGCGCAAATACCTGTGGGCAATGACTGATGGTCTCCAGATCGCTACGATGCGAGCGGTGTGCTCGGACAACAAACTCCCCTTAGGCGAGCGAGTGGACCTGATGGAAGACTACCTGACAACGGGTAAAGTGCCACACGACTGTGCTGGGAGTGTCCTGGCGGCGCGTGAATCGCTGGTACTGGCCCTGGAAAGTGGAGAGGCAGACTTGTACATGCACAAAGGTGTAGCTGTTGTACAGGCAGAGCACAAACACGCCGTCAATCTCGGTTTCTGTCTGAGCCCTGTTGTGGTCTGCTTCAACCCCAAGTTTCACTATGGCGGTAGCACCCCGATCAGGAAATTCACCGTGGCACAATACGGTCCTGGCTACTGCAATTTTGAGGCGGCAGTTTTGAAGCTCAACTACCTCGAGCTCGGCTGGGGCGGCAGTGATTTGTTAGCCGGTTCCCCGCAAGGGAAAAACTCGGTGCTGGAGCTGGATGAAGTGGTCGCGGTGATGGCTGAGGTCTACAAACGGCCTTGGTATCGGCGTCTGGGCGACTGGTTGCGGGTAAATTTTTCCAATATCCAGGTAGCCGCCACTTTGTAAGTGCTACTGTCAAGTCAGGACAAGTCAATTTGTGAATAGGCTGCCCACAAGGCGGCCTTTTTTGCCTCGTGATAAAATCCTATAATTTATATTATAGACTCATAAAGAGCATGTAGGCAAAATTGATCGCTGGTGTCATAATCAAGCTAACCAGTGAGCGACCACCAATCAGTGGTAGCATCGATATCAACGCCAAATACATGCCTATGGAGCGATTGAAAATATCGTAGCGCTGACGCGTGGGAGCATCGAGAAAAGCGCGCAAAATGTGATGACCGTCAAGAGGGTAGATAGGAATGAGATTGAAAACTGCCAAATTGATATTGTATTGAAACATCAAAAACAAAAATTGACCAACAGGACCAAGAGAGATTCCGAGAGGTATAAAGCGTAGACTCAACGCTGACACAATAGCCAAAATGATATTGCTAATTGGCCCGGCGGCAGCGATGACGGCTCCGTCCTTGTCGGGGTTGGTGAGATTGTAAGGGTCAAATTGCACCGGTTTACCCCAGCCAAAGCCCGTGAGGACGATCAAAAGAGTGCCAAAAGGATCGAGGTGAACTAAAGGATTGAGACTGACGCGACCGGCCAGACGGGGATTGGGGTCACCAAGGCGATCGGCCATCCAGGCGTGGGCAAATTCGTGGACGGTCAGACCGATCAAAAGGACTGCCAGCATCATGACGGTCTCGAGCGGGTGGCGCAACATGGAGGTGATACGATTGTCACCCACGCTAAACTCTGCCAGGATAATGAACAGAATTATATACCAAATTGTCTTTTTTTGCATTTCCGCCTTGTATTATATCACAAATGTGGTATAATATAGCCCTCAGTTTGAAAATCAGTAATTGGAGAGGCAAAAATGTCAAGTTTTACTGTTAGATATCCGCGCGTGGCTGGTCATGGTCACACCGTTTCACACGCCAAAAATCGGCGTAATCGGACTTATAAATACAATCTCAAAACGGTTACTATTAGTGATCCCAAGGGCAAAAAAGTGCGCATGAAAGTGCCCGCTCGCTTGATCCGTACCCTCAAAAAACACGGTGTTGTGCCCACTTACGCCAAAAAGAAATAAACTTGGGCTGACAGTGACAGTTTTGTGAGTACATTGTACTCACACAGTTTTTTTGTTGATGTATCCACTATATTTTGTGAGCCTTTGAGGCGTACAAAAAATGGGGGGGAGTTGGCTACCGTCGGGGCAAACGTGACGGGGATTTGTCGTCTGGAGTGTGTAGGCAAAGCGACAATCACATTAAAGCCCTCTCACAAAAGAGAGGGCCAAAGACGTTTGACTTTCAGACTAATTTTGCTCAAGTACTAGAGAATTCTCTGCCACCAAGGGATTTTCTTTTTGGGAGCAGCGGCTCTAGCAGGCGACTTGGCGGACACTGCGCCAGTAGGTTTGCATACCATTGCGCCATCATCTGCGGGTGTGTGCAGGCTGGGAGTGGAGGATGTCGGGGCAGTGTGAGCGCTCGCCAGGATTGCTGCTTCCTCGGCTTTCAGGAGACGGCGCTTGATAGTGTACTTGTATTCTGACTCCCAAAAGTCACGGGCCAGCTTGAACTTGGGGAAAGGCTCGACGTAGCCCTCGTCAATGGTCAGCGGCTCAAGTGCCTGGAGACCACGGGGCGAGACATTGCTCAAAAACTCGTAAGCGCCAAGACCTAAGTTGACCAACTGCCATTTTTCGCTAAAACCTACCAAGTAGGCCATATCCTTGAGATTGCCAAACCCAACGGGATTGTCCGTGAGCTGATGGCAACCACGCAGGAGACGGCGAGTGATGCTGTAAGCTTCACTGGCGTTAGTACTAGGGTTGTCCTTGAGAGCCTGCTTGAGCGTGAAAATATACGCGAAAAGATCATCAAAACCGTACCCCTGCAGGGCTTTTTCCAGTCCCAAAACGTAATACGGGTGGGGTAAACCTACCGACTGGCCAATAGATAGGCCAAAAAGATAGTCGGCCCATTTACCTTCGGACTCGTAATTGACCTCTTTGGAGCACTTGTATTTGAGCCCTCCAAAGCCGAAAACACGACTCAGCGTGAGACTCTGTCTGGCGTGAGCCAGCTCGTGCTCGCTGACCGAAAGGAATTTTTTGAGTGTGTAGCTCACCTGCGCGGGGACGAAAACTGCCGGGTGTCCCAGTCTAGAGGTGTCGCGCACGTCAATATTGATGGCACCAGGATCAAGGACAATATTGTAGCCAAAGCCACCAACATCAGCGCAAGCCCCGTAGTGATCAAGGCCATAGCGGTAGATGTTGTAAAGATCCTCGGCCGTCGCCAGTTTTTGCTCAAAAACGGCTATGTCTTGACTGGTATACTCACACTCAGGAGTGTCAACAGTGATTTTGGCTTGGTTAGCTTGATACAACCTCTGGGCTAACTCGATGTAAGCGGGCTCAAGCTTGCCATAAATGTTGACAATGGCGGTTTTTGTGGCTTGGTCGTCCTGATGGGTGATACCATCAATGAGTTTGGCCATGTTCAAGTCGTTGAGCATCTTGTCGCGTGCCAGTTGACAACCGAGACTTTTGACCCGATCGTCAAGACTGCTGGAGCTGGCCAGACCGCGCTCAAGGTGAGCGATTTGCTCGAGGGCTTTGGTGATTTGCTCGCGGGCGTCATCGGTCTCAATGCCAGGGACTTCCAGGCGGTACTCAAAGTTGGGATGACGGATCAGACCAGGCTTAAAGCCTGCCTTGGCAAAAGCTGCCAAGTACTCTTTTTCCATGGTGACAGCGTCTTTGGGCTGTACCATTTCGACGAAGTTCCAGTAGCAGGTTTTTTCAACGATTGGCTCTGTGATAGCGGCCAAGTCGTCAAAAAGGAACTTACCTTGGGCTCGTGAGAGCGGAATCAGATTGTCATCGCTGCGACTAGCAACAAAACTGCGGACGGACGGGAGTAAAGGCTCGTTAAAGTTGATCATTACATATTACCTCCTTTTGATGTTGTGTGATCAAGATTAAACAGTCTGAAATGTCAAAGAACGCCACTAACACGCGTCACCATCCACCTTTAGGCAGATAATTGATCATGTTAGATGCTTTTATTATATCACATTATAGGGTTTTTGTCAAGAGTGAAATCGAGAATTAAGTCTAAAATAAATGGTATTTTTGGTGCGTACGCCTCTAAGGCTCACAAAAATATATTGATGTACGGTCATTATTTTTCTTTGTGAGTACAAGAGGCTCATAGATTAGGTGGCTATTTTGCCACGCACGCTGTCCCAAGGTTTGGCGGTCTCGCCCTCAAGTTTCACCCGATCAAGGCAAAGTTGACCGGTAGTATCCAGATGAGCTTGCAGCAACTGGAGGCGGCGCTCACCATTGAGGGTGGGCACGAGTGTCCAGGCGAGTGGACGTGGATAATAGGCACGAATGGCTCGTTCTATCTGAGTGGCGTTTTCTGGTCGCCACAAATTTTCCCAAGAGATAAAAGTGTCGGCTTTGGTGATTTTACCGGCGAGACTTGGCTGGCCTTGCTGCGGCTGGAGGGTGAGCTGACGGCGAGCGTAAGCGGTGAGCACCTGTGGGAGTTGCTGGCAGGCAAGCTTGAAGGCATGATCGTAATAATCTTGACTTGTCCAGGATAAATCTACACTAAAGGGGATTTGTGCCAGTAAATCACCAGCATCCATTGCTTGGGCAAGAGTCATGATACAGACCGCGGAAGTGGCATCACCGTGCAAAAGGACCGCTTGGCCAGGGCTGGCACCGCGATAGCGGGGTAGAGCCGACGGGTGAATGTTGACACTCAGGATTTTGGGGAATTCACGCAACCAGCGTGGCACAAAATAACCAAAATCTACTACTAGAAGAAAATCAGCAGTTTGCAGTTGATCTTGAAGCTCAGGGGTGATCCGGTCTTTGATAAAAATAACTGGTAGGCCCCGATTCTTTGCCCAAGAATCGGCGGGATTGGGGATGAGGGCTCGCTTGCGGCCTTGGGGCTTGGGCGCGGGGGTAATCACTCCCAGGCAAGTGAAGCCAGTCTCAAGTAAACTCTCAGCCGCTTGGGTGCCGTAGTGAGCAGTAGAAGCCAGATAAAAAGTATATGACATTAGAATTCTCCGCCAAAAATCTTAAACAATTCTGCCGGGGTTATTTTTTCGAGCTGATCGTCGGTATCCAGATATAGTTGAGTGTGTTGCTCGAGCGCGAGATCAGTAAAAAGTCGGCCGTCCAGATGGTCATATTCGTGCTGGAACACTCGGGCACTAAAGTCTTGGAAATGTTGTTTTTTGGTGGTTAGGCTGCCATTTTCGAGGGTTTGATAAGTGACATCAATGCTGACTGGTCGGCGCACGGCGGCATAAATGCGAGGAATGGAAAGACAGCCCTCGAGGTCTGGTTGGCCTTTGGGATCGGTGCCAAAGGCGGTTTTTTGATCATATTTTGTGATCAAAGGATTAATAAAATAATGATATTCAGGAATTTCTTTATTGGACTCTTTTGGAAGATTGAGAGCAAAAATCCTCAGATTGCTGCCGATTTGCGGTGCGGCCAGCCCGACACCAATCTCAGAGTGGGTGAGGGTGGCTTGCAAATCAGTCAGTAGCCTTTGTAGCTGACGATTGACACTGGCGACAGGCTGGGCTTGCTGGCGCAAGATTTGGTGAGGGACTGTGACTATTTTCATTGATTCTCCAATTCTTTTTCGCTTATCAGCCCGCTAGCTGTCCCAGTGCGCGCGAGCGCTTGTTGGAGATTTGCTGCTTCCAAAAACTTCTGGGCATATAAATAATGTTGATAAGCCGTTTTGTAGTCGCCTGCTTGCTCAGCGGCAGCAGCGGCGGCCAGCCTAGCATCCAGATAAAGTGGGCGCAAACTGACTGCTTGCTCGTAACTATCTCTGGCGGCTGTTTGATCGCCTTGGGCGGCTTTGACTTGCCCGTAATAGTAGACCAGCTTGGGATCAGTGGGTGAGCGGCGTCGAGCTTCGAGGAGATCAGCCTCAGCTTGGGCCCAGTATTCAGGGTCGAGCCCAGCCAGTGTCGAGAACATCAGATAACGGGTTTTGTAAAAATTAAGATTGTTAGGATTGAGAGCCATACCCAGATCACTTACCTTGAGGCCAGCATCAATCAAGCCTTGGGCTTGAGCGGCATAGCTGGGATTTTGTCGGATGAGGGCGTAAGCGTATTGAGCGAAGAAATTCCCCAGATCGATTTTATACAAAGCTTCATGAGGCCGCAAACTAATCGCCAGAGAGCACCGCTCAATGGCTTCATTGGCGTTGCGAGTGATTTGGTTTTTGCAGCGGGCATAATTAAAGTCGGCATACCAAGTTTTCCAGACTTGACTCAAAAGAGTCAGACCAGCAATGGTAATAGTGATGAAGGTGATGCTTTGCCAGGTCTCGTCAACACAGTGGTGGGTCGTGACCTGATTTTCCTCCAAACACAAACTGGCGGCTATCGCCAAGAAAAGATAGAGCAGCACTTGGACGCTGACTGTGCTAAAACCAAAAAAGTTAGTCACCGACAAAGCGACTAGACTGCTAATAATGCCTATATACCAATAACTTTTTGCAATATAGTCTGCTTGTGATTTTTGCGTGAGCAGATACTTGCCAGCGACAAAAGCCAAAACTCCAAAGATACTCAAGTAAGATAAAAGGCCAAAAGTTCCAGAATTAGCGGCCAAATTTAGCAATTCATTGTGAGCCTTATTGTAGAGAAAATCCCACTCACTCGTCCAATTATGATCAGTGGGACGGAAAGCATAGTAGCTGTAAGCAAAAGTTTCCACCCCAGTGCCAAAAAGCGGATAGTGCCGCCAGATATCAAGCGCTCCTCGCCAGACAATCTTGCGAATATCGCCCGAGTCGGTGATGCCGGTATTGATGTGCTGTAGATGCGCTGGCAGGCCCAAATCCAGGGTTTGAGCTTGGGCTGGGGTTAATATCTTGTTTAAAGCTGGTGTATACTGAGTGCCCCAGACTAAAGCCGGGATGAAAAAACAGGCGAGAGTTAATGCCAAAATAATGACTTGCTGGCTAATGAATGATTTTTCTTGTTTGATCCAAGTAATTAGCAAGAAAACGATAGTTGTGACCAGCCCCAGCCCAAAAGCGACGATTCCTGAGCGGGATTTGGTGAAAAGCAAGCTGCAAAAATTGAGTATGAGACTGAGTGGGATGATATAAGCCGCCAAAAATCGCTTTTTTTGTGACCATTCGTGCAACATCAAGACTGTTATTAGACCTATAACAGTAACATTGTAAGCAGCAAGCCAGTTGGGCTGACCTAGAGTGGCATAAACGCGAGTCTTGACGTCTTGCACCCAACAGCTGACATCAAATTGACCTTTGATCATATAACAGCTGAAGGAATGACCAAAATGCTCACCGATCGCGTATAAACTCACCAAACTACTACTGATTAAAAGTACATTGATCAAGTATCGGCGCTCACGTGCGGTAAAATTGTTGAGATAGGCCAAATAAATTACTAGATAGGTAAGGGTGGAGAGTAGACCACCATTGAGCCTGGTATAGTAACCTAACCAGGAAGTGCGCGGGTGCATGGAGAAAACTGTACTAATGATCTGAGAGAGCAAAAAAATCCCCAGAGGCCAATTGAGCAAATGTTTCTGCCAAATCAGTCTTTTTTCGATCACCATTCGTGCCACGTACAGACAAGCGATAATAGTAGTGCCAGCATAGACAAATTGCATCTTGTTAAACTCAAAAAGCTCATCAGAAAGCCAACAAAAGACAAAAGGCACGACACCCACCATCACAATCATTAGCCAACAAATCAAACGTCGCAAACGTTCACTCCAATTGCTCATATCGGCTATTGTAACACAAAAACGGCCAATCTCGCGCCCAGTTTGGACTCATAGACAACAAAATTGCTCTTGCTGGGGTTTTATTTGCCATATTTCGTCATATTGATAAACAAAAGTTGTCGTTTGACAAGCTGATAGCTTTCGTCTATAATACTGAGGACGACAAAGTCGATCAGTATTAAATGAGGAGAAAATATGGCAGAGACAGCACAAATTTCACAAACACTGGAAGATCAGAGCATTTTTGACTTGGTGGGTGATACTGACGGCACCAATGAGGAGCGCGAGCGCTTCTTGGACGAATTGCAAAAGGTGGTTTGGGATGACTTTTTGGATAATGACGTGGAGCTGTTATTGACTGAGGACGAGTTGACTCCCTTGGAGGAAATTGTCTCGCGACCCGATACTGATCAACTCACCAAACAGCAAGAAATTGTCAAGTATCTGGAGACCAAAATTCCTGATCTTGAAGAGATTATGATGGAAAAGGCCTTGAAACTCAAGGAAGATTTGCTTAATGAGCGGATTGCCGGTATGGAACAACTTTATGCCGGCAAGGCTGAAGTTTTGGCTCACATCAGCGAGGCGAAAACAGCGATTGCTGGCGGACGCTACTATGATGCTATTGTTCACCTTTATGAGGCGGACACGCTTGGTCAAGCGCCCACCGCAGCTTAATGGAAATGAGAATGAGAGAAAAGAGCGGATGTATCCGCTCTTTTTTTGATATATAGACCTATAATATAATACACGAAAAAAATACGAAAATTAGCCAATTTAGCACTCAAAATATGGGTCTGATAATAGCAATTTATATTGATTTATAGGTAATAATAGTCATTATTAAAAATTATTATCGGCACTTTGTCCAAAAATTTGAAATCATTGGAAAACATTACTCAGATAATAGGGGGCGATGACAAAATTGACTACCAGCGAGCGACTTTTGTGGGCCCGTCTTTTGTGCGCTCAATCGCCCTTAGGGGCGAATAAAATGCGAAACTTAAGGCAGTGGTTGGAAAACAACCACTTGTCAATTGCAGATTTTTGGCAAGATCTCGAGAGATTGTGTCCGCTTTTACACGTGCCCGCAAAACAGCAATCAGCCCTCAGACAGGTGCGTGATCAGTGGCCGTCGCCGCGCCTTGCCGAGCATTTAGCACGCCAACAAATCAAGATTGCGGATATTAATGACCATGATTATCCTGCTCTTTTGCGCTACATTCCCGACTGGCCACCAGTTTTGTTTTATCAAGGACACCTTGAAGTCCTCTCGAGACTGGGAGTGGCGGTAGTGGGTGCTCGAGCCCTGACGGCTTACGGACAGCTAGCAATTGAGCAGCTAATTACACCGCAATGGCAGGATTTGGTCGTGATTTCAGGCATGATGACGGGGGCAGACGAGTGGGCTCACCGGCGAGCCTTGAGTTTGGGTATACCCACCGCGGCTTTTTTGGGCTATGGTCTGAATAATGTCTGGCCGGCTAATTTGGCAGCACTCAAACACGAGATTGTTGCGAGTGGTGGGGTCCTGGTCAGCGAGTTTGCACCTTGGAGCCAGTCGCGTCCTTTTCATTTTCCTTTACGCAATCGTTTGGTGGCGGGTAGTAGTGCCCTCACGCTGGTGATTGAGGCGGCAGTCAATTCGGGGAGTTTGATTACAGCCAGGCTGGCACTTGATTACGGTCGAGATGTGCTCGCTGTTCCTGGGTCAATTATGAGTGAATTAAGCCGAGGCTGTCTAGAGTTGATCAAAAAAGGAGCGTTGCCAGTGGCTAGCAGTCAGGAGGTTTTAACGGCTTTAAGCGAGAGTAAAATTCAGCTGCTGGCGGGTGTTCACGCGGTGTCACTGCCGATTGCCTCCCCAGTGGTAACGGCTACCACTTCTCAGACTTGTCCTGACTTTGGTGATCCGTGGCAAAATCAGGTTTACGCGTTGGTTTTGAGCCAAAAACTCGATACTGAAGGAGTGTGTACTGCTTTGGGAGCGCAGGCACCGGTGCTGACAGCCTTGGGGTTTTTGGAGCTGAGCGGTGAAATCATCCGGGGCAATGATGGCTACTGGCGAGCTCAGCTCAAGTCGTGAAGTGACTTTTTGTGAGCCTCTTGTACTCACAAAAAAATATTGATGTATAGTTATTATCTTATTTTGTGAGCCTTAAAGGCGTACAAATATTATCCCATAATATTATTAACGCAAAATTTGCGGAAAAAGTTCGCGCGGACATAGCGATCATTATTCTGGCAAATCTTGCAAGGAAAAACTAAGTGAAGGGTGGTATAATTGGCTATCTTATGAAATTGGTCATTGTGGAGTCGCCTACCAAAGCGCGCAAATTAACTGGTTTTTTGGGTAGTGGCTACAAAGTGGAGTCGAGTGTTGGCCACATTGTGGATCTGCCCAAATCAGGCATTAATATTGATTTTGAGCACGATTTTGCGCCCAAGTACGAGATTATGCCCGACAAAAAAAAGGTGGTCTCGCGCTTGCGCCAACTAGCATCTCAAGCTGATGAGGTGTATTTGGCTTCCGATCCTGATCGAGAAGGGGAGGCGATTGCCTGGCACTTGCAGTCGGTCTTGTCTGATGATGGGCAGCAGCGTCATTTCAAACGCGCGACTTTTCACGAAATCACCAAGGAAGCGGTCCAGGAAGCAATTGCCCACCCAAGCACGGTCAATTTGGATCTGGTCAATGCTCAGCAGGCCCGGCGGGTGTTGGATCGGATTGTTGGTTATCAAGTGTCACCGATTTTGTGGAAAAAAGTCCGTCGCGGTCTTTCGGCGGGGCGGGTACAATCGGTGGCCTTGCGTTTGATAGTCGAGCGTGAAAAGGAGATAATTGCCTTTGTACCTGAAGAATTTTGGGAATTAGGGGCATTAGTGAGTGTAACTGCGGGTCAAAAACCGATAGCTAAGTCACTAGACAGCTTGAAAGAGCGACTTAAAAAGAACGATTTACCGGAAAATGTTTTTTTAGCGAGCGTCACTCGGGTAGACGGCAAGAAGTATGAGCCCAAAATCAAAGATCAGGTAGACCCGATCGTCCAATTACTCCAGCAAGGTGAGTTTAGCGTTACCAAAGTGGACAAAAAACAGCGTAAAGTCAGCTCGTATCCGCCTTTTACCACTTCTACACTCCAACAAGCGGCAGCGACGCGCCTGGGAATGACGAGCAAACAGACTATGACTCTGGCCCAACAGCTATACGAAAATGGCTTGATTACTTATCATCGCACTGATTCATTCAATCTCTCCACCAAGGCAGTGGCTGCAGCGCGTGGATTTATTCAAAAAGCCTACGGAGAGGAATATTTACCAGAAAAGCCGCGGCATTTTGCCAAAAAATCCAAAAACGCGCAAGAAGCTCATGAGGCGATCCGGGTCACTGACGTCAAAGTCCGAGATATTACTGGTGTTTCGGGGAAATTGACCGCCAGCCACCAAAAACTTTATGACTTAATTTGGCGACGTTTTGTGGCTTGTCAGATGAGTGAGGCGCGCTACGATCAGACTACTGTCTTGCTAGAGGCCAAGCATGGCCAAAAGACAGCTGAGCTGCGCGCTAGTGGTAGTATCAAGAGATTTGATGGCTGGACCAAGCTTTTTGCTCAAAGTGAGGATAAGATTATTCCCGAGTTACAGGTAGGACAGCCGCTTTATTTTGTCCAAGAAATGGCCGAACAAAAGTTTACCCAACCGCCAGCTCGTTATAATGACGCTTCAATTGTCAAGAAACTTGAGGAGTTAGGCATTGGTCGGCCGTCCACTTACGCCTCGATTATTTCGGTGATTATTGACCGCGGCTACGTGGAGCGTCAACAAAAAAAGTTTTTTGCCACCAGTGTTGGGATCACCGTTTCTGACTTTTTGCTCAAAAATTTACATCAGTTTATGGAATATGATTTCACGGCTGATATGGAGGAACAACTTGATGATATCGCTCGGGGCGAAAAATCTTGGACCAAAGTTTTGCATGAGTTTTACACCCCCTTTAGTCAAGGAATTAAGGAAGTGGAGGCGGCCGAAAGGGTGCAAATCCCGGTGGAAAAAACTGGTCAGCCGTGTCCCGAGTGCGGCGCGAGTGAGGGTGGAGAAATTGTGATCCGCCAGGGCAAATATGGTAAGTTCCGCTCGTGTTCTCGTTTCCCTGATTGCAAATATAGCGAAAATATCCAGGAAAAGCTCGAGGGGCAGCATTGCCCACTGTGCGGTGAGGGCGATGTGGTTTTCAAACCGAGTCGTTGGGGTAAGAAATTTTATGGTTGTAGTCGTTATCCTGATTGTACTTGGGCGAGCTGGAGCAAGCCAGCACCAGATCTGAAAATCACCCCAGAGCAGTGGGCGCAGATGCAGGCTGAGCGCGAGGAGCGCAAAAAAAAGCGTCAAGCGACACTAGAGGCAAAAAAATCGGCAGCGACTAAAGCTGCCAAAGCCAAAAAAACATCTCGGACCAGTAAAAAAACCACTACCAAGAAAAAAACAACTCGCTTGAGTGCCAAAAAACCCACTGCCAAGACGACCAAAAAAACGACAGTCAAAAAGTCCACGGTCAAAACTGCCAAAAAAACCACGAAAAAAACGGCCGAGGGGAGCTTATGAAAAAGATTTTGACTTATCCGGAGGTAAAAAAAGCGATTCAAGCCTATCGCGATTTGGAGTACCGTATTGTCTTGACTCAAGGTACTTACGATTTGGTTCATGTGGGGCATGGTCGCTATCTGGAAGCGGCCAAGAAAGAGGGTGACATCTTGATTGTCGGGGTGGACTCGGACGAAAAAGTCCGTGAGCGCAAAGGTGAGGGGCGCCCGATTGTCCCCGAGAATGAGCGCGTGGAAATGCTGACCTACTTGAGTAGTGTGGATCATGTGGTGGTCAAGCCGCTGTCAGCACCCAAGTGGGAGCTGATCAAACTGGTTCGGCCTGATGTATTGGTGGCTACCAAGGCCACGTATACCAGCCAGCAACTGGCAGAGCTCAAAAAATATTGCGGCCAAATCAAAGTTTTAGAGCCCAAAGCTACGACTTCTACCAGCGCCAAAATCCGCTTGATGCAAATTCGCACGGCCAAGCAATTGCTTGGTGATCTTAAGGAAAGACTTTTGACGCAAATTGAAGAAGTAGTGAAAGATTTTAATTGATGAGTCGCGAAAAAAACTCAGTCCTGGTGATTTATGCCCCGGTTTGGCATCGCGGTCACGAGCAGCTTTTGGCCCGTTTTGAGTCGATCAAGAGGTTGTATTTACTAGATGGTCGAGATTTGGTGAGACAGGCACCAACACACAAAGACCTACACGCTCTCGATATAGAGCTGATACGGGATTTTTTACTGACTCGTCAGCGTTTTGAGCGCATTGAGATTTTGACGCCACTTGTTTGTGACCAGCTACAGGCCGAGTCGGTAGCGGTGATTGCCTCTGATGATGAGGTGGCCGCTTATTTGCGCGCTCATGGCATTAGTGATGAAAAAATCACGGTATCACCAGTGTTTTTGCGCTGGACGCGAGCCAAAGCGCTCCAAAAAACTACACCTTTGCCCAGCCAACAAGCGACTACTACTGATGTGAGAGTGCAAAAAATCATGCATCAAGCACAAGCGCTTGGGCAGGGGAGTAGTGATTTTTGGCGACAGGTGGGGGCAATTTTGCAGTTAGCATCGGGTGAGCAACTTCAGGCGTTCAATCAACACTTGCCCGAGCACCAAACACCCTACATTGTTGGTGATATTCGCGGTCAATTTCACCGTGGGCAGCATTGGGAATTGGGTAGTAGTCTTCACGCCGAGGCGGGGGTGATTGCTTTGGCTGCTTGTCAGGGAGTCTCGACCGCTGGAGCCACTTTGTGGGTGACAGATTTTCCTTGCCCCAATTGCGCCAAGTTAATTGCGGCAGCAGGCATAAAAAAGCTATATTATCATCAAGGTTACAATTTGATTGATGGCGAGGCGATTTTGCGAGCGGCTGGTGTGGACATCATTCAAGTACTTTTGTGAGTACATTGTACGTACAAAGTAAAATAATGGCCGTATGCCAATATATTTTTGTGAGTACACGAGGCGGACAAAATTATTATTGCAAAAAATGCAGTAATTATATACTATTGTCGCAAAATTTGCGTTAATTATTTAGCCTAGGCCATTGATTTTGCTCGCCAGAAATGGTTTTTTTGTGGTAAAATAGGGGAGTTCTAAAAAAGTGGAGACATCGCATAGTGGCCAATTGCAACAGGTTGCTAACCTGTACCGGTTATTCCGGTTCCTGGGTTCAAATCCCAGTGTCTCCGCCCTATCACCTTTTAAAAAGGCCGCTTTGCGGCCTTTTTTATTTCTTCCATGATCCTTCAAAAAACCGCCCGTTTTGCGGGCGGTTTGGAGATCTAGCTTTGAAAGTTTTAGCGCCGGCGACCTTGACCACGAGTTAATTCTGCAAAGCGGCGATCGACTTCTGCCTGAGATTTTTGACTGCGTCCAGCTAATTCTTTAAAACGGGCATCAATTTCTGCGGGTGTACGCTGCGGTCTGGGTGTTTCTCGGCGACTGGTGCGTGTCGTTGGCGCTCGTCGCTCAGGAGTTGGTGTCGATGCGGGGCGTCTTTGCGGTGCTCGCGCTGGTGTAGCCGGACGAGCCGCTGGTTGGCGGCGTGATGTCTGGCGGCGACTGGTGCGACCATTGCCGCTGTTGGTACGCGCTCGTTTGGTGCGAATGCGTGGTGTTTCGTCGGAGTTGCTGGTGCCGTCAAACACTCGGCGCATACTTTCATTGATCTGCGCGGGTGTAGGGGCCGCTTGTCGTTCTGGCGTGGGTTCTGGAGCGGGCGCGGATTCCATAATTATGCCATTTTCTGGTGGTTTCACCCAATCACGCAGTGAACTACCAGTTTCAATAATTTGATCATCTGCTGGCCGTGTCACCCATTCTCTGATATGGCTGGCTGGATTAGTAATTTCTTGAGAAGTTCTCGGA
>JAFRKQ010000021.1 GCA_017431625.1 bacterium | reverse complement strand
ATATTTTGGATGTCTTTCACAATCGCACGGCTGCCTATAAAAAAGCTCTTATACTTGATTCCATTACTGACACACTGGCGCAGCATCCGCACTTAAATCATCCATATGATGGTTTACTTTGGCATGGCCAGCAACTGTATGTTTACTTAATTGATGTTTACCAGGTCTTACACATACCAGACGACGCCAAAAAGACCGTGACCGTCATTAGGGTTTTATATGCCGGTCAAGACCTGGCCACTCAACTCTCGCGCACAAAAACTATCTAATATCTGTTTTGTGCAGATAGATATTCCCCGCCCTCACGCTTTTGGCGTGAGGGCGGGGCGAAACGAAATAAGAAAACTAACCAGACTGTAAACTAAATTCCCAGATAGACGGCTAGCTGGGTAATCTGGGCGGCACCGTGACCGAGCTTGGCACAATCGGCCGTGGGCGACTCGCTGGCACAGGTATTGGAAAACGTCAGGGTAGCGCTCTCGGTGGACTCCAAACAATCATAGCAAGTCATGTGTTTGGTTACATTCGCGAGACTCAATAAGGCAGAACTACCGATATAACCAGAGCCGCCACCACCACCAGTATCATCGCCTGAGGCGCCACCATACCAGCCACCACCACCGCCGCCACCAGCGCCGCCACTAAGATTACCGCCGTAACCAAAGCCTCCAGTGATACCTTCAGAATATGTTGGAGCACTAGAAGTTTGAGAACCACCACCGCCATTTTCGTGTAGAGTTGGACAAATATTAGCTTTTATGCCTCCTGTACTATCATTGCCTACAATACCACCACCATTGCCACCATTGCTATAATAGGGGTTTCTATAATATCCAGCACCGCCTCCACCACCGGCAACAATTAATATTTGACTTGAATCATAATAACTATCATTGATAAGCAAGCCTTTGTATGATGATAAATTCTTTAATAATCCTGCAGTCAATGCAATATGCGTTGCTCCGCCGCCGCCACTGCCAAATGAATAATATGATGATCCTCCCACACCGCCGCCATTATAACCGCCATTAAAGTTTTCCAAACCAGCAGTGCCTTGACCGCCAACATTGACGTAAATCTTGGTGTTGGGTGACATCCGACTGACGCCAATACTGTAACCACCATAACCTCCGGGATAACCAATATCGTTTTTTCATAACTCCCTCCCTGCGCGCCCCACACCTCCAGTACATAGTAGCCATCTGCCGGCACGCTAAAAGTCTGCTCGCCACCAGTGTAAGCAAAATCAGTGGTCGTGCTCACACACCCCTGATAAAAACTAGAATAAGTACTGCCGTCTGGACACAGATTGATAGCCACCAGCTGATCAGCGGCGGTCTTAACAAAACTCACGCCACCAACTTTGACCACCTGACCCACAGTCAGCTCACTCAGTTTTTTGGTTTTATTGCCCGAGGCTGCGTGTGTGTGCATTTTGACTATCGCTAAACTAGATAGAGAGCCCGCTAGTAAGATGCTGAGTGTGGCCAAAAAGATCTGCCCATTCCACCTGGACATAGATGCCTTTCTTTTTGTTTTGTATTTGCCGAGTGTCTGCAGATACTAAGAGCAGACGATCCGGTTTTCACCTTCGCTCGGGCGAAAAAACACTGGCCAAAAGAAACCCTAAGATAGCTTCTCCCTTGTGCACTTTGTTTTTCCGAGCAAGATCCTCTGCTCTATTGCGCGCACAACGCCATCAAAACCCACCATCATTTTTATATGCCTGATCATGTGCTTCCTTTCGGGCTCCCCTTTCTAGTTAGCCAATGTTTTTCGCAACTATGATTATAACACATTTTTGGCGTTTGTGGGGAGGTAGTTTATTCGTTAATTTTTCGGTAGTTAGTTATTGTGACTAATGACAAAAGTTGAAACATTTTTTTGGGGAAAATGTGAATAAATATATCATAAATAAGAGAAAAAGTGTAGGCAAATACGCCATAAAAAACGGGAATTCTGTGATTACCAAAAACAGCTAAGCAATTTGGCTTTAGCGCGCACAACTAAGTTTTTCTGGATCCGTGCTGTAGGTAATATTTGATCCAGAGCCAATGATTGCTACACGATTGTCTTTGACGAGAGTGCGCAAGCGTCTGGCAATAGTGTCGCGACTCAGATCCAAAAGCGTGCTCAAATCAGCACTAGTCAGATCACCTTTTTGGTTTAGCATCTCGAGGATCTGCGCCTCTTGTTGCGCGATTGAAAGCTTTTCCTCGTCACGCACTGGTTGTTTGACCGTGCAGGCTTGATTGCCTTCGCCTTGAATGACTATCCGCACTGGGGAGTCAAATGCTTTGAAAATATCTTTGATTGTTATCATAATACTCTCATTATAACCAGAAACCCGCCAGATTGCAAGGGGGAAAATAGAGGGATTGGGAGGAAACTTAAAGATGACGATTATTGTGTTTCATGTTTTTATCATAAAAATAGCCGGCATTGAAACCGGCTAGTAACTCTTTCTCGTCGTCTGATGTCCTTATCAATAGTAGGTCTCTCGATCAGCGGCAGCACCAATGGCCAAGATCAAATTAAAGACATTAAGTAGGATCAACAAAACCCACTCGAGCACTCCGCAAGTGTACAAGCCATACATAATTGTGATGAGCGCAATAATGACACTTACGGCAATTAGTTTTTGTCGTCGCCGGCGGTGTTGCTTGAGCCACTCTTGTTGCTGAGCTTGCTCCTGCCACAAGCGTATTTGTCGTGCTTGCATTCTTTTTTGGTGGTGCTTGGCATGACGCTCGCGCCACTTTTTGCTTGGTTTTGACATCGACTTCACCTCCTCCAGATGATGATTAAAGATCGTCGTTTGTTGGCCAGTGCCAACCATTGTGGTCGTCACATTTGCATAAACCTCAAAACGAGAAAGGTTTGGCGGAAGCAGTGGGACTCGAACCTGAATCCGCATGATATTTTGTTAAAGTGTTCTTATTTAAACATGATCTTGCGTTTTTGTCAAGCCGGATTTATTATCGCTTATTATGACAAAAGAGAGCAGTTTTGTATGTGTCCAAAAATCTATAATTACATTTGCAGATTTTTTACGTCTCAAAGGCTTCAAAGAAAAATCTATTTATGCCCATTGTCAAAAAATGAATAAATTGACAGACTATTCCTACGAGGCCATTATGTCTCAAGTAACTAACTTGCTTCGCACTCATACCAAAGCTACTGTTAATAAATACATCAACACCTACCGACTTTATCGCAAATTCTTAATTGAAACGGAAGTTGAAACAGAAGATAATCTTTCTTGGGTTGATAAATTTAAACATTATCATGAAACTCCCAAACAGCGTCTGGTTTTTTCTACTCGCGAGCTAACGGCTTTTCTCGCCATCAATGATAAATATTCTATGTATTTTAAGCTTCTTGCGCGCACCGGTGCACGTCCAATGGAAATTGCCAGTTTGCAAAAACGTGATGTTGATTTTGCCAACAATCTTCTCCAAATTCAGCAAACTAAAACCGGTAACGGACGAACCATCCCTATTCCTGAGGATTTGGCAGATGACTTTTATTGTCATATTGCTGTGCATGAGTCAGCTTGGTGTTTCCCGATAAAAAATCACCCAGAACGGCATATTTCTTTAGAAAGCTTACGTAAGGCGTTCAAAATACGTCAACGGCGAAGCGGTATTCGTTCGGAATTAACACCATATTGTTTGCGCCACACCTTTATTACTAGAATGCTCGGGGCTGGTGTTCCCTTGTATGTAGTACAATCAATTGTTGGCCACAAACTCGCTACCACTACTCAGGGATATTTTCATCTGGATATGAAAATGCAAAAAGATGGCCTCAAACGCGATCCGATTTTGTGGGATATGATGACGCCATATGATAAGCTCAAAAACGTCAAGAATTACATTGTTGACCTGGGTCTAGATATAGACGCACGATTTGATTTCATCACCTCTCGTCGCGAAATCACCTTGAAAATTCTTGAATCTTGACCTTTAGCCAACAATTCTCAAAATAGTCTCCGGATCAATTTGCGGCCGCCCGATTGTTAGTGACGGGCTTAGCTGTAAATTTGGCCTCCCAATCTCAAGATTACCAATTGATGGTGCCTTAATAGTAATTGCATTAGGAGCATTATTGATACGTGTAGTTTTACCATTTTGTCGTAACACCTCTGCCAAAGAGGCATAGGGGCTAGTAGTCTTGCCGGCAGTCTTCCTACTACGCGTACCGGAAGAATTAGCTGCTTGCGTAACCGCACTTGTTTGTTTCCAGTCGCCAGCTTCCTCATCCCAGTCCAAAGCTTTCAACCACTTAGACTCGTTTTTACTGATGAGACCACGCTCGTATAATTCAGTAATCACCCCGTCAGATGCCAGGATTTTCTCACCGATCGTTTTTCTGGCATTCACTAGATATTCGAGCAATTTTTCATGTCCTTCAGGAGTAGTGGTATCAATTCTAGCTTGAGCTAGATCGTCCATGACGGTTAAGTATTTCAAGTGATTATTGCCAGCAGCTTTGGCTTTTTGGTAATAATTCATTTGCTCGCTGCTCATCCCGGTTTCTTCCATGATTTTTTGCTGCAAATTTTGCCGCTGGGCGTCATCTAAATAATCATCATCGTCAAGTTTGTCGTAAAGTGCAAAAAGTATTCTGTTGCGCTTTGCTCTATCCAGTTGAGATTCATCCGGCAAATCCAAAGCATCTTGGAGGTAGTAAAACTCCAAGTCGTCGCTGTTAATACTTCGATCGTCCACTTTAATCCGGTTTTTTATTTGCGCCTGGCGTTCATCTGGTGTCAGTTCCACTGGCTCGCGGTCCCAAAACTTAAGTTTACGCCACCATGAAGTACTGCTATCATTACTAGTTGTAGTGCTGTTTTCTTGGAGTCTGATGGCTTCTTTCTGCTGCTTAGCAGTATTAGCAGCTCGGGCGAAAGCGGCCGCATCTTGGCCGGATTTAGCTAATTGCTTGTATGTATCGTATTCCTTTTTACTTAAGTTGGCGGTCTCAGTGGAGCGAGAGCCGTAAGCTGGTAATTCTAATACTTGCGCTGCCGACTCGAGGGCATTTTTACGACCGGTCAGATAATTAACAGCTGCTCCCACGTAAGGGTGCGAATAGTTGCCAGCTATATATGAGGCCATTTGTCCCGCTTGATTAAGTAAAGAACTATCTGAGTCGCGGATAGGATTACCGTAAAAATCCTGATTGCCAATCAACTCCAGCGGTAATTTTATCCCCATGCCAAAATATCCTGCTGCTAGTCGGCGCATGGTCTCACCGTCACCTTCGAGTGCTGCCAAGCCAAACTCAATAGCATTGCGTGGCATGGTAGAGGTTGATGGCAAAAGCGGCGCTCTAAGTGCCCGACCAGCCTCACCACCTAGCAAATAAGTCTCTGGGATTTCGATTGACAATTTATTGCCCGATTTGTTTTCCCAACAAAAACGTCCATTAAGAGCATAATTGGCCACATTCATTAAGCCGTAAGTAATCGTTGTCCCGATTATAAAGTTGCGCATTTGTTTGTTGCCGGCTCCATCAGAGTGAAAAACATCACCGCTGGTAACTGAGCGTGTCAAATTAGTCCAAAAATTAATCATCCCTTCGCGATACTGCGGCGCAAAAAAGATCGAGTCAATCGCTTGCTGCACTTTTTTGTTACGAGCGTATGGATCTGTAAGACCGCGCCAGTTTTTGAGGGTGTCGCCAGCAAATTTAGCCGCCTCCGACTCAGTTTTACCTAAATCTAGCGCTTCTTGATAAGCTTTTTCAAAAATCTCCATGTTGAGTCTGGGCATAAAATTCTTGAAAGTGGCGTCACCAAAAGTAGAATTGAGTTTGTCACCAACCATATCCAAACCCACCAAGGTTTTTTCCAATTTACCGTTGGCCTGCACCAGATCATCTGTGGGTTTAACAAAGATATTGGCATATTCGGTGCGATAATCCCAGCCGGGATTAATCCTTATTCCTTGAGCGTTCATCTGCTTTATGGTCGAGCGATGATCTTTCATAAAGGTGTCAATGTCACCCGTGAAGGTTTGTGCCAGATTTTTCACGGCTGCAAAATTGCCGCCAGTCGCTTCCTTGATCACTTGACCATATACAAATGAGTTGAGCGGCGTGCCAGGAATACCACCAGAAAGAATCATGTTTTGTAAACCAGAATTTAGTTTGGCCGTCGTCCCTAATATCGCTGACCTTTCTGCCCCTTTGCCCCAGATATTGTCTAAGGTTTTGGCAATTGCTTGTGGGGCGTACAGTTTTCTACCTCCCGACGGAAGTGAGTCTGCTGTGACTAGATTCCAAAATTTTCCTTCTTTTTTGCCGGTTTGCAGCAAGCCACGGGCCATCAGGTCATGCTGCAATTCATAATTGTCAATCGCCCTGTTAGCTCTGACATAATACTCGCCAATCAAAGGGGCGAAATGAGTGTATTTTGGCGTCAGTCCCAACTCTACGCCAGTTTTGTAATCTGGGATTATTCTTCGCTCCATATGTTCCTGACGCACTTGTCCAGATTGTTTAAGCAATTCGTCTTCCACCTTTTTGATTTCTTGAGGAGTGTTGCGCCATTTTTGCGGGAAATAATTTGGCAGATGACCAAAGTCTTCCGCTGTTCGGAGTTTTTGCTGTTCATGTAAATCCTCAAAAAACGCGCGTAAATCTTTGAAGTCTTGCTCATGCTCCTTGACGTATTCACTAATTCCTAGCCTTGCAGCTTCTTCTTGGGTGGGATTTTGGATATACTGAGTGATCGCCCAGGCAGTTTGATCATCTGGATTGCCAAATCTTTCCGTCCACTCTCGAGCTAAAAATTCCGCTTCTGTTGCAGCTTGAAGTTCTTTAGCTCGCCAGGCGTCAAAAGCAGCGCGATCGCGCTTTGACAGAGAATTAAGCGGATTAAGTAGTTGGGAGATTTCAATTTTAGCTCTACCAGCCAGGTTTTGATCCGCTTTATTGTGATCGCGATACCAGTCTAGGTTTTGCTTTTTTAGCTCCAGGTCGTCATCAGGATCTGGCAGCTCTGTCTCTTCAATTGGATCCAACACACTCGCCGCGGTCGATTTTTGTGGGTCAGGGCCAGCGTTTTCCGCCTCTTGAGCCATGAGTGAACTCCAATATTCATCATTAGTGCTACCTGGTGTTGATGGCGTACCTTGGGTAAGTGCTGTCATGACCTCATCAGTACGCGAGGGCGTAGCGTTAGCGATTTTAATGGTGTTGCTACTCGCATTTTGACTAGCCACATTTCCATTTATTAGCCCCAAATTCTCGTTTTTAATCAAGCCCTTGTCTCCACTGCTGCCAGGCCGATTATCCAAAATTGCCGTGTAACCTTCCGGGGCAATGCGTGAATCTGGCACTATGCTCCAACCTTGAGGCACTTGGGCGTATTCGCCGATGGCAACACCACGAGCGTCATTCATATAATTGATTGGCACGGTCCGCGTATTGGTTGGTGCAATATTTATTGCTGTCTCGGCAGGACTGGCAATTTTGATGGTTGGCGAAGACGTATCGAAATTTTGCACGGGATCAACTTTTGGCGGTTCATACCCACGCAACGCTCCGCGATAAACGGCGTCATTCAAGCCTTCTTGGTGTTTTTGCTCGAGGAAATTATAAGCTTGTCTTTTGAGGCTTGCTTCGATTTGCTCGCGAGATAATCCTGACGAGCTTCTTTGAAAGCCTCGAGCATCGCTTGTTTCCAACGCTGGTCTTTTTCCTGTGTCCAGGGTCTCATAATTACCCCGATTATACAATATTTCCTTGAGATTGTCAAGGCTTATTTGATGGATATTATCTGGATTGCGACTATCGTAAATTTCAAAATTTACTTTAGGATTGTTCTTATATTCATTAGCTAGTTTAAGCAGTGTTTCTGGAGCGTCAAGGTGATTGCGCACAAAAGTATTAAGTGTCACCACTCGTTTGCCGTCACCTGCTCGGTCAAGATTGGATGCCCAGGCGTCGAGTGGATCACGATAAGAAAGTACGATTTTAGTGTCCAGGCCCTTATCCAGTGTTTGGTTAATTAATGCTTTTGCTGTGTTTATATTCGCCAAATTGCTGTCAAAAACAAATTGCGGATCAATGTTATCCTTCTGCACAACTTTGCTTAAAACACTACTCTTAAATGATGCTGGACCGCCAGAGGTGAAAACAGCTATATCATCTTTATTTGGATCTAGGTGTGTTAGTTTGTAATTAAAGGCATTTTCCACCAGCTTGCTGGCAACGCTGTTTGTCGCTATCCGATTTTCCGCCTGGTTTTCATTGTAGGCATCTAAAAGCTCTGAGGCGTCATCGACCGAGAGAATATTGCCATTGTTTCGCACGCGCTGGATGTAGGAGTCAATCATACCTTGGGGATTTTGGTTAAATTGGGCTAGTGCTCGTGATTCCACTTGTGTTTCTCTGGCATCAAGTTTGGGATTGGTTTTGATGTCTGTTTTATAGGTAAAATCACTTGCAGCCAGAAGAGTGGGAGTGATTGGAGTTGTGGCACTGCTTGTTGTGTTTGTCGGCTGATGAATGCTAGTGTAAGTACTTACCATTGGCTTTCCCTGAGTGAGAAACTCATAGGCTTCTTGCATTTGCCGGAAAGCCGTGTCATCGCCACCATTGCGATCTGGATGAGTCTGCAAGATGAGCTTTTTGTGTAGTTTATCCAGCTCTGCCGGTGTGATGTTTTCATCGGTATCCAAGGTCTTCAGAGCTAGCTGGCGCATTCGCGCTTTGTCAGCTGATGTTGCTTGTCCAGCCTTGATTTGTTCTGCTAGTGTTTCCTGAGTCCGTTTGTACTCACCGATTCCGCCTGCAGCGCCAAAAACACCGCTATAAGCAGCCCCAGAAATCACTTGGCCTGGTAAATCTTGTACATAATTCTTGACAAATTGTCGACTAGTATCTGTCAGATTCCGCCACGTAGATTTATTGGGGTCAAAATCGGTAGCTTCCAGAGTTTTCAGGCCCGAGTGCACCGCTGAGGCTGGTGCGGCACTAAGTGCCCCAGATACAGCCCCACGAATCGCTCCTTGCTTGATAAGCTCACTCAATTTCGGCGCGGTTGTTTGTCCAATTTTTGCTAGCGCTCGACCGGTCGGTTTACCAAGACGTGTAGTAATGTTACTGGCGATAGCATTAGCTTTATCATACACAGGGCGCATCACTCCCTCCAAAGCGACACTTTGCGCGCCCCGGCCGCCAACTTGTTGCCAATCTACTTTTTTACCCGAGAGTTTTTGATTGATCGCGTCACCCGTTGACGCGATCGCGGCACTAGTGGCCGCTCGGGTGATCAAAGGTTTAGAAGCAAGGGTAGTTCCAAGGGAACCGGCCGATACCGCCGTTTTTAGCCCTCCCACAATCGCGTCCTTTTGTCCTTGTTGATAACTTCTTATCTGGTCATTTAACGACTTGCCAGTAATTGTTTGGTATTTGGGATTATTCATCACACCCAAAAGTCGCTGAGCCTCCTGCTCATTGCCACTTTGGCGCGCTTGCTTGACGCGATCCAAAATGATTTTATCCCCAGCTGCTTGCTGCCTCTGGATTTTTTGGTTGGCTTTACTTTCATAGCCCGCTGCCAAAGATTGACCCAAAGCCTTGCCCAATTGCCCACCAGCCCAGTCAGTCGTCGTCTTGGCAAAACCAGTCCCAAAATCCTGAATTTTACGGCTAGCGGACTCCAACCCTCTGGTCACAGGGGAATTGGTAAAAGTTTGTGCCGCTTTAGAATTAGCAGCTGCTTTTATGGGTGTTGAATTGGCAAAACCCGTAAGTAGCTGTTTCTTTTTCTTTTCAATTGTATCCAGGATTTCCATCTTCCCTTTCTTTAATACGTCATTTTAGTATTGGTGACAGGATTGGCGGCGTTGTAGTTAAAGTAAAGGCTGGAGGTACCGGCTTTATCATCGTCATTTGTGGCGTTGTAGTTTGCTCCCAAGATTGGTGTCGTGATTTGGTTGCCCATTTGCAGATTGCCAAAGTTTTCATAAGAGAGAGCTTGTGGCGTCGCATTAAGCAGATTCACACCATTACTGGTATTGCCTTGTTGTTCAAGCAACCAGGCATTGACAGAATTTTTCCAACTGTTGGCCGCGTCTTCGATTTGTGCCAGTCTCGTCAACGCCTGCTGGTGCAAATTAGCTTCTAGTTGAGCTAGAGCTTGGGCGCGCTCACCACTGGCATTAGCGCGTTCGCGATCAATGTTGTTGAGTGCTTCGTTATACCACTGACCTACTTCATAGGTTTTGGTGTTTTTCCACTCGTCAAGTTGAGCCATGTTGTTGTCATAAGTGTTTTGCACTGATGAACGTTGACTGTCAGCCTGCATCATCACGTTACCTTGTTGTTTGTTGGCCTGCTTGAGTAAAGCCGTGGAGTAGCGATCATTGGCCGATGAATCAGATGAGCCGCGCGCACCCAAATAAGTATTGCCTGCTTGCAAAGCTGCTCGCAGACGATCAGAAAGATCATTGAGAGTGGTTTTTTGGTTAGCATCAATTTGTGAATTGGCATAATCTCTGGCAGTGTTGAGCTTGCCGGCGGAAGTATCATACATATTGCCAATTGATTCTGTTTGCTCATCGCGTTGGGTGGGGATGCGATCAGCAATGCTATTAAGTCTCGAGTCCACTTGATCCCAACCATTGTTAATCTCAGCGCGTAGTCGAGCCTGTCGTTCCTCTTCGGCTTTGCGTGCGGCTTCAAGTTGGGCGTCATAATCATTGCTGACGTTTTGGCTAATTTGTTTCCAGCCGTCGGCGGCATCCCAAAAGTACCCATCGCCAGGGTTAGCATCGCGGTTTTTAACATCAAAAGATGGCGCTTGATTGCTCGAAGAAGTACTCGCTTGTGGTCTTGATTGTGTACTTGAAGCAGTTGGAGTATATTGTGAAGACGGCGCATATTGAGTCGAACCATCACGCCTACCATTATCCATCTGATCTCGATATGGAGAGTAACTACTATTGCTGTTAGCTCCAGATTGGGCTCTCTTGACCAAATCCGTATAAAGTGTTGCCATTTTTACCTTTCTTTATCTTTATTCCTGCCTTTATTCTCTGGCCCAAGTTCCCTTGGGCCAGATGTAAAGGTACGAATTAGGATCCGGAAGTATAAGGAGTGGAGGTGATGCAGATACCCCAGTTAGCATTAAGCACCTTAGGAGCAGCCGTAGCCGCCCAACCAAGGGTGTGCTTGCGATTAAGCGGATCAGATTTGTCACCACTGCCTGGGACAAATTCTTTACCGGCGGTGATGTTGCGGCCGTCAAACACCAAGTGCGGACGATCTTTCTCCCAATCCACATCGCCAAAGGCATGACCACCCAAAAGGATCGAGTGATAAGTCGGAGTTTGGCCAGTACCGTCACCCTCTTCCATGGTGGAAGAGTAAATCACCTTGACACCATCAATAAGACCAATCACTCCGTCTTTGAAGTGTTGGACATTAGAGTTAGCGACACCATTGGCCTTGATCCAATCTTGATCATTCTTGAGTGCGAACTCAGCATTGGGGCCAACAATCAGGTGATAATAGCCATCACTCATCTTGTAAGCGCCCTTAGTCTTCAAATAGCGATTAAGCTCCTTGATGGCTGCCACACTCAAAGCTTCGCCCAGTGACTCGGCGTGGAGATTAGCTTTAAGCTCATCTCTGGCGATCATATCCAGAGTCAAGTGCATGTTCTCGCGCACCACATCCACCGCTTCGGCAAAGTTGGAGTCGATTGAAGTGAGATAAAGGAGATTGGAAACTTCCACCCAATTGCCATATTCTTTTGCGGTGACAGTCACGCTATCGCTAGCCAAGCTCGTGCCTGAGCCACTCGACCCCTCGGTGAGCGGAGTAGTAGCCGCGCTCAGCGGTGTGTAACGGGCAAATTGCACCACTTTGCCAGCATTGAGCTTGACCGTTTTGCGCAAAGTTGCTTGATCACGGAAAACAAAGTCCGTATTCGGTCGCTTCAAAAAACGCTTATCATAGTAAGTGGTCATCAGCGAGCTAATAGCTTGCGTTCCAGTTGTTTGTACTGCCATTTTTATCCTTTCTACAGATTTACTCTGTATCTAGTTACTAATGGCTTTTTCACATCCAGATTATTCGCCGTCAGTCCCCGCCATCTTTTCAATTTGCTCAAGCGTTAATGCGTTGTAATCAATTGGCTTTTCCTCAATACTCGATCCAGGAATTAAAGCAGATTGCGCTGCTTGTTTACTAATTTCCTGATGCTGTCTTTCGGTATTAAGTGTTGCGGCACGCATCCCCATGATCGCGTCCACTTGCTTGCGCAGTGCTGCCGGGTTGTTGTTGATTGTCCCTTCAATCAAAGTGCCCACTTTTTCGTCCAATTCTCTTGAGTATTGCCGTGAGTTCGGATCAAGCTCTGGATAGGCTTGGCGGATATAGCTGACAGCTTCGTTAAGGCTGCGAGCTTGTTCTTGCCTAGCTGCTTGCGCTTCCATTTGGAGTTTGGCCGCTTGGATATGCCCCTGAGCAATTGCTTGAGCTTGTGCTTGGACGTGCTGATTGTAAATCTCAGGCGTGATTTCCATTCCCGGTTTCACTTCTGGTAAAGGTAATGGTTTTGCGCTTGCAGTCGGATCAGTTTCCCACGGAGGTGCGGGAATATTAAGATTCCTGGTCTGTAAAGACTGAATTTGTGCTCTCAGAGCTGCAATTTCTTCGTCTTTTGCCCGATTGGAATTAGCCAACTGCTGCCATCGCGATTGAGCCTTATGCGAGGTTTCAGGTGAATCTGGCTGTAAAAGAGCCGGTGGAGTAGTTGGTTTTTCTGGTGTTTGGCTTGAATCTGTTTGTTGCCTATCACCGTCTGCCTTCTGCTCCGCGTCGCCAGTTTGGATTTTGGCTTCCAATTCCTCAAGAGACATTTCCTCAAGAGGTTTGTCGCCGCTTTCTTCTGGCTGCACTGCTTGAGTTTCCTCACTCGGTGCGTTTCCGTCATCTGTCTGGGGCGTGACTCCAGTTACTCCGTCTTGGTCCAGATTCTGGACATTTTCAGCGTTTTCTGCCATTGTCGCCTTTCTGTTGTTACTCCACGCTTACTGCATCTTGGCCGTGAGCCACCAAGTTTTCAAGATTATTCCTGGGGCGTTATTGCTTCAAGAACGATCTCACCATTGTTTTTAGTTGTTTTAAGTACTTTGTCAAGACCCAAATATACGGCGTGTCGAGACTTACATGCACTACAAACTAAATATGGCCCCTTTTGTCGCCACTGATGATGTTTGGGATCAGCATTGACCCGATTCTCCAGCTCTTTTAGAGGCGGGATTTTGATGCCTTCTTGGCCAAGTGCTGCTTGTTCATCCTTGTAATCTGGTAGCTGTTCAAGTTTGTCCGACACTTTTGGCCCTTTCTTTGACGAAATCAATTATCGTTTGCAGTTCTTCTCCGGCTAGTTGAGCCAGTGTGGCTCGCTCGCCGATTTCTTGGAAACTGGCACCACTGCTTATTGCTTGGCCCACCATTGAGTGTAAGCCCTCAATCTGCTCGCTGATAAAGTCTTCGATATGTTCCCAACCAGGCGTGAGTGCGAGCTTGGCAATTTCTTGGTCCGTCTTGGTGGGTCCATCCTTACTAGCAATTAGAGCGGCTTCAAGGCGCTGCCGCCTTTCGGTTTTGATTTTTGCCGCCACTGCAAAATCTGGGACGATCGCGTTGGTCATGATACTACTCCTGCTCGTTGATTTATTGCTTGACGCATGGCTTCAATTTGTGGATCAGGACCTTGAGTGTTTTCCGGTTGCGTGGGAATTGGATATGCCGCCGGCATTTGTTGCGGCATCTCTTCGGGTTGTGGTTGTGGCATTGACAGTTGGGTTTGGTCACCAATCAGTTGGCTTGCTTCTGGTGTGGCTGGCATTTGCGCTGTTTCTTGAGGAATATCAATGAGGATTTTGTCTGAGTCTTGAATACCGGAGTTAATCAGCAGTCTATTGATAGTCTCAGCAATATCCAAACGTTTGCCCGAGGCTTCCAAGGCCTCTTTAATGGTCGGATTTTGCGCCATCTCGAGGATAAATTGTAGATTACTAGCCTGAGTTTGTTGGTCAATTTTGTAGGTACTACCAGGCGTAATTTCGTAGTCAAAAATATAATTTTGGAAAAACTTCGCCGGAATTTTAGTGCCACTAGTGTTGGAGAGATGGTTTGTTTGTTCAACCAATTCTCTAATGTCCGGATAGTATTGGGTCAATTGCTCAATTTCTGTTTCAAAAAGTCTCAAGGCAATCTCCTTGGGCATTTTTTTGACAATTAAATTGGCAAAGCGCGAATAAACTTCGGATATAAACTGTTCCATGCAAAAACGGTCAAATTCATCGCGGGTTGACTGCCTAGCCTCTTGCATTTTAAGCGCCTGTGGGGTTTTACCCATTGATGCTTCCTCACCTTGCTTGACCGTGGTGTCAGAAGTCCCAGCCAAAGTCTGAAGTGACCCAATCGCCATTTGTCGCATTTCCAAGGCTGAGGTTGCTCCACGATTGGAAGTGGGCAAAAGTTCAGGCACGCGCGCTTGGCGGTTGTTGAGCATCCAGCGTTCACCGGGTCTGAATTTAATTGTCCAAGGCGCAACTGAGGTTGGGTCAATAGCCATAGGTGGAAATAGTTGCATGTGAGCATCTTCAATCGCCAGATTGTACAGTGAATTGACCACGTCGGCCATCGAGCTGGAAATTTCCACCTCAGACAAACCAAAAGTGGAATCTATTTGCGGGAAACAATATTTAGCAACAAGTGGCAATTTGTCATTTTCGTGGGGGTTGGGAATGTCTCGCAGAACCAGATTTTGGTTGGGAGCGTATGTAATCCAACGATCGCGTCTGTATTCGGTAATTAGACGGAAACGCGGAAATTTCTTTGAGTTTTGGGCTAGGCCGCCAGCTTCATTATCGTTAAGCGACATTTCATCTGGCGGTTTATCTGCCAAACTATCACCGCTGGAGTCTTGTACTAGATCCAAAAACTCTGGAATATTCTGCCAACCGTCTTGATCTTTTTTAGCTTGAATGAAAGATTTGTCCACATCTGTTACAATCTGGCACCAAGACATGTCATGGAAACTGACACCAGGTTGCGGATAGACATTACGGATGGGAATTAAAAACAACTCTGGCCCAATATAGTTTGGTGTTACAATCCAGTCCACGAGCGCCACCATACAGCCATAAGCGAGTGAGTACCAGTCGATTAGGCGTAGTTTGGTTAAGAAATCATACTGAGAGTTGGCATTAGGAATGACATAACGGTCAAGGATTAAGTTCATGAGTAAATTTTTGCCCATATCGTCACTCGAGACTCCCTTGAATTTGCCAGTGGCCAGCTGGGACATAACCCGAATGGAGCGTTCAAACGTTTGACTAAAAAGCCGAGGATCATTGACATTAGGCTTGTTGTCCGCGGTTTCTTGAGCTGTGCGCTCCATTGGCTTACCGTAAAGATAGCGCTCGCGCTCTGAAAGCTTGCCTTTGTATACACTAAATGCCTGACGTGACACCTCAAAGTTTTCTTTGAGCGTCTGCACTGATACCGATGATTTTTTAGTCTCACTCATAATCTTTACTCAAAATCTGTCTCTAATCCTCCCGTGTGACGCTCACCACAAAACTCACATAAGACCTCGCTATAATGACCCTTTTTCAAGGAAAGGCCCTTTTTGGCGGCACAAACGACACACATATGTTTTGGTTGTTTGGCTGGAGTTTGAGGAGCTGGTGATGCTTGTTTGTTTGCCATCTCTTGTGTGCGTTTATTTTTGGAATCGTTGGTTTGATTAGCCATTGTTGCCTTTCTGTTTTACAGGGCCTTTTATAGTTATTTGAGCGATTTTGTCAAGCCATTCGCGCTTGACAAAAGGGTTAAAACAACTATAAGAGGGGCTATTATGGCGAAATCATATATAACCCCACAAGCATTTGACACTAATTTCAAAACCGTTGAGGTTGCCAACAACACCGCGACGGTTAGCATTAAATCTGGTAATCGCTTGAGTGCGACAATATCTGCCAACACGACTTTTAATTTGTCGCCTGCTAATTTACCCACAGGACAGGTCCTACTTTTGCGGCTTAAAATCTCAACCTCAGGCGCAACACCGAGTTTTTCAGGGGCGACTGTTAATGGAACAGTCATTACTACGGCCAACGCCACTAATTTAATTGTCTTTATAAATGAAGGTGAAACTATTAAAGGCTTCGTACTCTAAAAGGAGATCGTATGTCAGACTCAGAAATTAAAACTTATGCTCAAGGGATGTTGACAAATAAAAAGTTTGAGTATCATGTGGTTGCTTACAATGACAAAAAGACCAATCAACAGGGTTTGCCGGTTTACACCGATTCTACTGACGTTAGTGTTACAGCTTCGAGTGAACAAACTGCGTTGACCCAGGCGCGAGAGTTGGTTGCACGAGATCAATATGAAGTATTTCGCATTGTGGAGATCCCCTAATGATTCCTGCTGGTGTTATTTTACCATTTGATGGCAATAATACAGCTATTCCTGCTGGCTGGAGCCGTGATACTCGTTTTGATGGGCGTTTTCCGTCGGCTATTTCAGGTACACTTGGGCAAACCGGTGGAAGCAGCGCTCACTCGCACACGGGTAGCACTCACACTCATCAACCAAATTCTCATGTACATTCGAGCGATGAATATACAAGCTCCGCCAATGGTGAGCAAGGATACTCGAGCAATGATGATCCAAAATCTACAGTGTCAGAAGGACATCGTCACAAAGCACAAGTGTCAAATGCAAGTTTTTCTGGTAATGCTTTATCTGACAAAGTAGATTATGCCAGCACTACTGCTTTGCCGCCATATTATGAAGTAATATTTATCAAAGCCGATACCGACAGCCAAATTCCTGCCGAGAGTTTGGTCTATCGCTCGAGTGCGCGCTCGGGCTTGAGTTTTCATTCGGCCTCACAAAACCGTTTTCTCAAAGGGGCGGTTGCTGGTGGCAATGCTGGGGGTACTGGCGGGAGCAACACTCATTCCCACTCTGTAACTCATACTCACACCGCTGTTTCTCATACTCATTCCGGCACTACCGGTGAGTCTACAGATACTGATAGACGTCAAGCCGATGGTGGCTCAGTCATTGGCCAACACACTCATACTTTTAGTTTCAGTCAGAGTTTGACTGGCGATACTTTCACTGGTACTAGTCCCAGTGAAACTAATTTACCGACTTATACCAATTTGGGTCTTTACAAGGCCGCAAGTCAAACTAATGTTGCGGTTGGAGATATTGCGATCACTACATCTTCGAGCAATCCTACTGGCTGGATTACATGTGATGGCACTAATGGTACGCCAAAACTTAGTGGCTTTTATGTTCGCAATAGTCAAACAAGCGGCACGGGTGGCAAAGTAAAGCATACTCATGAAAGCGGCAATTCACATACGCACTCGCAATCACATAACCATGGCGGTAGCGTGACGACCAATACAAATCAAGGTGGTCATGGAGCATATGGTGGTACACTAAAAGCCTCACAAAACCACTCTCATACCATTACCAATATTTCCACTGTAAATATGACTTGGCAAGCAGCGAGCATGTCCGCTGGTGAAACTTCTTGGGAACCTCCATATATTCGCGTGCGCTACATCATGGCCACGCAAACGGCTTTAAGTGATGGTTATGGACCAGCGCTTTTACTACTTTTAGATCGCTAGAAAGGATATCATGCACTTTACAGACTTTATCGCTAAATACCAAGGTAAAAAGATTGACTATGACGGCGCATATGGCGCACAGTGTGTAGATCTGTTTCGTTTCTACTGCAAAGAGGTTTTAGGAATCAACCAGCCAAAAGGTGTGACTGGCGCAAAAGACTTATGGACAAATTATCTCACTGATCCGAATCTGTATAACAATTTTGAGCGGATTGTTAATACACCAGATTTTGTCCCTCAACCAGGGGATGTGTGGATTTGGACAGCCAACTACGGCAAATACGGCCATGTGGCGATTGAATCCTACGCCACGGCAACCATCTCGAAGTTCCAGTGCTTCTCGCAAAACGATCCCAGTGAGAGTGCATGTGTACTCAAAGACTACGCCTATAAATACGTCTACGGCGTTTTAAGGCCTAAAAATCAAGCGAATATTAGAATCACTAATTATGGAAGTAAGACAGAAATCGAGGATAAGATGATTGATTGGTCATGGTTTAATAAATCTGAGGTAAACAGTTGGGAGACGCTCAAGCCCCTTCTTTTTGAGTATTTGGGCGAAAAAGAAGGTAGATGCGCATATGGTGACCCAGAAACGGTTAATCACGGTCATTTGGGTGATGAGCGAGCCAAGAGCAAAAAATTGGAAACACAGATAGCAGAGCTACAAAAACAGGTTGACGTCTTTGATCAGACGATCAGCGAGAAAAACAAAACGATAGACAGTTTACAGGCGCAAGTGCAACAACTCAAAACCCAAATGCAGGGTATGACTGTTTATCACACTCAGGCTGAATGGGATCGACTACACGAACTACTGGACGTGCAGGGAGTAGAAATTAAAGACCTAGAGCAAGAGCTGGACCAAAAAGTCAAACTAACTGAAGAAAAAAATAAAACTATTGACGCGCTACAAGCGCGAGTGGATAGTCTCAAAAAAACCAATGGCGGGGCGCTTTGGGAACTATTAGTAGCTCGCCTCAAGGAGTTACTATCATGAAAGAGAAATGGCTATTAAACTTTATCGGAGCAGTGCAGGTGGTGGCTTTGTCAGTACTTACCTGGCTTTTTGGCACGCTGAATGCTATTTTTTACAGTGTACTCTTCTTGATGCTAGTAGACGTTATCACCGGCTGTCTTTCAGCCGTGCGCAATAATGATTTTTCCAGCAGCAAAATGCGCTCTGGATTGTGGAAAAAGGTGGGAACGCTTTTGATGATCACAATCGTCTACCGGGTCGACACCCTGATTCCTGAGTTTAGTGGGGTCGTGCCTGTTTTTAATGAATGGCAAACGCCCATGCGCGACATTTTCCTGGGGATGTTTTTGGTTAATGATTTAGTCAGTATTACTGAAAACTTAACCGAGTGGGGTGTACCGATCCCCGAGATTATTACTCAAAAGCTGGCTCAGGTCAACGGTAAACAGAGCCAAAAGGAATAATGATTATTGTGAAGTAATGATATAATAAACGTTTGCGGAGTGAGCGAGGCGGTATCGCAGGCCTCTCATAAGGGCAAAACGCTGGTTCAAGTCCAGCCTCCGCAACATCGAAATGATGATACAATAATAGATGTCTAGTGCAACGGCAGCACACTGGTCTCCAAAACCAGTAATCTGGGTTCAAATCCTGGGACATCTGCCAATTGTGGAGTAGTGCAATGGCAGCACAGCGGGTTTTGGCCCCGCAAATCTTGGTTCGAGTCCGGGCTTCACAACAAAAGCACAAACCAATAAACATTGTTATTTAGGATAAACTTGATGATGGAGATCGATAATACAGACTTGAAAGATATTAGTTTTTCGATCGTAATACCCAATTATTCTTTCAGGTCTCGCATAATAATTTGATCCGAGTTGATAAAACGTTTCATTTGGGTAAAAATCAACTAATGACTTCATTCCACATCCAACGAGTTTCTCACGCTCAATCGGATGACAATGATTCTCTCCTTTGGCGATTAATCCAATAGATCTTTGCGATAAAAGCTCAAACGCATTAACTAATCTATCGATTTTTACTTCTTGATCTGGACATTTATCTTGATCATGACGTAAATCAAAGCCTTCATAAGCAACATTAAGATTGGCAAAAGAAAAACTCATGTTACATGCTAACGCAAACTTGTGCCGAACTTTAACCGCAGTCTGCTGTTTAGCAACGCTATCAAGATATCTTTTAATTCGATCAGATGACATAGCCCATTAAACACTCTGACTAAGCTGGGAGTAGAACTGATAGATTATCTGTGGATCAATCACGTTGTTTTTGCCCTCTTGATACGTCTTAATCCACGGCTCTTCATTGTGCGTCATCTCCATCAGCTCAATTGCGTTTTTCATTCCATAGCTTTTATATACATCTTCAACTACCTCCTGTTGAGCCAAGTCAAGACCATAATTTTCATCGTGCGTGCCCAAAACATATGGATGTTTAATTGAATCGGCACCGCGATTCTTGAATACATCATACACAGATCTCACCACCGGTCCATATTTCCAGGCCTCGATATCATCATTAAACAATCTTCGTTCATTTCTTGTATCAACTAGGTACCAAGCATACGAATAATAAAGCAGCTTTTGGAGTTTCATATTTGTGATACTTTCTCCAATATTTGTTGCTAACAATATCAAATAGTTTGCTATATTTATCGCTTGCACTTCAACTTTCTACCTATGTGTTTATCATTATCTCACACTGGACACACTTTAGCAATATGAGGAACTGGTATTTTACCACTCACCTACGTTTTTGTCAACGTTTTATATACATTGTTATATTGACATTTTCTTGCGATTAACTAAAATTTCTTTCAGAAATGTCACTTATTAAACAAAAGCAAATCCCAGCTTCGTTGGGGGGGGGGAATCTTCTAAGTGATACAACCTGTCTTTAGGGGAAAACTCTTGCTAATCGGGTGCCGGCGGATACATCCACACTCATACCCACGCCGCCAGCTTTTTCACTGGTGACAAAACCAGAAATTACCCCGCCTCGCCGCACCATGTCGCTGGTAAACTGTAAGACTGTTCTTTCTGGGTGGTTGTTGACGCCGGAACGGATTGTGTAAAGTGCCATTATGCCTTTCTGTGTTGCTATTATTGATGATAACCGCGTTTTATGTGTGGTTATATGTTTTTTGTGATATAATGTGGTATAATCACGATATGACACAATTGCGGCAAGACCAGATAAGAAATTCGTTGTTATGTCGAAGTCTGACTGTTGTATACCTATTATAACACTATTGATAGCTCTCCTAATTGGATGAGTGGACCAACTACTTAAACGAACTGCTTAACTCACTTTAATCCAGAGTGTTATTAAGGTGAAGTTGACAGTTCTTAGTTGTGACGGAGTATCAAGATTGCGGGCGTAGCCCACAAAATGTATGGTGTTGTCAATGAGGTCATATGCTTCACAATCGCATTGTACAGAACCAGCATACCCGTGTATAAAAGAAAATATCCGGGTAGGTGTATAACCATCAACTGCGAGTCCAGACCATTCAACTCTATTATCTCCTTGTGTGTTTGTCAGTGATACGCTTTGGTTGTAAGACACAATTTTAATTAAATTAGCTACTGCACTACTTGTTGCCAAATTATTGCTTCCACCAGTTGGCACGGTATCTACTGAGAGGCCGCCCCCCCCAACGGATTCTTGATTTGATCAAGTCTTATTAAACTCATATAGTCCTTTCTTAGCTTGGATAGTCATCGTTTGTCCACCACGTCAGCGTAAAAACCGGTGTCGTCGGAACGGTGATTGCCGAACCAGACAAATTACACCAATCAATTGCTGTGTTGTAAACACGCATCATGAAGCCAATAATTGGGCCATTCTGGACTGGCACCATGAAATCACTTTGGCCGTCAGGAAAATTAGGTTTGTAACCGCTGGGAATTGTGCCGATTTGTAACACTTGCCACGCGTTTATAGTAGATTCGCGTTTCAAATTCGGTTCCGCTACAAAATAGACAATTTTCCCGACACGATAAAAATGCCCCAGTCCACTCACGGTTTTAGAATATAATTGAAGTGCTTGAGATAAATTGTTGATTTGCTCAATTTTAATTAATGACATTATTAGCTCGCTTTCTCGTAGCTTACCGTCAGCGTGTCGGTGCTTTCTGGTGCATGATAGTTAGCAGTAATAGTTAGTGTGGTCGAGCTGACTGTGTAGTCTGCGCTTGACCCTTGTGTCAGTTCGACGCCATTCATTTTGAAATGTATTTTGTCTGTTGCGACTGGCGTATTAGCAATCGTAAAGGTCTTATTGGTGCCATTTTTAGTGCCCGACGGTGTTTCGTTCCAAATCATATTGTCAAATGTCTTAGCGGCAGCCACTGCCGTACTTTGCGCTGTCGCCGCATTAGTAACGCCAGTTGATCCACGATCGTACGCTGCCTTAACCGCGCTAGCTGTAGCCGCAAGAGCTGTACTTGTCGACGATGTTGAACTTGAAAGCTTAGTAACACCGTAAGCACTTGTACTTGCGGCCGGAATATTGGCGACGCCAGAAGTGGCCACACTTGTACCATTAGCTTTGACTTGAGTGATAGTTCCAGTACCTTTAGAGGCAGCGAGATCATACGCTGTTTTGACGGCATTAGCAGTAGCTGCTTGTGATGTTGATGTTGAGCTGATGCTATCATTAAGCTGGACAATACCCGGAGTTGTTGTTGAAGCCACCGGAATCGCCTGATAACCAATATTACGCCATTGACTCGAGGTCGCGTCATACACCCAATCATTGCCATCGCTATCGACAATCGTGTAGCCTTGTAGTGCGCTGTTTTTACCAAGCGCCACCATGCGGTTGTTTAGTTTCACTTGGGTGACATCGGCCGTTGACTCATTAATATCACCAAGATACACCATCGCTCCCGTCAAACCAGTAATTGTCGTTTGCAGTTCGGATATTGCTGTAGCTTGAGAAGTATTGGTGCTCTCAATGCTAGTTACTCGAGAAACAAGGGCTGAATCGTCATAAATAGTGTCAGTAGCAGTAATGATGGTAGTACCTGTATTTTGGTTTGTAGACAGTGAAATATTGCTTCCTGCCTCAATCTGCAGTGAAGATTGATTTGCTGCGGCAAATAAACCACCGTCTTGGCCAAGAGACAAACCATTGTTAGCCTCATCAGATAATAGTGAGGCCATGTTTATCTGCTCGAGATCAATTTTGGTTGCCGCCATTGCACTCCTTTTTGTGATCTAGCTGCCAGATGCGGGTGCGGGATAATACTGTGCCCAAATTCTTGAGCCAGCGCGAGGATTGGTGTTGAAAGTAACCACACCATTAGCTAAAGTATAATCCCTATCCGTTTGTCCGCTAGTGTTTGGTGCCATCTTGAGGCCATTTTTGTAAACGTCAACTTTATCAGCTACAAGTGGTGTCCGATTAAGCGTAAATGCAGCCACACTTCCTGATGCTGAGTCTGTTAAAATATCAATAATTCCCTGTTGGACAAAACTTGACAAAGTGATGGCTGCAATTGCCGTTTGCAAATTAGTAATTGCCGTTCCCTGAGCCGTATTAACGGTTTGGATATCGCCAATGGTTGAATTAATCGTTGAGATAGAGCTGGTGTGACCACTTACGGTTGAAGTTAAACTGCTCAAATCTGTCTCAAGAGTGGCGATTTTGGCCACTTGCGCCACGGCTGTAGCATCATAATCGTTGGTGGATAAACCTTTGCCAGTGACTTTATCCACCTTGCCAGATAAAGCATCGCTTAAGCCATTAACACTCATTGTACCATCCAGAGCCACGCTAATCCCAAGGTCAGTTGCAGTGCCCTTCACAATGCCCAAAGAGGAATTGGTCGCTTGTTGCACGCCAAAATAACCGGTATCCACCCAACCCAGCGTTGAGCCTTCATAACGCCATTCATGACCATCGGTATCGGTGAGTGTGTAACCCACTTGCAAGGGTGTGCGACCAAGTTCACTTGCTCGCGTGTCGAGTAGTCCAGTATTGGCTGTCACCGCGGCATTGGTGGCGTTGACCGTCCCTATGTATGTCGTTGCGCCTTGCTGATTAGCCACAGCAGCTTGTAGCGCTGTGATTGCACTATCTTGAGCTGTGTCGTTCGTCTCTAAGGCTGTAATCCGCGTGCCGTGGTCGGTGGTAGTAGTTTGCAGGGTAGAAACATTTGACTCTAGTGTCCCAATTTGGGCGGTGTGACCGCCCACGGTTGTTTGCAGGGTGTCAAGACTAGTTTGCAGCGTCGATACATCAGACTGTAGTGCCACAATACCGAGATCGTCTAAATCTACTTCTGGTGATTTAACTTTAGTGAGTGCCATTTTTACCTTTCTGACTCGTTAATTAAGTTACAGTTTCCGTTGTGTCATAGTTCACAAGTAAATTAACATTGTCTGGCGCATTGTAAAATTTAATTACCTTGGGGTCGTTTGGACTTGGTAGATAATCTGCTGGCGCTAGTTCAAAGTCCTTAAATTTAGTCATTCGCAGACCAGCGCGGGAGACTTTAAGTGATTGTGCAACCGGCGTATAAGTGAGTGTGTAATATTGATTACTCCCGTCAACCAGTCCCACTGGTTCCTCTTCAACTGAAGTTACATTGGCAACACTGCCATTGGCTCGCTTGAGGGCATAAACGTCATCGACAAGTCCCATTTCTACACTGGCCATTTGCGCCATCGTGTTACCTTGCGCCGTTTGAGTTTGTTGGATACTAGAGAGGGTTTGGCTTGTTTGCTCGTTTTGTGACACTACTGATTGCAACATTTGGCGAATTTCTTGCAGCTCCAGGGCAGAAATACTGCCACTGCCGTCCTCATAGTCTGTGTCAGCGGAGGCCAGATCGTTATCTGATAGCTTGTAGTCTACCAGTAAAGATGTTTCCGGCCACGGTGCATCAACGAAATGAAGTTCATTGCCATCAAGATAGTAATCACCACTAGAAGTGATAGGATCGCCATTCTCATCGAGACTGCATGGATTAAGGCGCACGCTCCCTCGATAAACGCTACATCCGCGATATCCTGGGGATAGAGAAAGGGTAAAAACAGTATTAGCGCCGTCAACAGTGCCAGTTGGGATTTCATTGGTGATCAAGCCATCGACACTATTAACCTTGTCTTTCATGATATTCCAGTCGCCGGCCGTAAAAATCTCTTCTACAATCGCACCAGTTGAATGAGCTTGAATTGTTGTGTCGTCAAAACCACGCTCGAGGGCAATGATGTTATCGTCAGAAACAATGCCACGCACTACTTCACGTTGCGACAGCGTGGCTGAATTATTGGCGTCAACCCGGTCAATCGTAAGTGTCACCATCGAGCCTTGCACTAGATGCTCGGTACTGGTCAAAACCATCGTTGTATCACTCGCCTCGAGTGTTTGAGCCAGTGTGGTCGTAAATAGTGACGTAAAGCGTGATAATTTTGCGTTTGCCATGTCCCAACTTATAGTTATTTGAGTGATTTTGTCAAGCCTGTTTTTTAAGCTTCCAAACACTTGGGTCAGAGGTGTTAATTTGGAAGCCTTCGGCCTTGAGACCTAAAAGCGTAAATTCACTGTCAATGGATTCAGATTCGAGCTTGAATTGGATATCGCGGATCTTTTTGTTGACCTTAAGGTAGCGGATGTCTGATGATTCTGAATATGAAGCGGGTTTGCCATCGGTTGCACCCATTAAGGACAGACCAATCACATCCCAGCCAATTCCTGCTCCGGAAAGCGAAATGGAAATCGCTCTTGAGGCCAGGGCCGCGTAACCCTTTTTCTTAAGCGTGCCCAAAATTGAAAATTTCACTGTCCCTCGCAGCCGCCCAAGCATCACGTAGGCTTTTTTGATTTTCGCAAATTTATTCCAGGATTTATTAAGAGGCAGCCGCCCAGATAAATAAATACAGCGAAATGGTTTTCCCAAATCACCTTTGACATTTTCGGAAATTTCAGTCAGAGTATTACCATGTTCGTGGATGCCAATTAAGTGTGATGTTCCGGCGCTATCGGTAAACTCAAAAAACGAGCGAAAGCCAATCGACCAATCTGTATACCAGCGCAAACGTTCGCGGTCGTAAATAATGGTGCGGTTATTGGTGATACCATCTGTGGAGACTGATATAAGCACCTTGTTTTTCCAATAATAAGCGGCAATATCCTTGATTTTCCCACCTTTAAGACTATTCCAGTACTCGATAATTATCGCGGCTAAGTTATTTGTTCGTAATATTCCAAAATAGTTTTTTTCCGGTCCAAGTGCGTACATACCTTGCTTGTTGGGAAAGAATACATCATTTTCTACATTGATGACACCATCGACACAGTCTGTCCCTACTGAGCCTGTAATTTTATAAGCAGCTGGTGCGGGGAAAGAATCTTCACCCACAGTTGCCGTGTCCACCACAATTTGCCAGACACTACCATGTCCTTCTGGGGTTGAGCAAAAAATTGTCGAGCGCCCCTCACCGCTACCCGACTGATAATGTCGTCCCGCTTTGGGTTTTTCACGCCCTCCACGTTCCAAATCGATCCAAAATCCATCATAAAATGCGCTAAACTTGCCCAAATTAACCCCTGTTCCTGTGCGATAAACTCGATAAGGATGCTCAGGATCATTGGTAGCGTAAATGGCATTATCACTAATCCAAGCGCTGGCGAAAACTGGGGCGGCGGTGGTGTTGTCGTCAGGCGTGTCGACGTAAGGATTGGCAGTATTGGTATTGTCATCAGTGAATGAGTTGGTAGTGACCCGAGCAAGCAGATTTTCATGGCCTGAAATATCCGACCAATACACTTGATAGCCAGTAGCTCCAGAAACGGCAGTCCAGCTTAAAACTACACTCTCGTTGTTGCCAGCTGACCACATATCTCGCTCTTTGGAGGTAGCAATATAAATTTCACTGCAAGCGGCAGTTTCACCCACGTCATTAATCGCTGTCACTTGATAGTATTGTTTGTAGCTGCCGGCTGACAAACCACTGCCAAGACTGGCAGACAGATTTGTGGGCGCCGAGATGCCAGCATAAGTTGTCAGTGTCGAGCCTTCATAAATGGCCAAAGGATTGATTCCATTAAAAATATACATCTGACCGCCTAGTTGCAAAAAGCGAATTTTGGCAGTCGCATCAAAAGTTGTACCGTTAATCCGCACCCAAGTTTCTCCCGCATCGGTAGATTTGTATGGTTTCCCGTCAATAACGACAATAATTGATCGCACCTCATTGTTGTGAGTATCGGTGGTTACATATTCGGCCGCGCCGTTAATTACTGAATTGTCACTACCAGGCAAGGCTTGACCAAATTGAATTGTTCCGGGTCTGGGTGTCCAGACACCATCCTCCACTTGGTAAAGATTAAGTGCAGTCACGGCCTCTGACGGCTTAGTTCGAGCGTCGCGCACCAGATTGTTGACACCTTCAAATTTGTCAATTTGTAAATTGACTTTGGGTTGTTCCGAATCCATTGCGCTGACAGAGAAAGGCATGACTAACTCCTTTCATAAGTGTTCTCGCCATCGATAGAGGTGAGGCTATTGCGGACAATCATCTGCTCTAAAAGCGACTGAGAGATCGACAGCTCACGGGTAGATTTAGGATCTGAATCTTGCGCAAAAAGTTCAGCTACTACCCGGTGAATGATATAGGTGGGATCTGAAAGCTCTGGGACATCAGTTGGGGTGTTCATGGCTTCTGCCTGCTTGATATAGCTATAGCTGATAATTGCACCCTCGCACGCATCCAGGTTGATAAAATTCGCCTTATAACCTTGGGCAGAATTGCCAGTGACATAAAAGAAAGGCTCGATTGAATCTTCACCGATTTTTGCCGTCACATACTCTATAGGCACTTCCTGGATTTTTTGATCCGCAATGGTGATGTAACCTGAGTACATCTTGGCAAAATCCGCCGGCAAATCTAAACTCATATTCTCCTCATCAGTCTGGCAGGTTGTGACAATCACTTTAACCAATTCTCGCCATAAGACATTGGGGACTGCTTCCCACTCGGCAATGGCTTGGTTAATCAGGCGCAAGCGGATCTGATAATCTTCATCGCTAGTATTGGCAGGTGCATCCACGTCACCTTCATACATTACGTGGATTTGTTTTTGGATATCATCAACGGTCATCAGCATGAGTGTAGTTATAGTTATTTTGTGTCTGTTGTCAAGCCAGAGTTAAAAATAGTATATGGATAGAGTATAGATAGAGTCACAATACAATAACGATACAGTATTTGATTGTGGTATAATACACGTGGTTGTAACGAGCCAATGATGTTCGGAAAACTACGCCAGACAGCATGTCCAGAGTTTATATAACAATCCAAACATTTTAGACAATGAAAGAACAAATGTCAAAAAATAATGTAAACAAATATTATCGTACGTCAATATACTTAACAAATATTACTATGGTTTTCACTTTCATAGAACTGGTATACAACTATCACTTTTGGGGTTTTATTATGAGTGTCATTGGAATTGGCTCTTTTTTTATAACTGGATTCGTGCCGCTGTTTATTTTGTTTTTTATTTTAGGATTGGCAGCTAGTCTTTATAATGGCAATATCGGTTTTTGTGTTATCATCGGCATCATGCATCTTATAAACATAATCTGCTTGATTAGATCTAAAAATAAAAACGAATTAAAACAACCCATTTCTTGAAAACAGCTGTTGGTCTGGCAAACTTCGCGAAAACTGAGTGTAATCTATCTTTTGAGGCTTGCTTTCACTTTGGTACAACTGCCACACGCCAGCCAGTGACATGACTAGATCGTCATGAGCTGACTTTTCTGCTTCTGGTTTACCAGACTTTGAGATTATAAACGAAAATAACTCATTGACTGTCGGCTCGTCATAAAGTGTAATGAGTTTGGCGTTGATACACTCTTGCAGCTCTTGGAGCATTTTTGGTCGCGTGGCTGCATTGGTATCCCACCCAAGCTTGCCATTCGGTTGACCATCTTTGTCACGCTGTTCATAAATATAATATTTCTGGTTTTTATTTAGGACGCTTAGTCGCTCCAGCTCAAATTGCCCACCGTTATTACGTTCATAGGCAATACAGGGCTGCACGCCAGTAATGTCATAGATTTCTTCAAGTTTTAGATGTAAAGCAGGCGTCATTAAGGTCGCTGAAACTTGTGAGTGAAAAACCAGTGGGACGTCTAATTGATCTTGCGAGAGGAATTGACAAGCACAGTAATCGTGACCACCGACCGCAGTGTCAGCAAACGCCAGAATAAACTCTCCCTTTTGAAAATCTCGGTATTGTCGGAATTGGTTGCTCATACAAATCTAACCTTTCACATATCCCAACTAATTCTTTCATGGTGAGCTCTTACATTACCTGTTTCTTGTACTATTTCATATGAGTTATTTGGTTTTTCAATTGCACGTAAATAAAAGCAATCTATCCCATACTCTTTAGCGGCAACAAATTCAACATTACAACCTCTTCTGTCTATCCATCTATACTGTAACTCTCTTGAATCAATTGATACGAAGAATACAGCGTCTGCTTGCGCCATACGCCTAATAGATTCGCCAAGATATTCTAGCGGGTGTTGTAAATCGCTAGAAATGATGTTATTGATCCACTCTCCGCCAGTTCTTTGACTTATGTAATCTCGAACTTCTCGCATGACAGTATTTATTATGTCGTCTGGCACTCCATTCATCGGCATTGATATAAAGTATTTCATTTTCCCCTTTCTTATTTTTCATAAAATCTCTTGATAAGATTCCCGTCAAGATCATAGCTTCTAATTTCGCTTTCTGTAAAATTTTCAAATTTGTTCATTTTTCCTTCCTATTTTTTAATAATTTCACTTTAACGACAGGTTTGCTGTCTTTCATACTGTGGTCAGCCGTCACCTCCACGAAGTGGTCAAGGCGTTCCGCCTCCAAAGCCTCCGCTGACGGGTAGTCAGTAATAAACCCTTCAGCACCATCGTACGCCACTACATGCAGGTTAATGCGGTTGAGATTAGTTTTGTTTATCAGTTCTCTAAGCGTTTGTGACATATCTCCTTTCATGTTTACAAATTTTTATATGAACTTAGCTACAAGCAGTACCTAGGAACTTCCCAGGTATTTCCTAGGTGTAAATGTATGTTATTGCTAATCATGTTGAACCTCCTTTACATTTTTCAAATAATACTCAAGTGCTTCCTTGTCAAAATACGTGTCGCCACTGGTTAAAAATGCTTCCTCTGACGTCTCTGGATATTCTTGAGGAAAATACCGTCCTAGCTCTTTTTTCTTAATTTCCAAATATTCAGACTCATAAAAGGCTGACGCCGGGAAAAACAACGGTGTAAAATTATTTTCCTTCAATACTGCTGCGTCCCAGAGCTTTTTGTATTCATTAAAACCATTAGCCGTAGACTCCAGGTAAACTTCACCAGTTTCTGGAACGGCTTGCAAGGCTGATGATAAGATCCGATCAAGGTCACGGAAAAACGCTGCCTCGCTAGCGTGGAGGAAGTGAATTGTTTTTGATCGGCCTACGTCTACATTTTGCGCCGTGCCAATCAAGATTGTAGCGTTATTTTCGCTATTGTGCAGTTCATAACGTGAATTGTATTTAAGGGGTACCTTTGCTCCGTACGATTCTTCCGCTGACTTGAGAAAAAACTTGGCTCGGTCAAGCAGACCAATGGCATTGTCGGCATCGTTAGCAATAATCATGGCGTAGAAGTTTTCTTGAAAAAGGAAACGGATTACAGCCATAGCGACCAAGAGCGTCGAAAATCCTTGTTGACGTGCTTTTAGAATCAGGTTGAGGCGTCCTCGCTCACGAAGGAATCTCTCCTGGACGCCATTCAAGACAAACGGAACACGCTCTGCCTGTTTGTTGATGACAGTCAGGTGATCGGCACAGAACTTCTGGTAGTTAAAACTCCCCATATTGATCCTTTATTTTGGCCGCTGGTGCAAACCCGGTCACATTCACTTGTACATTATTACCAGCTTGTTGCTCTGGTTTGCCCCGAGCAAACTCAGCCGCTTTAAGCACTTCACTGATTGATTCAGATTTTGGTATCAGTTCCTCAAGTCTCGTGAGCGCCAAATCCAAAAGTCCTTTGTTACGCTCGGCCAATTCCTCTTGATAAGATGCTGCCACAATTGCCAGACGATTACCCACTGCTTCTTTGCTGGTCCAGTTTTTCACCGTGACGTGGTCAACGCCTAGAGTCTTGCCAATTTGGCGTAAACTCACCCCTTCACTTCTCATGGCAATAGCAATCGCTTGCTTTTGTGGTTTGGGGATGGTGGTTAGTTTGGCTGTTTTTGGCATATTTAGTTGTTCACATTTTGTCTTTTTTGCCGACCCGAAACTTTTCAAATTACCTCAAGTAGGGGGTGGTGAATTTTGGTGAATTTTCACCAGTCATTAGACAATTTGTCTACACAGCTTTCATCGTTATTTATCCAGTCCGTACTCACTTATAAATGACGGCAACTCAATGTTGCGCCGAAAGACTCTCAGTTCATTAAGCATCCTCAGCTCTTGATCTTCAGCTGCCTTGTCACGCTTAAGGTAAAGCAACTGGCGATAGCGCTTGTATTTGAAGGTGACGCAGATATCTTCAGCATGGATTTTTGTTCCTTTTGACAGCGGTGGTTTGGCCATCAACTGGCGAATAGTGGGTTTGTGGTCGTTTACCCTTGACAACTGTTTTTTCTGTTCGGTAATCATAAAATTTCCTCTCTTGTCGTCGATTTATTCAATTGTTCTTCGAGTTTTTGAATTTCAGTTTTAAGTGCCGCATTTTCTTCAAAAAGCCTACTGTTTTCTTTTTCAAGTTGGCTGTGGGTCTCATCCATCTGTTTTTGAGCCGTTTTTGCGGCGTTTAAATCATTTTCCAGGTTAGACTTTTTCTCAATTTGAGCCAAAAGCTCATTTATCCGCCCGACACAAGCAGATAAGGTGTTCATACGTGAGCGATAACCTTCTGCTGTCGCTGCTAACAACTCCTGCAAACTGACCGTGTCAAGATTTAGCTGTACTTGCATTTCATCTTTCTTCGCTTTTGCCCTTAAAATGGGATGTCGCTGCTATCTTGCGTGTCCATGTCTTCCATACGGGGACTTGGATGTTTGTGTCGAGGCGAACTATAATTGGCATCACCTTTTTCCTTTATAAACAAATCTACCTTTTGGCCATCTTGTCCACGCAAACGGACACCTAAAAACGGAAGCCCTTTCTCACTTTTGCCGCCAGTTTCCACCAGTTCGGCATTCAAACTTCGACCGTGCAGTTTTTCGCCAAAGTTGATGATGTAATCATCATCGGTCATTAGATCAGCATCATAGTCTACATTGAGGATGTCGCAAAGATCGTGGAGCTTCCCGCGGGCGATTTGAATCGCCTTAGGGGAGGAAAAATACAATCGGGATGAGGTAAACGGCCGCCCGTCGTCTCGGATAACCCCTTCTTTGTTCCACTCCATCAGTAAATATGGCTTGCCCGATTTTGATTCTTCAAATGACCACTTGCCCACTTGCAAAATCGTCGGACCAGCTTGATAGCCGCCACCTCTAATCTCTCCTTGTACGCTGGAAAAATCATATCTTGACATTTATTCATTTCTACTTTCCTTTTCGATTGCTTCTTCAAAATCCAACACGTTGTGCACGCGGTACTCAAGGTCAAAGGAGCGCTGCAAATCATAAAGAATCACTAGCGCTTGGTTAAAAGCGTTTTTGGCCTTTTTGACCTCAAGCAAAGCGTTGTCAAAAATCACGCGCTCCCGCTCACGTGTGGAGTCAATTTTAACCAAACCTCGGGCGCGAGAGACTAATTGTCCTTGATGATCCACATTCATGATTCTTGACAGTTTGTTTTCGCGCAGCTGGGCAAGTTTCCAGGCCCTTGTTTCTTTGCGGATTTTTTCACGCAATGCTGCCACGCTAGGCACGCCGTGTAAGAGTCCACCGTCAAAATCTTCAGCCACCTCTGCTTGAAGCGATAGCAAAGCTATTTCCCACTCGCTCATCTTTTCATCAATAGCCTGTCCAATTGACTCACCAATGATTTTATCAATATCAGGTTCAATTTGGCACAAAAGAAACCGACAGATTGATAGTTTTGCCGCTCGCCACCGCTTAAACATAAAAGCCTTTCAACCGGCTTGAGCGGGCCAGGCGACAATAATCTGACAACTTATCGATACCGGACTCAAACATTTTAAGTAGACTATCAATAAATTGATGGTCTTTGGGCTTTTGCACCTTCCAGTCAGATTTGTTTTGTACCCAATGAAATACTCGCCCTTTGACGATAATCACGTCAATGACAGGTACATCTTTGAGTACAAGTGAAGTATTATTTTTTCTGGACATTTTAACCTTTCTTTTTTGACTCAATACATTCTCATTAACAATCCGACAAGAATCATCGCTACACTAATCTCAGTCAACAAAACTGCCAAGCGTAATTTGTTGATCGTGCCGCTCATTTGGCGAGCAATTAGGGCTTGTATATCTATTCGGTCACGAATTACTTGCTGCTCGCTCGCAAGGGCAGCAATATTTTCGTTGGTTAGGCAAACTTTCAAAGCTAAACGGCGATGACGTTTATCTGCGTAATGTTTTTTGTACATTTCATATGAATTACAGCTCTTGATTATTCTCAATGTCTCGCGGGCGATGTTATATCTGTTTTTGATGTAGCTATAGGGGTGGTAACAAGTTAAATCTAATTTGATCGCCTCAAAAACCTTTTTGGTAACTTTAGTTGGATAGAAACGAGATCTGGACATTATTTTCCTTTCTTGATAATTTTTTCTTTTTCTCGGGAAATATCGCTTAGTAGTTGAACACAAAAGCCAGCTATATTGACTTTGCGAGTATCTTTCAGGCCATCTTTATCCAAAGGTGCTTGTTTACATTCGCGAATGGCTTGTTGCAGACGCGCATAAATATACTCTAGCAATTTTGTCATGACGATATTTTTGCGTTGCAGCATCTCGTGAGTATCAATGAGTCTAGTTTGCATTTTCCCCTCTCAATGGATATTTGCGCTCGATGCGCGCTCGCAGTGCTGGCGGCAAAGCCTGCCTGGCGACCTGTTGCTGCTCAAGACTTGCCGGAGTTTTAGGTGGCAAATTGACATACGCTGACGGTATATCAGCTTTAATGACGTTTTGCTCAAAATGTTTATCATTTTTGACAAAACGCATCAATGCTTCCATGTATTCAACGTATTGTTTACCGGTAGATCGGCAATAATGCTTAAGGTCATCAAGTTTGGAGCGGACAAAATCCGGCCGCACATGATACAATTTGACGATCTCGTTGATTTCCACTTCGCCAACACTTTCGAGAGTTGGGTGCAAATTTACTAAAATTAGTTCTTCCTTTTCCCCCACACCCCCTTTTTCTTTAATGTTATTGTTATTGTTAATGTTAGTACTATCCATGGCACATGGATAGTCCACCGATACAGTATCTTCTTTTTTTACTTTTGGCGATACACTATCTTTCTGTTCGGACAGTGGATTATCTAAATTTTTACCTGAGACTTGCGAAAAATGCTGTTTCACCTCAGTTGGAATTTCGGCTAATTGCTTGAGGCAAGCCTTTGTGGTTTTGCTGGAAATCAGATAACCGTTCTTGCTTAAAGCATTGACGACAAATACAAAGCCATCAAAGAAGTGGACTTTATTAATAGCTGTCAGCTCACTGACTGCCTTTTCTAGCTGGTCGCGGTTTAGGTTGCACATCAGTGAAATTTGTCGAGCAGATAGCTTGAAAATCCCACACAAATTTATTTGCGGACACGTCAAAAGAAAAATATACAAGTGCTGTGCTTCCAATGACAATTCTTGGATGGTCTCATCATTCCAAAAGTCTGTTTGTATTAATCTTGTTTTCATATGTCCACCTATCTTTGGACCATCGGGCGACTGGCTGACAAGATGCCAAAGACAAACTAAAGCATAACTGCGGTGCAAAAAGTTAGAAATTATTAATGATTATGTCTAACGGGGCGAAAAAAACGAAAACCCCGCTTGCCATTTGCCACCCGATGTCAAAGAACTATTACGTTTGTCTCATTGAATGGCTTTAATTCCTTAAAGTCATCTGTGAAACTCACAACTACTTTATACTTGGTTCGCCAGAAAGGATAAAAAGGATGCTGACAAACACTAAAGTCAAAATAATGACAAAACGACTTCACTCATGGTCTTCCTTTCTTGTGGGATTTTGTTTTAACAGTTGGCTGATTGATTGAGGACTTACTCCCAGAATCTTGGCAATTTTTGCTTGACTTAAGCCTTTTTGGAGCAAATTTTTAATAACACTGATACGCTCCCATGAGTGTAATTTCTTGATTTCGCGACACAAAAGATCGGCACCATCAGTGAAATTAGTCACATTTGTATCAATTTGTATGTTATAATATCGTCTCATAACAATAAATCCGCTTGATGCAGATTTTAGGTGAGTCGATATTTAAGTTATGCCAAAACGAGAAAGGTTTGGCGGAAGCAGTGGGACTCGAACCCACGACGGGGAAACCCCGACAGTTTTCAAGACTGTTGCCATAGCCGCTAGGCGATGCTTCCATTGTTAATACTGCTTATTATACCTCACATGTGCACATTTTGCTAAGGCAAAATGATGTTTGCGGGTCAAGCAGTGAACATCTGTGGTCACATTGGCGCGTGTGCCAAGGTTTTTTGTCTTGTTGGCAAATTGCCTCTCAAAATAGTATTTTTTGGGGTAAAATATGAGCAAATGGCAAAAATACCTTTTTGGCAGTCAGTACAGAACAATCGCCTTCTCCAGCCTTTTCAAGTGCGGGATGTCAGCGGTCGGACACTGTTTGATCGAGCGCGTTGGTTGTTAGTTTTTGTGGTTTTGGCTCTGGTGGCTCAATATTTATTGAGTAGTCGGCAAATTCATTTGCTGATCAATCGTGATGAGCTGGAGCGCGTGGAAAATGAATTTGTCACGCAATTTTATCCTGCTTATGATAGTTTATATTTTTGGTTGGATTATCAAGGAAATCTTGCTACCAGAGTTGTGAGCGAAGTGACTAGCGAGACAGACGGCGAGCAATTTGTCGCCAGTTTGACTCCCACCTTGAAACAATTGCCAGCGCTCAAATATTTACAGTTTGGCCGTGTCGGTGTCAATAATCAGTGGCTCGCGCGTCCCACTCGAGATGAAGATACTGGTGACGTGACTTGGCAGCTCGAAACCGGTGTTGACCAGGATTTTGTCGCTTGGCTTTTGACGCAAGAACTTCCACCCGATCAGATCTATTGGTATGCCGCCAAACCAGAAAAATCCCGTGAAATCGCACTTTTTTGGTTGACACAAGATGATAGTGGCGAAAAAGTATATTTTTTGGCGGCAATAGATTTTCCGGGAGAGTTTACGGCTTTGCGGCCTCATCAAAAACAAATTGGAGCGATTACTTTTGCTAGCAGTCACGCTACTCATCAGCTTTACTTTTGGGATTTGACCATGTCGCTACAAGCCAGCCTCGAGGCAGAATTGTTGCCTCTTGACGGTGAGAATATACCCGGTGGTCTTTTGGCCGAGCGGCGCGGACGTTTTTTGGATAATCACTTGTGGCAAACATATCTTGAGACGGGACGAGATATCTTCCCCTATCAGCTAGATCGTCAGACGTATTGGGTCAAAATCTCGCCGGCAGTCACGCGTACTGAGTATAATTTGTTGGCCATTATTGTGCCTGAAGTTGAGCCTTTTGGCTTTTGGGGCATTCGCACATCGTGGATCACTTGGGTGCTTTTGATTTTTATTGCGGCCAATTTGCTAACTTTTTTCTATTACTATGCTCGTTATTCCAAACGCTTTTATTTTACCAATCAGATCAAGGACATTATCAAAAATGGGGAAAATGCGGGACTCGAGTTCAAGTCTACACTGCGGTTTGATCTCAATCAAAAACAACTCAACAAAAATTTGGAACATGCGATTCTCAAAAGTGTAGCCGCTTTCAATAATACTGATGGTGGTTTATTAATTATTGGGGTGAGCGACGATGCTCGCGTCTTGGGGTTGGAAAATGACTACACCACGCTCAAAAAACCTGACAAAGATGGTTTTGAGTTACACTTGCGAGCGATGATTTCTCAGGCTTACGGTCAACATTTTGCCGCCAGAAGGATTGAAATCTTTTTTCCGGTGCTGGAAAATAAAGAAGTCTGCGTGGTCAAAGTCAAAAAAGGTCACTCGGCATTATATACCAATATTACGGACAAAAATGGGGTCAAGCAAGAAAAATTTTATATTCGTCTGGGTAATAGTTCACGCGAAATTGAAAAACTTTCCGATATTGTCGATTATCAAAATCAGCGCTTCAAGTTGCGCTTGCCAAAATGGGGTAAAAAGTAGTGTCTGATATGGTATAATACTGGGGTGAGTTTGATTAGTAATTTGGTACCATTAAATTTAGACGAACAAAAGCAAATATTTTGGGAGCGTGGGGGTGATTACAATCCTCAGTTTGTTTATGCTCGAGATTATTCACTGGCTGTTTTGACCAAATATGGCCTTCCTAGCCGCTTGGAGTATGAGCACTCACAAGCTTATTTGCATCAACACTCTCTCAAAGCGACGAGTGTGATTGATCACCCCTTGAGTTTTATTGAGCTGGAAGTTTTATTGCGAGATTTGTGCGTGCGCTTGGGCATGGCACCCATTACTTTAGTCAAAAGTCGCCAGCAAAATAGTCGCTTTATGATGCGCGATGATCTGACTCTCAGCGTCCAGTGGCCGGCCAAAGTCAGTCAAGAGCAATTCGTCAGTGTCCTCAATCACGAAATCCAAACCCATCTTTTGCGTCGACTCAATGATGAGCACCAGCCGTGGCACGCACAGATGCGTCAACGTCAAAAATACTGGAAAAAAACAGAAGAAGGTCTGGCCATTTATAATAGTAAGGATAAAAACAATCCCGATCTGCGACAAGCTGCTTTGCTTTATACCTTGGTTTATTTAGCACAGACGGCGGATTTTAAGACGGTGTACCAGCAAAATTTGCGTTTAGGTTTATCGCCGGCGCGCGCTTTTACCAATAGTTTGCGCGTCAAGCGGGGTGTTCGCGATACCAGTCAGCCCGGGGGATTTACCAAGGATTTGGTTTATTGGGAAGGCTATCATCAAGTGGCGGCTTATTTGCGTGATCCCACTCATGATATTCGTGATTTGTATTGGGGTAAAGTGGGTTTGGCAGAAATTGAAGACTTGCGTCCACAAGCAATTACCACTGGTTTAATTTATCCTACTTTTGTGACCACATAAAATGTTTTTTGTTGATAATTGTCAGTTTTTTGTTAGTTAATTCACTTATTCGGTATTGATAGAAAGTCGCCGTCCGCCACAGCTTGGCGCTTTAGTGCCGAGCTGTGCGCCGAGCTCCGCACTCTAGTGCCGAGCTACGCACAGATCTCCGCACTAAGTTGGTAGCGGGCAGTGTTTCGGTTGGTGACCAATGACTCTTAAATGATTTTTAGTTAATGTAATTAGTATGGATTTTAACTATTTTTTAAACTAGATGTGGTATAATACTTCTCATGAGTGTTGAAGGTTTGCGAGATTATCGCTACGAGTGGAAAATTGCCATTAATCAAATGGATTTGCAGATTTTACGCACACGATTGCGCTCGGTGCTGACTCCTGACCCCTACTCTTTGCATGGCGATGGACTTTATTTTATCAGGAGTCTTTATTTTGACACTCCAGAAAATAAAGCTTTGCGCGAAAAACTTGATGGTGTTAATAAACGTGAGAAGTTTCGCATTCGTTATTACAATCACGATTTGTCATTTATTCGCTTGGAGAAAAAATACAAGTGGAATAGTGTTGGCAATAAAACAATGGCACCACTAACCAGCAAAGAAACACAAAAAATAATCGCTGGCGATTGGTTGTGGTTGGCTGACAGTGAGTTTGATTTGTTGCGCGAGCTTTACTACAAAATGCTCACCCAAGGTTTGCGTCCCAAGACTATCGTGGATTATCAACGCGAGGCTTATTTTTATCCTGCTGGTGGTGTGCGGGTGACTCTGGATTATGACTTGCGTACGGGGGTGACGAGCACTGAGGCCTTAAGTCCTGATTTACCTACGGTCAGCGTGCCTGATAACCCAGCAGTGATGGAGGTGAAATGGGATACTTTTTTGCCCGATGTAGTGAAGGCAGTCGTACAACTGACGGGGCGACGAACAGCACCATTTTCTAAGTACGCCAATTGCCGGGTGTTTGGTTAGGAATTGATGGCAATATGTAATAATAGTATGAAAACAATGAATAAAAAATGCAAGAGAGAAAGGAAAAATGAGTTTAAGTGATATTTTTAAGTCGAGTTTTTTGGAAAATGTCACCGCGGTATCAATGTTTGATATGGTACTGGCGATGCTTTTGGCCTTCGGCATTGGTGTTTTTATATTTTGGGTGTACCGCCGGACCTATCAAGGGGTTATGTATTCCACCAGTTTTGGGGTGACTTTGATTGCCCTATCGCTAATTACCACGCTTATTATTTTGGCCGTGACTTCCAATATTGTTCTTTCTTTGGGTATGGTGGGGGCGTTGTCAATTGTTCGTTTTCGGGCAGCAATCAAAGAGCCATTGGACATTGCTTTCCTTTTTTGGTCAATTGCGGTCGGCATTGTGCTGGCTGCCGGTATGTTCCCGCTGGGAGTTTTTGGTAGTTTGCTGATCGGAGTGGTGATCATGCTTTTTGCCAATCGCCAAACCAAGACCAAGCCTTTTATGGCCATTATTACTTGTGATGGGGATGTAAGTGAGCAAATGGCAGATAAAATTTTACGAGCCCAAGCAAGCAAGGTCAATCTCAAAAGTAAAACGGCTCGTGCGGGCAAGTTTGAACTTACCTACGAACTGCGCCTTAATGATGGCCGGACAGATTTTGTCAACGAATTGAGTCAGCTGGATGGCGTGACGAGCGCGGTATTGGTTAGTTTTAATGGTGAATACATGTAAAGGCATTCATGAATTGGTCTCTGCATCGACATACAGATTTGATTTGCGGTCTCATTGTAGCGGCGACGGTAGCTTTAACAGTGATCTTTATCAATAGTGAGCGGCTGGGTGTGAGTAAAATTATTTCTGATGGCGGTGCTGATCGTGGCGGTAGCTTTTCGGCTCGCGATTATGATAGTTCATGGAGTGAGACGAGCGCGATCAAAATCGATCTTAATGATTTGACCAATTTGGGTCATAATGGCGGGGCTTATGTTTTGAATGGTGATGTTCATATTGTGACCGCCGGTAGCTATGTTTTATCTGGTAGTTTGGACAATCAGCAGGTAATCGTGGACGCCCAAGATAGCAAAGTACAATTGGTACTTAACAATGTGGATTTGCGTCATGAGACCTTGGCACCGATCTGGATTAAAGCCGCAGACAAGGTTTTTGTGACCCTCCCAGACGACACTCACAATAGTATTGTGGCGGCTAATTTAATCAGTCCCGAGGCGAGTAGCGCGGGCGTGACGGCGGCAATTTACGCCAAAGCAGATTTGGCTTTTAATGGCGATGGCTCTCTAAGTGTGACGGCGACCGGTGGTCATGGGATTAGAAGCAGCGATGATCTGGTGATTACTGGTGGTCACTACCAAATCACGGCCACTCGCACCACTCTTTTGGGCAAAGACTCGGTGCGGATCGCTACTGGTGAATTTGATTTGCGTGGTGGCGAGGGTATTAAAGCTAATAATATCGCCAAAGCTGACAAAGGTTATATTGTCATCAATGATGGTCAGTTTACTCTTGACGTTGATGGTGATGGTTTACAAGCCGAAACCGATCTAACGCTTAATGGTGGTCATTTTACCATCATGACTGGTGGTGGCAGTGCGGCCGCTAGTTCTCATCAAGAAACTGGCCCGGGGGCGATGAGACCGGAAGCGACTACTGACACTGGCGATGACAAGCAAGCGCGCGCTTTTGCGAGTCCCCCATCAGAAGATGACAACTGGGAAAATTTTACTGCTATGCTGGCTAGTAGTGGCGACAGACCGCCGATGCCACCAGAATGGGGTAATTTATCACCAATGGAAAATATTGATTTACAGCCAAATTTTAGTGATTTTGATCAAAATTTGTCTAATGAGACCCGTTTTGAGCCGCCAGATTTGGCCACTAGGCAGCGTGATGTCAATTATACCGATGAAGATGGCGAGGCGTCAGCCAAATGTCTGAAGGCTGGGAGCAGCATGGCCATTATGGCGGGAACACTGGTGCTGGATTGTCGCGATGACGCTCTGCATAGTGATGGCGATCTCACTCTGGCCGGTGGGCAAATCACACTCACTACCGGTGATGATGCCGTCCATGCTGACAATAACGTCTATTTACAAGGTGGAGATTTGCAAGTGACTGCTAGCTATGAAGGAGTTGAAGGAGCGCGGATTTATGTGACTGGTGGCAACTACGATGTTACTACCCAAGATGATGGTTTTAATGCTAGCAACGGTGAGAGCCAGGATTTTGGTTGGCGACAGACAGTGACTGTCAGTAATGAAGATTTAGCTTGGTTGCAAATTGACGGTGGCATACTACGAGTGCACGCTGATGGCGATGGTTTGGATTCCAACGGCAACTTAATTATCAATGGTGGTGATATTATTATTGACGGGCCCACTAATAGTGGCAATGGTGCTTTGGACTCAGGTTCGGAAAGCGGCGGCGATATTGTGATTCATGGTGGGACAATTTTGGCTTTAGGCTCGTCGGGCATGGCGGAGACTTTTTCGGCCAATTCAACTCAAGCCGCATTTAAAGTTAATTTTGCCACCAATTATACCAGTGGTCAGACTTTGACTATTAGTGATAGCTCCCAGAGAGAATTAGTCTCGTACAGAGTGCAAAAAACTGGTAATAGTGTCGTTTTTTCGCATCCTGAACTTCAAGTCGGTCAGACTTATACAGTGAGCGTGGGCGCGCAAACGCAAACTGTCACCCAAGACGCTATCAGTGTGGGCGGAAACACCGGTTTTGGCGGCGGCGGTATGAATCCCGGCGGTGGTTTTGGTGGTAATCGGTCTGGGGAAGCAAGCGGCGCGGCTCGACGTGGTGATCGCGGTCAGCGTCAGCTGATGGGGAGTCCTGGTAGCGTGCCCCCTAATCAATGACTCGCAATTTAATCCCACGTCAGTTTTTTGGGAGTGAGTCCCAACTGGCGAGCGTAATACCACCAATGGTCGGCCAAATATGCACTAGGAGTGTTCCAAGGCTTGACTTTGGAGTCATAATGAATGATTTTGGCGGGTAAGGCTTGTTTTTTGTAAAGAGTTTGTTCACGCTTACTGCCTTGCAAAAACACACTCCACATCACATTCCAGCATGGTGGTAAGACTAGCGTTTTATCGGCAAAAAGACTATTGAGTACGTCTTGATCAACTAGCTGGGGTGTTCCTAATTCATCAAGTTTTTGTAGTGAGCGTATCAAAAGTTGTGCCGCGCGCATTTTGGCAATATTCATCAGCATAATCCCAGCACAAAAATACTGCGCCAGGGGGATGCCAAGAGTAGTAGCCACGTAAGAGCGCCAATTGTCTTCGATAGGTAAAAAATGACACCGATCAGTACCACCAGCAAAAATTTTATCGTCAAGCGGGAGGGCGAAAAGCTCCTGGGGATCGCTCATAGCAATCATGTCGGTATCAAGATAAAGAATTTTATCAAAACGACGGAAAATTTCACCAATAAAAAAACGATAATAAGTAGCGATGGTATAATAGCCACTCAAGTGAGTGCTAAAGTCATAAGGGTATTTTTTTAAGTCCATAGTGAGGAAGCGAATTTTGAAGTGATCGGTTTGCAATTTGTCAAAGGGGAAACGACTAGTGTCCAATTGACCATCATTGAGAATGCAAATATCATAGTTGCAGTGAGGATCGGCATGATCGCGCAGTGAGAGAATAGTGACTGCCAAAAAAGGTAAGTAATTTTGGTCAGTGGCAAAACAAATATTTACACTCCCCGAAGGGAACACTGGGTCAACAACCGGTAAACCAGATTTTAACTGCAGCATAGTGGGTATTATACCGCAATTAATGATGAAATCGGTGAGCAAATTTAATAACGAGCTCGTTCGAGAGCAGCCTTGCGCTCACGTACTTGAGCGTCATGATCGAGATAATCGCGAGTGTAAGTGCCCAAAAGCCACACAATAACAACTATAATGCCAATACTGACCACTACCAGCACACCAGCAGGAATGGTTTTTTGTTTAGTGGGCAGTGCGGTTTTTTCGTCCCAAGGGTAGTTTTCTTTTTGGAGGTGGTTTTGCTTTTTGCCATAATAGTCATTATAACATAAGCGTTTTAAAAAAACAAGGCCGTTGGCTTTCACATTTACTTGATACAAAACGATGGGTTTATGGTACAATATAGCGTATGAGAAAAACACTTCTGATTATGGCGGCGGGTATGGGGTCGCGCTATGGCGGACTCAAGCAAATTGATAGCGTTGGTCCCAATGGCGAATATTTAATCGACTATTCAGTTTATGATGCTATTCAAGCTGGTTTTAACAAGATTGTCTTTGTGATCCGGTCAGATTTTGCCACTGAATTTTGTCGCCATTTTAATGGTGACAAGTTTTCTCCTGATATAGAGATCAAATTTGTCAATCAAGAAATGAATGATTTGCCGGTTGGCTGTCAGTTGCAGACTACACGCACTAAGCCGTGGGGTACGGGTCATGCAGTCTGGGTGGCTCGTGATTTGATCCACGAGCCTTTTGCAGTCATTAGTGCGGATGACTTTTATGGTCGTGAGGCTTTGAAGGATACTGCCAAGTGGTTGGAAAGTCTGCCGGTGGACTCGCGTGCTCATTATGCCGTGGTAGGTTATAAGTTGGCTCACACTTTGTCGCCCAATGGTTGGGTGTCGCGGGGGCTTTTGATGGCCGATGGCAATATGCGGCTGACTTCTATCCATGAACACACCAAAATTGGCTGGGTTGAGGGGCAAATTGTGAGTCGTGACAAGCAAAATATTGATCACTTAATTGATAAAAATCGTTTAGTATCCATGGTGCTTTTTGCCTTTACACCAGATTTTTTTGACTATTTAGAGCAAGATTTGTGTACATTTATTCAAGCTCATGGCCACGACGACAAACTTGAGTTTTTTACGCCCAATGTGGTGAATCATTTAATTCAAGACCAAATCGCTCAAATGCAAGTTTTGCCCACGCAGAGTCATTGGTTTGGCGTCACTTATGCACAGGACAAACGCACCACGGTGGAGGCGATAGCTTCTTTGATCAAACAAGGGGTTTATCCGCTGGATTTGTGGGGAAAATAGGTTGGTGGTATAATGAGTCTTGTGAGAGCAAAACAGTCAACTCAGTTCCAGCGTTTTTATTGGCAAAGTGCGCTTAATTTGATCGGGAATGCAGTCGCGAGTTTTTTGGCTTTTTTGTTTAATTTTTTGGTAGTCCAAAATGTGACTCAAGCCGATTATGGCGAATACTCATCAGTGATGTCTTATGTTACTCTTTTGAGTTTGCCGCTGACAGTGGTGGCACTTTTGATCACTAAAAAAATCAGTGCTCGTCCTGAGTCAGGGCGGCGGGATTATTTGTGTCGTCTCAATAGTCGCATTTTGGCCACCTTGAGATCTTGGTGGTGGTTGGTAGTACTGGGATTGTTGGCCATTGTGTGGTGGTTGTGTCAGCACGCCAATTTTTTGTATCCCACCTCAGTTATTTTGGTTTTAGTGTTGTTGGTAGCCAATTGCGTGACCACGTTTTTATCAGCTCAGATTACCGGTTTGCAATGGTTTGGGGTGTTATCACTGGTGTCGGTGGTGTCGATGTTGTTTCGTTTGCTTGGTGGTGCTCTGGCCTTGCATTTTGCTGCTAGTTTGGCGAGTTTGTATGTGAGTTTGGGGGTGACTATGTGGTTGCAAACTGGTTTGCATGTGTGGGGTTTGTGCCGTCGCGGACAAACATTGACGAGTAACAATCGGGCTCTCCCCTACTTATGGTCACAATTGGCCACTGCTCGTGATTGGTGGCTGACATTGACAGCCGTCACGGTCACCACTGCCTTACTCAATGTCGATGTCATCACAGTCAAGATGTTGTGTCCGGCATTATTGGCCGGGCAGTATGGTTTGTATTCACTGTTGGCAAAAGTCATTGTGTATGCCAGTCAGCCTTTAATTAATGTAGCGTTTACGTTTTTTAATTCACATGAGTCAGTGACTTTGAAGCGACGTATTTATTGGTTGTCGGTGGGATTAATAGTTTTATTTACTGCCGGCATGAGTCTGATTTATCGTCTCATTCCAGAGTTTTTAATTGTCTATGTTGGTACTCAAGAATATTTGGCTTTAGCACCCATTTTGTGGTTGGCAGCGATTTTTGGTGGTCTTTATTGCCTGTGTATGCTCACTTTGCAAAATTTTTTAGCTCGCGAACGTGCGGGTTTGTTCATTGGTTTGCTGGCGCCGGTGATTCAAATTGTCGGGATTGCTTGTTGGCACACATCAGCTTTGGCGGTGATGCTGGTCAATATCGTGGTGGTGAGTGTCTTGTTGGTAGTTTTGGGATTGACAAATCTCTCACAAGGGCGGTATGTTGCGTAAACTTTTACAACAATCATTGATTTATTTTACGACTTTGGTGGGGGGTAAACTCTTGTCGGCGGTGTATTTCATGATTCTCGCGCGCGTGCTTTTGCCTGATCGCTTCGGTGAGGTGATGCTTTTTACCACTTTGGTGCAATTGGTGACGACTATTTTTGATGTGGGGCTGAAAAATTGGTATCTCAAACAATCGGCGAGTTCAAAACAACCGGCACTTTTGGGCCAACTTTTAGCTTGGCGTTTGAGTTTGGCGGTTATTAGCATTCTGGTGATGATGGTGATTCAATGGTGGTGGTCGCCCTTGCCTGCTGGTGTGAGCAGTTATTTTTGGGTGAGTTTATTTTTTGAAAGTCTGATCACGGTGGCTGATAGTTATTATTTGGCTTGCGGGCAGAGTTTGTATTTGGGTTATAAATTAATCGTCCGTAATCTTTTGTTTTTTGCAAGTTTGTGGTTGATTAGGACGCCCGCTGACATTAATTATTTTTATCAAAGTTACTTGCTGACTTGGACATTAATTATAATTTTTTATTTTCCGTGGCGAGCAGTGTGGACGAGTTGGTGCCGGGGTTGTCAGCACTGGCCCAATATTTGGTCAACTTGGCCATATGCAGCGATTGATTCGCTGGGCGTGATCTATTCGCGAGCTGACCAGTTGATTATTAATTCATTTTTGGATACTTATGCCCTGGGGCTTTATGGGGCGGCTTATCGTTATTTGGATGCTTTCAATCTCTTGCCCCAAGCGCTTTTTCACAACCTTTTCCCTCTAGCGGCTAAAAAGGGTGGTTTGAGCCGGAGGCAAATTGTCAAGATGGTGGTAGTGATGACTGCTGCTGGTCTAGCGGTGGCGGTCGCGATGGTGACGCTGAGTCAGTTTTTGACAGTGACTTTACTGGGAGCTGATTATGCTCCAGCGGCCGGGATACTGCGTTTGCTGGCCGTGGTGGTGGTTTTGTTTTTTTTCAATGCTCCTTTAAACACTGTTTTGCAAAGCGGTGATCGAGTTGCTTGCTATGTACCTTTTTTACTTGGTTCCACTCTAGCCAATCTTGGTCTTAATTGGTGGCTAGTACCAAGTTTGGGTATGTATGGCAGTGTTTGGGCGATGATCGGCGGTGAGTGCCTGTTGGTGATAGTCAATATCTACCTCGTGTGGCGCCAAACCAAACACCAACGCTGCTAGTTGTTGTTACCACCTAGCGCCAGTCTTGTGGAGTTTGCAAGGGAACAGTGTACTCCTGTGACTCCATGATTGATTGCCACTCATCTGGATCGAGCAGCAAAAATTGTGGTGGAAACTCGACCATTAAGTTATCGTCAACAGTTTGTGTCGCTGCTTCCTGACGGTTTGTCTTGGCGGAAGCACTATCTTGATGTCTGGAAGTGCTAGTGCTTGTTGATTGACGATTGGTGTGATCATTAAGCGACTGCTCATCACTGTTTGGTAGGAGTTTTCCTGATGACTGATGAATAGCGGACTGGGGATAGTAATCATCATTTTTGTTGGTGGCTGGTGTTTGACTCCCGCCAAAAAGTCGCAACAAAATGGCAATCGTCCCAATAACAAGTAAGGAACCAAAAATATTAAAAGCACTGACAATGATAGCAGTGACACTAGCGACTTTTTCTTGACTGCGCAAACCACGGATGCCAAAAAATAAAGCCAAAAGTCCCAGGATAAAATTAAGTCCTGGTACCCAGACAAAATAAATGCCTAGAATTGCCAGAATCAAAGCAGTTACTGCTTGCCAGCGATTATCATCAGTGGTTTGCGGGGCGGGATTATTTTTGTTCATATCCTGTGGCTTTCCTTTTAAGTGAGCGCGAAAATCGGGTCGTTGTGTCATGTCACTTTTCTCCTTTAACTATCATATTATATCATAAGATTTCATAATTTGGCGAGGGACTTGTCATTCATTAGGCTTCAAAATGTCCTTTGACTACATATTTATTGAGTTGCTGACGTCCGGCATCACTAGCCAAAAAACGTTCTTGCAAAAAATTGCCAAATTCACGCAACTCCTCGCGACAGAGTTTGAGCATACGTAGTTGTTCGCGTCTGCTCATAGCGCCAAAAACTTCTTGTCCCATACTTTGCAATACCGAGCCATCTAAGTCAATGTCTTGGATGGTGAGCTGGACTTCATAGCTGGGGGCATGATGAATCCGATAGAAGTCATCAAGCAATTGATACAAATAGCGACACAATTTGAGATTGGGTTCACGAGCGCGGAGATAATGTTGGCGCCATTTTTGACGTAAAAGGGCATACTCAGCGGCAAAAATATCATCTCCTAGGGCTTCAATTTTATCCAGGGCTTGTTCGAGTTTTTTTTGCGCTGACTTATTAATTTTGGCCGGCTCAAAACGTACCCAGGGAAATTCTACCGTCTTGGGGTCATCCTCACTCTGTTCGTGGCCAGAACAAGCGGCCGCCGGCATCGCGCCGTAGAAACCCAAAACAATAGCCAAGTCAAAAACTTCTTTTTCAATTGATAAAGCGCCCGCATCTACCAGTTTGCCGAATTGCTCACGGGCAAAATCCAATTGTTCTTGACAACTTAAGTGACGGGTCAAAACCGGTGCTTGTACTGTTTCTTGTGTGTCTTTTTTTGTTTGTCTCATAAAACTCCATTAACCAAAAATCAGCTTTCAACTATTTTTAATAATACTCAGTTTGGTGACGAGCAAACTTGATTATATCATGGATTGAGAAAATGCCACCAAGAAAAATGAGTTTTTCGGTGATGAAAATACAGCCGTCAAAACTGCTCTCGTGAATCAGTAAGATAGCCGCAAAGATGTTCACAAAATATCAACAGTGTTAAACAAACGTTTAACAAAATAGCCTGGTTTTTAGTGACACACGAAAACAAAAAGTCACTTGTAACTTTTTATTAATCCGTCTTTTGCGAGTATTTTTTATGCAATTGCTCGGGTGTGCGAGTCATGATAATCAACCAGCAACTTTCTTATAAAACATCTTATTATAAAGAACAAACAAATACTTATTATTGTAAGTGCCAATGACCGCGATCAGCATCCACAACAATGGTAGCTCCCACGGGTAGTCCCAAGGCTTGTCGGTCACTTATGGTGGGAATTTGATAGTGCTGAGCTAGTAAAACTAGTGGTGAGAGCCAATAGGCTCGACCAATAATTAGTCCTCGACATTGGGACACGAGGGGGGCAAACTCCAAACTCCCATCGGGAAAAATGCCGATGGTGTCGGGAGGTAGTGGTCGCTGGCGAGCGATATTGAGGACCCGACCCTCTACTTGTCCGGGATAAAGACTGATACCAGCCCCGTCGATGTGAGTGGCTGGTGGGTATTGATAATTAGTGACGACTTCCAGATCCGCTGGTGCTGTTTGGAGCCACCACTGACGGTAAAGGTCAAAAAACTGACTCAGGCTTTTTAGCATTTCGAGGCGCAACCAGTGGAGTTCAATGGTGGCCATAACAACCCTTTTATCGCGGCTGCGCCAGTGCAGAGCGTCAAGATTAAGGTCGTCGCTGGGCTGGGGTGTAACCATGAGTGAGGCTTTGGTGGTAATTTCTTGTGCCGTCAGCTCGTGCCAGCGCGGACAGGTAAGTTCAAAATCGCGATCAGCCCGATGACCATACTCTTGTAGGTACTGTTCTGGCGTCCAGACACGATTGCGGACTTTGAGTAAATCAATAATTGAGGTAAAAAACCAATTTTTTTTGGCAATTTCTTGGCGCAAATAGGTGGTCAGGTATTGGTGTTGTTGATAAGGCAATTGCTGGTAGGCGCGCGCGGTCATCAATTGAGTGATCAAGTCAACAGCGATCAGACGCGGAAGAATATCGCTGACAATCACCTTTTCGGCAGTTGGTGGAGTGCCAGTGGTGGGCAGACCAGACATGATTTGTTGAGCTTGAGTGACGGCGGCTGGTGGATCATGGCGCCAGCGCGAGCGAGTTTTGGCCACCAAGTGGTAGGCCTGCCAACCATGAATGGTTAATAAACGCTGATGATTAAATTGCAATTGTGGACTCAAGTCAAGAGTCATTCCGGGAATTAATTGCCAACCAGTGTGCTGCCAGAAAGCTGTATCGATAGCCGCAATATCGAGTAACCACTCGTCGCCAACAATTTGGGTAAGTGGTGATGATTCTTGAGCGGCTGGCCAGTGCAAAAAATCGCGCCAAGCTTTTCCCCATGCTTCATCAAGACTTAACCATCGCTGCCAACATTCAGCACTAATAGGTGTGGGATGGGGATTGAGGTCGGTCAGACCACCAGCATAATAATGATTGGTCATTGTCATGTGCTTGATTATACACGAAGATAGAGATGAAAGCGAGAGGAAAATAATTGTTGACGTTACCCAAACACTAATAAGTGCCGAGCTGTGCACCGAGCTCCGCACTAGACTGCCGAGCTCCGCACCAAGCTCCGCAAACTCACATTTATTTTTCTTACAGAATAACTGCCTAAGTGTTTGGTGAAACCTTAAATTTAATTATTTTTGGGGAGCGCGAGGCAAATAAATTGTGAAAGTACTGCCGTGGTCACGACGACTCGAAAAAGTAATATCGCCATGATGCATTTTCATAATCTGTCTGGAAATGTAAAGTCCAAGACCCGTGCCAGTTTCTTTAATTTTTACATATGATTTTTCCATCCGAGCAAACTTAGAAAAGAGTTTGTTGAAATCTTGCTCATCAATGCCCACGCCGGTATCAATGACATCAATATACACGTATTTGTCGTCGGCACGAGTGATCATTGTTACCCCTCCTTGGGGAGTAAATTTGAGAGCATTGCCGGTGAGATTGTGTAAAACTTCCAAAATTCTTTTGCTATCAGCTTTGATTAGCATTTTTTCGCGTGGGTTTTTGATCTTAAAAAATAGTTTTTTATCAGCGGCAATAGGCAGTAATTCGGTTTGGATTTGACTGACGAGTTGTCTAGCGTCAATAATATCAAGATTGAGAGCAAAGCGACCACCCTCAATGCGTGAGATTGTCAGCATGTCATTGACAAGCGCAATCAGTCTTTCGGTGGAATTAAGAGCGATTTCAATATATTTTTGATTGGTAGCTAGTTGTTCGGGGGTATTATTTTTGGCGACTAGCCATAGATAACCCTTGATGGCGGTCATGGGGGTGCGCAATTCGTGGCTCGCCACAGAGACAAATTCATCTTTGAGTTTATCGGCGGCAATTAGTTTTTGGTTCATACGCCTAAGACGACTAGTGGCACTATTAATTCTTCGTTGCAAGTGAGTGTTGAAGTCTTCAGTCGTTTGGTGGATAATGGCTTTATTAAGCAGTGGCGCGAGCTCATCTAATGTTTGTTCGATCAAGTCAATGTCTTGAATAAAAAAAGGGTTGCCATTGATCTTATTGCCAAAAAGTAATACGCCTTTATACTCGTCATAAATCACAATGGGAAAAACAGCAGCAATACCATAGCGTTTCATAGCGATCGTGAGCTTGGATAATTGAGGATCAGTTTCAATTTGTTCCAGCAGCCAAGGGCCAGTATTTTTATGTAACCACAAGCCGCGTACGAGTGAATAGATTTTTTGCGCTGCTGGTGCCAATTGTCCCCAGGCTCTGATTTCATCTTCGTCCATAAAATCACCCACAATTAAATTACCAGAGTTTTTTATGAGTTTAGCAAAAAAATTCAGTGTTTCGGTAATGATAGTTTCATAATCAAGCTCATCTCTGAGCCTGGTCAAAAACTTTTGTTTTTCGTGTTGCCAGTCGGCACCATGATTGACAATTTTTTTGATCAAAAATTTATCAAGGTGATTGTAGATATAGACAAAAGCTCCCATCCAAGCCAAAAACAAGATAAAAGTAATCCCTGCCAGTAGTGGTGTATCATTGACAGGCAAATGATAATGAGCGACAAGAGGCAGCGTGGGCCACACTAGCAAAACCAAATAAAACACCCCCTTGGCAATAAGTAAATCCAGACTGGAAAAAGTAGTTTTGAGCATAGAATATCCAGTAACACCAATGAAAGTCAAACCCATGAACATAATCCCAATATTCATGAAGCTGGAGTTTTGGAATAATGCTGGTAGGATTAAATTGAAAACTACCGCAATCACCATCGCCAAACTAAAGGAAAATGCAAAGTAAGTCAGACGAATTTTTTCCAAGCCTCGAGCCTGTTTACTTTTTTGAAAAAAATTATAACAAGCCAAAGAAATCAACACGAGCATATTAATCAGCACAATTACAAACCCCCAACCTGGCTGAGGGAGGAGTTTGTCATTTTTCCAGTAGCAGCTGGGGAAAACATAGGTGGTAAAATTCAGACCAGTGACTACAAGCGTCCAGCAAGCCAGAGCAATTTGCCGACGTCGGCGCATGTGAATTTGTTGGCGCGGAAAACTTAAAGAAAAAAGAAATAAAACTGGTGGTAGCAAATCGGTAATAATCATCACCAAACGCACAAAAAGCAAAAAGGCACCAGGGTCAGTGGTGGTCATGGAAAAGTAATTGCAAAGCATCCAAGAGCTGATGATTAAAGTCAGGGTAAAAAATAAAATGCGATCATGACTGTGTGGTCGTAAACGCCACACTTTCCAACCAATCGCTACAATAAGAATGGCCACAATCACCATTGCTACGAGTGCTAGCATACTATTATTATAGCAATTTTCGGCTTGATGTCAATTGTTTTTAGGCAAATTGCGTGGTGACGTCATTGCTCATGATTGTACCCACGGGTTCGCCTTTGACTGCGCGCAATAGGTAGTCACCTTCAAATAATTGAAACACTTGTGTAGTGAGATTGTTATCCATCGACATTGACAGGGCAGCAGCATCCATCACCTGGAGTCTATCATGTAAAATATCACGATAATTCAATGTTTTATAGCGTTTGGCTTCGGGATGAGTTTGGGGATCGGCATTGTAGACACCGTCCACTTTGGTCGCCTTCATCAAGACCTCACAATGCAACTCCAAGGCATGTAATGACGCGCCCGTATCGGTGGTGACATATGGGTTGCCAGTACCAGCGCTCAAAATGACTACTCTCCCCTTTTCGAGATGATGAATAGCGCGTTTGCGCAAAAAAGGCTCAGCGACACTGGTCATAGTCAGTGCTGATTGCAAGCGTACGGGCACGCCCACTTTGATTAAAGCATCTTCCAGCGCCATGCCGTTCATCACGGTGGCGAGCATCCCCATGTAATCAGCGGTCGCACGATCAATGCCATTTTTGGAGCCAGACAGTCCGCGGAAAATATTACCACCGCCGATGACAATGGCCACTTGGATTCCCAAATCAGCCACACTCTTGATTTTTTGTGCTAGCTCGCGTGCAGCCTGCGGGTCGATGCCGTATTCACGTTGACCCAATAAAGATTCACCGGTCACCTTGATCATGATCCGTTTGTAGCGTGTCTGCATGTACTGCCTTTCGCTTAATTTTTATTGTTTCTTGCGCTTAAGCCACATTTGTCTGGCCTTGTCAGCCATGAGGAAAGGATAATAAAGACTCTGATTGTAGACAAAGTCATAAGTAGGGAAATTCTCCACTAGCGTGGCCCCGTAGCCTTGTTTGAAATGATGAAAACCATACCAAGGATCAGCTTTATTGGGGTTGGGGCCCAGGGCTCCCCACATGTCAAAAGAGGTGGCACCGTGTTCTTTGCCATATTGAATGACTTCCCACATCATCAAGTTGGAGGCCATGACCTCGCGATGAAGAATGGAAGAAGCGCCGTAGGGATAATAAAGTTTGTTATTAAACAGGAAGATAATCCAAGAGACAATGACAGTGTCTTGATAAACCGCATGAAAAACCTTCATCATCCCACTGTGGCCTAGTGTTTGCCACATTTGCCGGTAATAATTGGCGTCATGGGCGTGGAAATTTTTGCGATTGGTGGTTTCTTCCAAAAGACGAATGAAGCTTTCTACCCCATCACTGCTGGTATCATCAATGATTTGCACCCCTTTTTTGATAGCAAGACGGACATTATAACGCGTTTTGGAGTGGAGATTGGCAAAAAGCTCATCCTGAGAACGAGTCAGATCGAGCAAAAAAGTGTAATGAGTGAAAATGTTGCGAGACTTTTTGCCGCCGCGAGCAGTGATAAAAGTATTAATCGAGTCAAAAGCGGAGTTTTTGGAGTCCACAGGACTTAAAATATTGGGTTCAATCTTAATAAAAAGAGCATTATTTTTTTTGGCAATTTCTTGCATGGCGTTAATTTGCTCTTCGTCAGGCATTGGGCCTTTGGGTAAGTAGCCCACAGTGTAGCCTCCAGGGATATCATGAAAAGAGACTTGGATAGCGTTGGTGAGCTTGTGACCATCAAAAAAACCAATCCGCTCTACCTTTTGCCCTGTGACTTTTTTGAATTCTCCCCATTCCCATGACTGCAAAGGGTGCGTCACGATTTGATTGTATATGTCTTTCTCTTCAAAGGCGATTGGTCGTACTATCATAATTAGCTGTATTATACACCCGTTTGGTCACTTTTTCGGAGTCAATTTTGGCTGATTTTGGTGGCTTTTTGCGCAATTTGTTTTAGAAGTTTTTACGGATCATCCCCATAATTTGTCCCAAAATCTGGACTTGGCCAGCATAAATTGGCATCGCGTCCAGATTGTACATCTTTTCCAGACGCAAACGAGTGGCTTCGCGGAAATACTTGCAGATAGTGATGGCGCCATTCTCCAAGACTACGACGACCGGTGTGCCATTGGCCACCTCTTTTTCTTCCTCTAGCACCAAATAATCGCCATTGGTTAGCAAGTCTTCGTCCCAGTTATCACCTTGAATCTGGAGGATAAAGGCTCGCTTTTTGCCAGTAATTAGCTCTGGAGACACCCGAAAGGTCTGATCAGTGCGAACATTGGTAATCAAAGGCTCACCGTGGCGCAAAAAGCCAGTGATAGGTAAATCAACCCCCTCGGTTAGCTTGAGGAAAGTCCGATTGGTGAGTTCGATAGAACGGTTTTTGCCTTTGGAGCGCCGGATGAGATTTTTATCTTCCAAAGCTTTGAGATGCTCGTGGATGGTGGCGACAGAATTGACATGCATAGCGTCAGCGATCTCTTTGAGCGTCGGGGCGAAATCATTTTTTTGAATATACTGACACAGATAGTCGTAAATCTGTTTTTGTTTTTTGTAGAGAGTCACTGCCATTGTCTCTTTCTATCTATTTCTGCTTGCTACCTGCTTTTTATATATCATTTTCAGGCTTTTGTCAAGCAGCAGTTTAGCTTGCCTCATCGCGCATACATAATTTTACCCCAAAAAAAGACCAAAATAAAACGAATTTAGGATCAAATTTTCTCGCCTGGAAAATTGTAGTGATTTTATGAACGGATGTGTTTTATATGTTGACAAATAGCTTTTTTTATGATAGAATAGACTTTATAATAAATAATAAAAAACGCTGCTGCCATGTTAAGCTATCAAAGTGCATAAGAAAGATACATGTCGATTATGGACATCGGGCAGAACGTGTCTCCTGAACAACAACTCCTGCATGATCTAGCGACACCGTTGACAAATTTGGCGCTTGATTTAGAATCTTGGCGACAACAAAAATCCACTCAAAGCCACGTGTGGCCGCCACTTGATGTTGAAAGTGCTTGCCAACAAATGGATCAGATTATGACGCTTTTGCGTCCTTACAGTCGCGATGCGGTTTATTTGGAAAGACAGATTTTTGCACCGGTAGATATAGTCCGTCAAGTGATTAATGATTACCGCAAACCATATCGTGTCCAGTGTCAGTACCATCATTTGGATGATTTTAATTTACCTTGCCTTTTTGGTTCGCCGCAGGATTTTGCTTTGATTGTTACTCACTTGCTTAATAATGCGGCTGAAAGTTATCATGATATTCGGGTGGGACGGGAAATTGATATTTTTTTGTTACCACTGATGCGTAGTTTGATTTTGTTGATTGCTGATAATGGCCAGGGTATGGAACAAGCGCCTTTGTATCGTTTACGTCACACGAGTAAAAATGTCAAAACTCTAAGTCGCAAGCATAAAGTACTACCCAGTGGTCAAGGAGTTTATCGGGTACGCAGTCTTTTGCAAGAAAAATTTGATGCTCAGCTGGATTATGTTTCTCGACCTAATGGTGGCACAATGGCAATTGCTATTTTTCCGGTCGCTTAGTGACCTTGTTTGATTAGACCAAAAGTCCCAATTGGCCAGTAAGAAAAGAAAGCTCGCCCTACAATGCTGTCACGCTCAATTGGCCCCCAAGCTCGTGAATCAGATGAGGCCGACCGATTGTCGCCGCAAACAAAATATTGATTCTCCGCCAGAATGATTTCTTTCTCACCAGCAGTAAAACTGCCTGCTCCCGTGATCACACTCGCAGACAAATATGACGTTTCGTCTAGCTGCTGATCGTTGACAAAAATTTTGCCGTTGCTAACTTTGACTTTTTCTCCAGGCAGACCAATAATTCTTTTGATATAATCGCAATCATCACCAATACAACCACTACTGACCGGTGCCTGAAAAACAACGACATCGCCCCGATGTGGCTGGTGAAAGCGATAAGACACTTTTTCGGTGAGCAAAAATTCCCCTGTTTGTAGATTGGGATCCATCGAGTGGCCATTGACCTGATGTGGCTGGACAATAAAAATATAAATAATAAAAAAGATCGCCAGTGAAGATACAATCGTCTCCACAAAATCCAGCACCCAATCAATGACTTTTTGTTTTGTAATGGTCATAGGGATATTATATCATATTTAAGGTTGAAAATTGACGTTGATTGTGATCTTGTTTTCGTTTTCAGCCTTGTCAGTTGCGACAATTTCGAGGTTGTTATCCCCTTCGCTCAGGCGATATTCCAGCTCAAAAAAACCATCCACATCTGCTCTGGTAGCACTAGTATTGACCAAAACTCGCGCGCCTGGCTCGGTGTGACCATTGATGATCACGATCTGGCTGGCACGTCCGTGGAATTGTTGGTGATTTTCTGGCGATTCTAGATCGATGTCTGGTTGCTGAGTGTCAAGAGTGACGGTATAGAGTTTGGTATCATTGGATTGTAAGCCTTGATCATCAAAACTATATGCCTGAAGAGTATTTTCGCCTTCTTGAAGTGATAAATCCACTACAAACTCACCATTAAGACCCACCGGCACCTTGCCTTCGGGAACGACTTGATTGTTGACAATAAATTGCACCCAGGTGCTTGGGGTGGCAAAACCAGATAATTTGAGCGTCGGCTCATTGGTATAACTTGACGGCGCATTGAGAAGGGGTACTTGGGGACGAATGGAGTGATCAGGGGCCTCATATTTTTGCGAATTGAGCTGGCCAGTCCATTGTACCAAAAAGGGGAAAATAAAAATGAGATAAACAACCCCGCTACCAATGATGAGTAATATTAGCAAAAGGATTTGTAGACGCAAATAACGGCAGGCGTATTTTTCTTGTTCTAGTCTTTGGGCCTGAGCCTCCAGACGTGAGCTGCCAGCTGGAGTTTGGGTGCGCCGGCGCTGAGAATAAAAAGAAGGGCTTATACTACTGGTGGTGGTTTTGAGTCGTGATTGTGTCATAAAACTTGTGTGTATTGTACTCGCTGTCATAAGTTTTGTCAATTTGAGCAAGTTTTGCCTGGAAATTGCCTCTTGACAAATTGGCCTCTATGTGATATAATATAGGGTATTAGCGGGTAACCTGGCTTTTAGCTGGAGAGTTTGTCAAGCAAAGCGCGCCATTGATCATCACTACTGCGACGGAATTTGGGCTCAAACATGATCACAAACAGTGATGGCACATAGAAAAGCAAGAGCACTCCCGAAAACGTCAGACCACAGACGATCGCCCCTCCCAAGCCCTGCCAAAGTGGACTGGAAAGAGTGATTGGTAGCATCCCGATGATAGTTGTCAGTGAGGTGAGGAGGATTGGTTGAAGGCGGCTGACACTCCCCTCGATGACAGCAGGCATGAAGTCTTGGCCAGCATCTAGGTTTTGGTTGATACGCTCAATAATGAGAATGGAGTTATTGACCACAATGCCAAAAAGAGCCAAAACACCAATGACCGCTGGCAGACTAAGTGACCAACCCAAGATGGCAAAATTGATAAAGACACCAGAGATGGCGACCGGAATGACACTCATGACGATAAAAGCTTTGCGGAAAGAGCGCAATTGAATGACGAGGGTGATAAGAATCAGCATGAAGGCAATTACCATCGCCAGCGCGAGATCGCGGATAGCGTTATTGTTCATGTCCTGGACACCACCAAGGGTGGTTTTGTAGCCAGCGGGCAAGTTGAGTTCATTTTGGATAAATTGCTCAAACTGGGCATTTATTTCTGTGGACGAGTAGCCATTTTCGACTGAGGCGGAGACTTCAACGGCTCGATTATAATCACGTCTGGAGATTTGGGCTAGATTGGGTTCAATGGTGATTTGTCCCAGACTTTCAAGCGGTACATAACCGACCTCGCTGATGGGTACTTGTATATTGCTCAAAGTCTCCATTTTGGGGGTGCTATCGTGCTGGCGCAAGGTGATATCAACATCTTTTTTGTTTTTGCGCAAACTACCCAGATTCCAACCACTCAAACTGCTACGCAACCATAAGCCTAGACTGGAGTTGCTCAAACCATAACTGGTAATGAGTTGATCATCGGGGCGGAAGACCAAACGCTTGCTAGTATTGTCAATATCTGATTTGACATCAACTACACCAGGCTGAGCTTTGAGCCAATCAACCATAGCACCAGCTTTTTCGCTGAGAACATCCATATCTTCACCAATTAAGTAGAGCTGAATATCGCCACCGCCAGATGAAACCGAGCTCATTTCATTGACTTCAATCTGACCATAAGGATTGTCTTGCCAACGTTCACGCACCTGAGCAGCGGTGGCAATAGAACTTGAATGACGTTGTTTTTCGGGAATGAGATTGAAAGTAAAGACCACTTTATTGTCATTGCTGCCAGCACTGGCAATCGAGCTGCCGCTACCGCGACCTACCTGGGCGGTGATATAGTTGAGATCAGGAACATTCTCAGCCAATTGTGGCAAAAGCTCCCGCGCTACGCGATCAGTCTGGTCGATATTGGTACCCACTGGTAAAGTGAGGATCATGTCAAAATAATCAGCTTCTTCTTTGGGGAAAAACTCACTATGAACCAAGCCAATCAAAGGTAGAGAAAATGAGGCAATAGTAATGACAAAGATAACAATGATGCTAATCCACATGCGTGAGCGCTTGGCGAGAATAGCACCGATGACGTTTTGGTAGGCGTTTTCGATTTTGGCAGTGCTGATTAAACCGTCCTGGATCACGGTCAAGATCTTGCCTCTGGAGTTGGCTGTTGACTGTTGCTGGCGTTGGTGGCGAGACTTGAGTCTCCAGGCCAGAAGAGCAAACAGTAGCAACCAGCTTACAAGGATAATGGGGATGAGCAACCAGTTTTTTGGCAAGGCCACTATCAAAGCAATCGTGACTACCAAAACAATAGCGACGGCAATAAACTTTTGCAAGCGCACTGGCACTCGGGGTTCCAAAACGTAAATACCCAAGGGCAAAGTGAGCAAAAAAGCTACTAAAGCGGAGGCCAACATGGCCACAGTGACCACAATGCCGACGGGGAACACCATTTGTCCCATAATGCCAGTCACGAGCAACAGTGGCAAGAAGGCCCAAATAGTGGTAAGGTTGGTGGAAATGAGCGCCACAAAAAACTCATTCCAGACGTCGACCCCGGCTTGTAAAGCAGTTACTCCCTGGTCGCGGCGTTCAAAGTACGAACGTGACAGGGCCGTCACAACCACAATGGCATTGTCTACTAGCATACCCAGGGCAATAAGCAAACCGAAAAGAGAAACAAAGTTGAGAGAGAGACCAGCAGCCATCATGCCACCAAAGGTGACCAACATTACTACAGGAATGCTGACTGCTGCAATGGTGGCTTCGCGAGCACCAAGGAAGATAAACATGATCAAAAACACCAAAGCGATTGTTTCAATAATATTTTTGTACAAATCATTAAAAGTGTCTTTGATTTCTTCTCCAGTATCTGACAAACTGGTGATATTGTATTGGGGATAGTCGAGCAAGACTCGATCAACGACCTGATGAGCCAACTCAGCATTGGCATCAATGTCAGAACCAGCAGTTTTGTAGACATTGAGAGTGACTACTTGAGAGACTTGACCATCACTGCTTAGCTGATAAGAATTGGTGTTGCCAGGTTTTTCTTGTTCGTAGATGTGAGCGATGTCGCCGAGCTGATATTCCACACCATTGAGGATAATCGCCATCCGTCGCAGCTGATCAATATCGGCTACTTCCTTGTCAATGGATACGGAGTAGGAATAATTACCTAAGTTGACGCTGCCAGCGGGCACATTGGCAGTCGCTGCCGCGATGTTAGTGGCCAAAGCCGCAGGGTTGACACCGTATTTGGCAATGTCAGCTTGATCCATATGGACAACGATTTCTCTGTCCTGAACGCCGGTAATTTCCACCCGATCAATGGTGGCTTGACGCTCGAGTTCTTCTTCTAGTTTTTCGGCAACATGAGTCAGACCAACTCTATCGCTACCCGTGAGGGCAAAGGTCCACACTGGCACTTCATCAAAGTCCATTTGCATGATAGTGGGCTCAAGTGCATCGCTAGGCAAGTTGGTCGCATCTACTTTTTCGCGGACTTTTTGCACCATGGTCTCAGTGTTAAAATCCTCTTTGAACATTATAATGGATACACTGGCATTTTCCATGCTGGAGGAGCGAATATAGTCAATGCCTTTGATGCCGCGGAGTTTGTCTTCAAGAGGAACAGTGATTAATTGCTCAACGTCTTGGGGATTAGCACCAGGCAAAACTACCGACACCAAAGTGACGGGTAGCTTGATGGCGGGCATTTCCTCGCGTGGGAGGGTAAACCACGCCCATAGACCCACGGCAATAACGATGACGTAGCCAAAGAATGAGAGGCGTAAGTTGCCTAGGTATCTTGCAATCCCTGATTTTTTCATATTTTACTCCAAGAATGTAATCGCGCTCATGCTTGCCATCGGTAAATTGAGAATAGGATAATTGCTGTCAGCGCTGTGTTGTTCCAAAGTGAAAGTAATACGGTCACCATCAAGTAAATTGTTATTGAGGATAATTCTATCTTGTGCCTGCACGCCTGATTCCACTGTCACCAGAGTGCCAATCACGGCTCCTAGTGTCACCTCTTTTTGTTTGGCAATGGGTTGGTTGTCCTCGTTGACGTCCACCACGTAAGCGTAGGCATGATCTTGAGTCTGATAAATGGCATTAAGTGGTAGCAACAGACGGTCGTCTTGGACGGTATCAAGTGGGAGATTAATGTCAATGTAAGTGCCATTGGCAACGAGACTGGCCACCTCAGGACTCAGTGTCATTGTCAGAAAATAGCTATTGCCAGTAGTGGGTGTGGTGGGAATAAAGTCCAAATTAACTTCTTGCCGAGTACCATTGATAGTAAACCAAGCAGGTGCGGTAAGTGACAAATTGCGAATCACGTGTTCGGGTACAGAAAGCTCGAGTTTGACATCAGCTTTATCAGATTTGATAATCGCGACCGGTGAGCCAGCAGCAATAATGTCCCCTACTTTGACATAGACCTTTTCGATACTACCAGCTACTGGTGTAGCTGGATACATCAGACTTGCGGCAATCTGCGCTGCAAAATAATTGTTTTCGGCTTGATCCAGGCTTAGCTGCTGGCCGCGCTGGGTCATAGTCTCGGAAAGATTCAAAAGCTCTTGATTTTGCAAGCCAGAAAATGATGTGTAAGCATCGCCATTGCCACCAAGGCTCCGGCTAGGATTGGTTTCCCAGCGAGTCACCCAGGCAGTATTTTGATTGAGTTCATGATTGATATCATCCACTTTTTCCTGATCCCAATAGTTGGCGTGAGTCATGAGCCAATTTTTTTCGGCCAACTCTAACTGGAGAGCGGAGGCATTGGCCCCTTGATAGTTGCTTGAGAGACTAGCCAGTTGTTGGCCACGGCGGACTTTTTGCCCCTCGCTGATATTGACTCGTTGTACGACGCCGCTACTTTGGGCGACTACAGTAATCACTCCCTCATCGGTCACTTTGGCCTGAGTGGTCAAATAACTTTGACCTGGCTGATATAGTTCCACAAAGGTTGTTTGTTCTGGCAATGGCTCTTGTGGCTCGTCATCAGGAGTAATCTTGCGACTCCAGAAGATCAAACCTGCTAGCACAATGATGCCGATAATAGCGATCGCCGGCGCAAACCTCTTCAACCACCCGACAAATATGTCCAGGGGGGACTGCTTGTTAATGATAGTTTTTTTATTATTTTTTGGCATTAATCCACATATTATATCACATCTGTGCGTTTTTGTCAAGGGGCAAATTTGGACAGTGTTTAGGGAGCTTTCATGGTGATTATTGATTGATTTGCCAGCACTTTCCCCAGCCTTCAAGAGTGATGTCGATTGATTTTTGGCTTTGAGGTGGGATAATCACGAGAAAACCAAACTCAGCCCATACTCGCCCTCGGCTATCATGAATCAGACGGCTCTCGATTGCGAGCGATTGCCCATCGCTACTGACGTTTACCAGCCGTGTATCTAGGGGTAACAATAAACGTTGGTAATCAGCGAAAATTAAATTGCTGCTATCATAAGTGGGTGTTTGGGCGGAATTACTATTGACAATAGTGAGTCGATAGGTTTGTTGTGTGTGTCCGGCAGCCAGATTTTGCGTCTCGATCGGCTTGATTTGTAAACTAGTAGCGTGATTGCTTTTGTTGACACCGACATTGCTAGGAACAAAATAGATTTGGTGACAATTTTTTGTTGTCTGCAGCTGACCACTAGTACCAAGTTTTGCCAGTAAATATTGCACTGATGGGTGTGGCGAATAAGCTTGCCAGAGACGTTGATTTTTACTCTCGTAGATTAAATGAATCAGGCCGATTTTTTGTTTTAAACTGGCTTGATTGAAGTTTTGGCGCAATTGCTGGGCAAAAAAACGCAAAAAGCGAGTTTTTGGCTGTCTGGGAGTGGCTGTTAGCTGGTGGTCAAGGCGTGCTAGAGTGCTGAAATTATCACTAGTAATAAGCCTCTGGTGTTCGTCGGCGAATGAGAAATCAGCACCCAATAAAGAGAAATAATCGATAATATTTTCTATCAAGGTAGAATTGAGACTGATGATTAAATCTGGTTTTGGTTGGCGTGCTTGCGCTAGTAGATCGCTAATTTGTTGGGCAGCGATGGCAAAATCTCTTTCCCAATTGGCATCTTGTAAGTGTAAGCGGTCAAGTCCAGCGCTCAGATAGCGACGCACTGGCATGGGGGCTGACGGGAAAAAACCTATCTGAGCGTCAAAATCATAAATATCATGGAAGGTGATCTCTACCCCTTGGCGGCGAGAATGCAACCACACAATTGAGCCCAAAAAACCACCGGTAGCCCTGATCTCATCGGCATTTTGACACAAAATGACTATGTGCCAATCATGAAAAAACCAACCACTAACAATCACAACCAACCAAAACAGCAATCCAGTGATTAGACTTAAGCCGATAATTTTTCTCCGAGGGAGGTTAATTGTTGGTGTCATCAAGAGTAATAGCAGTAATTTCGTCACCGACTTCTAGTTGTGGCAAAATTTCCTGTCCTTCGATCACGCGACCAAAAATTGCGTGACGGCCATCTAAATAGGTAGCTGGCGCGAGCGTGATAAAAAACTGGCTGCCACCAGAGTGAGGATAATTGCCATTGATGTTAATATTGGCCATAGACAAAATCCCGACTTGATTGTGACTCAGGCCAACACCAAATTCATCTTCAAGCCGGTAGCCAGGGTAACCAGTGCCCAGTTGCATCAAATCTTCAGGATTGCTGACGTTGCGGCTAGCTGGGTCGCCGATTTGGGCGACAAATCCTGGCTCCACGCGGTGAAAATGGAGTCCATTGTAAAAATTTTGACGTACCAAGTGTACAAAATTAGCTACTGTTAGTGGTGCTTGATCAGGATAGAGCTCTACGGTTAGTCGGCCACGATTGGTGTCAAGATGAGCGAGAGTGGCTGTCTCGCTAGCGGAAAAATCAGCAAGGGTACGCAGTGGCAATTGCAGTGGTGTCGGGCCATCAATTTCGGTTGTAAAATTGTAATTATCCGAATGCATTTGCTGACCGTCAACAAATTCCAGTCTGCCTATCTCGCTGACTGGAGTCGGAAAGCTGGTGGGAATAGCCTGATGATGACGTTGAAAATGACGAAACAGTAAAGCCATAAACAAACTTGCGAACAAAATGACGACAATTCCCAAGCCCAAAAGTGCTGCTCGACTCACACTCGACAAGCTGTTTTTTCCATTTCTCGACATAGTTTTTAGTATATCATTTTTCCTTGTCAGCGTCAAATCAATGTATTTGGTACTCAGGCTTGTAATTGTTGGCGCAAGAGTTGATTGACTTTGGCAGCATCAAGTTTTTTGCCCGCGGCTTTCATGATTTGACCCATAAAAAAGCCCAAAAGCTTTTTTTCACCTGCTTGGAAGCGAGTGACTTCGGCAGAGTTTTGCCTCAAAACTTGATCAATGACACGGGTAAGCTCATCATTGCTCGAACTGGCGACTTTGGTAAGTTCTCGGAAGCGCTCAATAATCACCGCTACCGTCTCACCTGAGTGGTAATCAATTTTGCCATTGGCAAGGAAATTGGCAAGTTTATTGGGGTCAAGCTGGTCTTTTTTGGCTTGTTGCCAAAGCTCATCGGCCCAAGCTACTTGGTCAGCTTTTTCCATGAATTTTTGGCCGTACTTAGGCTCAATGCCATAGTCCTTTTCCCAAGCTGACAAATGAGCATCGTGAGTGAGTGGCAGAGTTTGCCGAATAGCTTCAATTTGTTCGGGTTCAAAATGAACTACTGGTAAATCAGGATCGGGGAAATAACGGTAGTCAGCGGCATTCTCCTTGCTACGCTGGAGGAAAGTTTTATTATTGACGCTATCCCAGCCGCGGGTTTCTTGCTTGATTTTCTCCCCGGCTTCCAAGAGGCGTGTTTGCCGTTTGATTTCATAATCAATCGCTTGGCCCATAAAATTAAAAGAGTTAATATTTTTCACTTCAACTTTATAGTCTGGCAATTGGTTGTTTTTGACTTGTTGATCGTCACGCAAAGAAATATTAGCCTCCAGGCGCATACCACCTTTTTGCATGTCGGCATCGCCAATACCCAAAAGGCGAACGGCTTCTTGAATTTTTTTGGCGTATTGTTTGGCTTGTTGACTATTGATAATGTCTGGCTCAGTGACAATTTCAATCAAAGGCACGCTTGAGCGATTAAAATCAATCAGGGTGACTTTTTGGCCATCAATTTCTTGGTGGAGTAGTTTGGCGGTATCTTCCTCTAAATGAATACGGTTGATACGTACCACTCCCCAATCAGTGTCGACGTGACCAGCATAACAAAATGGGAGATCAAATTGGCTGATCTGGTAACTTTTGGGGAGATCTGGGTAAAAATAATTCTTGCGATCAAATTTGGAGTCAAGATTGATCTTACAGCCCAAAAAGAGTCCGAGTTTGATGGTCCACTCGATTGCCTTTTTGTTGGCGACAGGCAAAGCTCCTGGTAGCCCCAAGCAGACTGGGCACGTGTAAATATTGGGCTTGGGAGCGCCAAAAGGATCATTTTTACAACCGCAAAACATTTTACTGTTGGTTTTGAGTTCTGTATGGATTTCTAATCCGCACACCAAATGATACGACATAATTCCTTTACAAATTGTCTTGATTTATCCAACTATTCCATGCAGTGGCATGTTCAAAGGCACTCATGACTTCAATGACGGCTTGTTCGTGATGATATGGCGCCATGACATTTAATCCCAGGTAAAGATTGGTTTTGGGGTCATGATAGCAAGGCACAGAACCACTAGGAAGGCCACAAATGGCACTTGGCTCGACAAAAATATCTTCTAGTTCGCCAAAAAGAGCGGAGTTTTCGCTACTGCCTAGTGTCTTGGCAAAAGAGGGCGAAGTCGGGCTCACTAAGACATCATATTGAGAAAAAAGTGAGGCAAAATCTTGCATAAATAGAGTTCGCACCTTTTGGGCTTGGAGATAATATTTGTCAGCATAGCCTTGGGAGAGCAAAAAAGTACCCAAAATAATCCGCCGTCTAGCCTCAGCGCCAAAAGTATCTCGTCCGTGACCATAACGCACGCCATCAAATCGGCCGAGATTGCTACTGACTTCGCTGCGCTGTACCACAGTATAAACACCAATGGCTTCTTGTGGATCGCGTGCCTTGGCAGTCTCAACTTTGGCACCAAGCTTTTCGAGATCTTTCCAAGCTTGCTCATAATGAGCTCGCATTGGCTCAAGACCAGGGATATCAAGATACAAAAAACCAATTTTCTTGCCTTTAAGGTCAGTGCGCAGACTGCGGGTCAAATCAGGGAATGGCTCCCAGCTGCTGGTGGCATCATGGGGATCGGGTCCACAAATCAAGGGTGTGAGCGCGGCCGCATCAGCGACTGTTTTGGTTAAAAATCCTGGTGAATCGGTGCTTGAAGCCATGGAGATCACGCCATAGCGACTCGCGCGGCCATAGCTGGGGCGAAAGCCCACGCAGCCACACCAAGCGGCTGGTTGGCGCACGCTGCCAGCAGTCTCAGTGCCCAAGGCAGCCAAACACATATCGGCGGCGACCGCCGCGGCCGAACCACCACTACTGCCTCCGGGAGCATGCTTGAGATTGCGCGGGTTTTTGCTTGGTCCGTAGTCAGAAGTTTCGGTGCTGGAGCCATGAGCCCAAGCGTCCATATTGGTTTTGCCCAAAAAACTAAAACCACTATCGGCGAGTTTTTGTACCACTGTGGCTTGATAAGGGGCGCGAAAACCGTCCAAAACTCGGCTACTAGCCCGAGTGTAATAATCAAGAGTGCAAAAGTTGTCCTTAACGGCCAAGGGCAAACCAGCATACTTGCCGGGTTTTTGTGGAAAATCATCAGGCGTGGCGACGTCCAAGTAAGCATTGAGGGTGGGGTTTTTTTCCTTAATAGCTTGCAGACAGTCAGCAAAAACCTCACGACCAGAAAATTTCTTGGCCTTAATGCCCTCCAGGGCCTGCACAAAAGTGAGTTGATTAAGCTTCATGGTCAATTACCCTTTCTACGACAAAATAACCTTGGTGGGTTCTGGGGGCGTTTTGTAGGGCTTGCGCTTGAGTCAACATCTGGTCTGTCTCAACAACATCCTCGCGCCAGACGTTGACTAGATTGTTGACTTGAAAAGTTGGCTTGATGCCATCAGTTTTGATTTTGGTGAGCTGATCAACTACCTTCATGGACTCTTCAAATTCACCTGCTAAAGTGTCTGCTTGATCGTCGCCGACGGGAATTTTGGCGAGATTGGCTATTTGGTAGACAAACTGGCGGTCAAACTTCATGGCAAGATCTCCATTAGTTCCACCTCAAAAGTCAGAGTGCTATTGGCCGGAATGGAGCCAACGGCGCGATCGCCGTAGCCCATTTCTGGAGGAATAGTGAGCTTGCGAATGCCGCCTACCTTCATGCCAACAATTCCTTCATCCCAGCCTTGGATTACCTGTCCAGCGCCAAGGGTGAAGTCAAATGGAACGCCACGATCGCGAGAGCTGTCAAAAACGGTACCATCGCTTAAAGTGCCAACATAGTGGGCGCTGATGTGATCGCCGGCTTTGGCCTCTGGCCCTTCTCCGTCCTTAATGTCCATGATTAATAAAGCATCGCTCATATCGACTTCCATACCCGCCTCATCGCCATCTACAACAATCCCAGTGATTGGAGTTGGCTCGGGGGTTTCCTTGATAACAGCTTGTTTTTGGGCTTCTTTTTGTTTTTGTTTTTGAACCCTGGTGGCCTGATCAAGCCAACCTGGTACCAACCAGAAGGCAATAGCAACCACCATTGCGATCACTGACCAACGAAAAAATTTTTCCTCACGATTCATTTGCATACTCCTTATTGTACCACAAAAAAACGCCACAAAAGTGCCAAAACCAACACAAAAAACAGACAGGCGAGGAAAATTAGACTGCGAACCTGGATTTTTTCGTCTTCAAATCGCGCAATCCGATTTTCTTGCAGTTTTTGCGGTAATTTCTTTTGTTGATGGTCACGCGTTTGTAGTGAAGTGATAATTTCGGCTTTTGTTTTGGGTGAATTGGGACTGATAGCCAATGGTGGCTCATCTGTCTGAGTCTGCAAATTATTGGCGCTTAGGGCAGTTGGCAAAACATTATCGGTGTGAAGTTGAGGATTGACTTGAGGGGAATTGATAGTAGTTGGTGTCGGGTTTTGGGCTGGAGGATCAGCTTGGATACTAGTTGATGAATCAGTAGGCTGGGCTTGATTGGTGTTGGGTAATTGATTGTTGGCTATTGTGCTGGTAGGCTGGGAATTCGTGGTTAAGGATGCTGCTGGTAGCGTACTGGGCTGATGGGCGTGAGAATTGGCGGCAATCAGAGCGCTAAAACGCCTTTTGTGAGGTTTTTGGGGCAAAGATATCTGAGAAAGCGGACTAGACTTTTCATTTTTGACTGTCTGTTGCTGTGGTGCCGGTGGTGCATTCCAACCACTACTGTCAGTCGGCCAAGTTGGTTGCGACCAGAAGTCGGGGCCATTAATCTCTGGTAGCTTCCCCTCGTCTGTCTCCACTCGGTGCTTGACCAGTCGATCAATGACAGCGGTGACCATTTCCTCTGGCCAACGCTTAGCAATTAGCTGAGCCTTGATATCGGCGGTGGCTTCTCCTTGTTCCCAGGCTTGCTTGACGTAGTTTTCGATGATTTCCACGTAATCCATATTTTCCTATTATACAACCAAAACTCTCGAAAACCAAAGCAGTTTTTTCTTAACTTTTAATAATATTTATTATTAATATATGTTTATATATAAGTATTTATTTGTTAAATTGTATAAATAAATTGTACAAAAAAGACCGATAATATTTTTGACCTCCTTGAGGAAAAATTTTAATATAAATATGTTATAGGATATTTAACAATTTTTCCGTCTGGATTTTTTTTGAAAATTGGGGTTAAAATCCCATAAGATTGAAAGTTCGTCAAACCTTTGTTTGCTGTTGTAGGCCACGACTACCAAGGTGAGTGAGTAAAACTGCCAAGGCATCATAGGTATCATCAATAATTTTTGTCTGTTCATCTAGGTGTAATTGTAGTCTGACCATTTTGGCTACGGCTGCTTTATCGGCACGACCAAAACCCGTGACGCTCATTTTGATTTGCGGTGGTGAATACTCAAAAATTTTCACTTGATGACGAATAAGGCTGCTAAGAATAATTCCTCGAGCCTGAGCTACTGGGATCACGGTCGTGTAATTGCGAAAAAACACTAGGGTTTCTAGGGCGGCTTCGTCTACTTGGAATTCTTTAGTAAGCGCATTAAATTCACGCTCAATTTGAGCGTAGCGAGTAAAAAGATCGGCTTTTTTATTGGTTTCCACGAGTCCATAACTCAAAAGATTAAGTTGGTGCTGACCGAGTAATTGACCGACTGCCCAGCCAATCCGATCGAATCCTGGATCAATTCCCATGATAATCATCGTTGACACTCCGGGCAAAATACTGTGCTACGTCCGCCAATTTTGAGAGTTTCGAGCAAATGACCACATCGATGACATGGCTGATTGGCACGACCGTAAACATCCAAATGGCTTTCAAAGTTACCACCCTGACCATTGGCATCAACATAGCGACCATCAAAAGTCGTCCCGCCATATTTGATGGCTTCTGTCAGTAAATCATGAGCTTGTTGTGCGAGGGCCTCAATTTGACCAGGGGTGACTTTCATGGTTGGTGTGCGCGGATCCAAGCGAGTGCGATAACAAACTTCGGCGGCATAAATATTGCCCAGACCGCTTAAATATTTATTATCCATCAAGACCTGTTTGATTGGCCGGCGACAGCGAGCCCAGCTGATCTCAAGAGCATGGATGTCGTGGGAATTCAAGGCGTTGGCATCGGGACCATATTTGGCCAGTTCACTTTGCAACTGGGAAGTGGTGAAAATCTTTTGCCAGCCAAAAATACGCAGATCATTAAAAAATAAGTGATCCTGATTGCTAAGGGTATAGGCTACACGGGTGTGTTTACTTGGTAAGTCGGCAAAAATATCAGCTGTGGGGTGGCCACCGCCAGCTTGATTGTGGCCTTGGTGACGATACAAAAGCTGGCCGGTCATTTTCAGGTGGGTGACCAAATGATAATTATTGGCAAAATCGATGATGATAAGCTTAGCTCGACGTTTGATAGCGACAATTTTCACGCCCAAAACATGTTTTTGCTGGGCTACATCGGGAAAACTTTTGTCTTTAAAAATCTCAATGCGGGTGATTGTTTGTCCCAGTAAGAATGGTCTTAGACTTCGGGCAACGGTTTCAACTTCTGGCAACTCTGGCATGCCTTGATTATACCACAAAATTATGGTATAATGCGCGCATGATTGCCTGGACTAATTATTATCGACCGCATCGGTTTGCTGATTTACAGCTAACCAGTGTTCGTGAGCAAATGTTACAATTGCAAGCTGGGGTGAATTTCCCCCAAGTGATGCTTTTTGCTGGTCCCAAGGGTACCGGGAAAACTTCGACAGCCCGGATTTTGGCGGCCACGCTCAATACGCCAGCCAATAAAGCATTGATACAACAGTGTTATTTACATCCTTCCGGTCAGAAGCCGGCTACAGGCTTGGCCGATCCCGAGCTCGACCAACCAGGGATTATGGATATTTTGCAAGGCAATTCTTATGCAGTCGTGGAAATTGACGCTGCTTCTCATCGAGGGATTGATGATGTACGTGCTCTGCAAGAGCAAGTCTATGTGCCCCCGCCTTTATCTCAAGTTTTAGTCTATATTTTAGACGAGGTCCATATGTTTACTGCCGAGGCTTTCAATGCTTTGTTGAAGGTTTTGGAAGAGCCGCCAGCCTACGCTTTTTTTATTTTGGCGACCACCGAATTGCACAAAATTCCAGCGACAGTGGTGTCACGCTGTTTGGTGGTGAATTATCGTCGGGCCAGTGAAGATGAGCTGGTGGCCAATTTTGAGCGGATTTTGACCGAACAAAAATTAACGGCTGATGCCAGAGCCTTGAGACAAATTGCTTCCCTGGCAGATGGGAGTTTTCGTGATGGAGTCAAATTGCTCCAAAATGTGGCTCAAAGTGGTGAGATTAGTGTTGCTCAAGTGGAAAAACTCTTGGTGGGGGGACTTGATCAACAAATTGAGACCTTGGTGACTATTACTTTGAACAAAGACGAACAAGCCTTGGTAGATTATTTTGCCAATTTGCGTGCGCTCAACCTTGACGAATCATTTTTTCTCAAGACCTTGCTGACTTTTTTGTATGATCAGTTGATCGCCAATATCAAGAAAACTGGTCCTACCAAACTTAATTATAAACAGACTGAGTTTTTGCTCAAAAAGTTAATACGAGTGACGCCCAATACGATTGTTCCTTACTTGGAGCTTGAATTGACACTTTTGGAGATTTTCTCTCAAGCCAAAAAGAAATAATTAGGCTGTTAAGGCTTTAATTTTGGTTTCAAGCTCGCTTGACCAACCGACGGTATAGGGCAAGAGCTTATTTTCAATCCCTGTGGGACCAGAAACAGCGACAACAACCTTGTCATGACCAGGACTGGCTTTGAGCAAGTCGCCGATAAGAGTCAGATTTTGGCGTGGTGTGGAGCGAGGAATGAGGATTTTGTGAGCCATCTCCAGTTCTTTTTCTTGTAAAATATTATTGGACGGTCGACCAACTTGCTCGACGACTAGATTGAGATCACCGTCTTTATCCTGGACGCGGGCGCGTAAATTAACCACACTGTCAGGAGCAAAAAACTCTGGTGTAGCAGCGAAAACACGAGGGAAAGCCACAAATTCCACGCTGCCGGTGCCGTCACTAAATTGACCAAAACCCATGGCATCGCCTTTTTTGGTAGTAACTTGCCGGAATTGCTCGATCAGACCGCCGAAAGTGTAAGTATTGTCTTTGTCAGTTTCCAAAATGAGGTCGCCAATTTTTTTATTGGCACGCTGGCGCACGGCCTCGAGAGCAGCAGCCATGGGGTGAGCCGTGAGGTAAAAGCCTAGCAGCTCCTTTTCAAAAGACAAAAGCTCAGCGGGCGGATATTCTTGAGTTAAGGGAAAATTGTCACGCACATCAGCTTGCTCGATATCAGAGAAAAGATCATCTTGGCCATCGACTTTGTCCACAATAGCACCGGCGCGAATGACTGCCAGATTTTCCAGTAAAGTGGCGCGATTGGCGAAGTCGTCAAAACAGCCAACTTTAATGAGTGCTTCCAAAGTTTTTTTATTGACTTTGCTTTTTTCGGTCTCTTGCAAAAAGTGCGTAAATGACTTAAAGCCACCCACACGCTCGCGAGCGGCCACAATGTGATCAATGGCGGCCATACCAATACCCTTAATACCAGTAAAACCATAGCGAATGGCTAAATTTTGGAGTGAATCTGAGTTAGCTTCAATTTCGTAGTCTTTACTTGAGCGATTTATATGAGGAGGTAAGACCTTGATTTTCATCTTTTTACAATTATCCACGGCAATAGCGATTTTTTCATCGCGATTCATCGAGGTAGAAGCCGACTCAATACTCAAAAGCGCGGCCATGTACTCAACAGGATAATGGGCCTTAAGATAGGCGGTCTCATAAGTAATCATGGCGTAGCCGGCAGCGTGAGACTTATTAAAACCATAACTGGCAAACTTTTCAATGTATGCCCAAACTTGTTCCATATCAGTCCGAGCATAACCTTTGGCAGCGGCCTGATCAAGGAAACGCTTGCGATTTTCATCAAGCAGATACTTCTTTTTTTTGCCGATGGCTCGGCGCAAAATGTCTGCCTCGCCTAGTGAATAGCCGGCTAATTTATTGGCAATACTCAAAACCTGCTCTTGGTAGACCAAAACGCCATAAGTCGGGCTTAAAATCGGCTTGAGATCGGGGTGTAAATACTGAATTTTTTCCGGATGCTGTTTACCCTCGATAAAAGTGGGAATCAGATCCATTGGTCCAGGCCGGTAGAGAGCCAAAAGAGCGGTAATATCGCCAAAAGTTGATGGTAGCATTGTTTTGCACACTCGTCTCATACCTGCCGACTCGAGTTGAAAAATGCCACTGGTTTCGCCAGTCTGGAGGAGTTTGAAAGTGAGTTCGTCATCAAGAGGTAAGTGTTCAAAGTCAATCTCATCACCCTTGTGTTCTTTGATTAGTTCTAAGGCTTTGCTGATGGTGGAAAGATTGCGCAGACCCAAAAAGTCAAATTTGAGCAAGCCGATTGCATCATCAGCGACATTAACATCAACGACATACATATCCAGCTGGGTAATAGTTTTGCCGGTTTTGGAGTCTTTTTGGATGGCCATGTATTCAGTGAGGCTTTTGTCAGCGACAATAACTGCGGCCGCGTGCACACCAGATTGACGCACAATACCCTCTACCTTGCGCACGAGACCAAAAAGTTGTTCGTATTTGGGTTGTTTGGCGTATTCAGCCAACTCGGGTACTTGGGCAATAGCTTGATCGATAGTAATATGTTTGCCAGGTTCATTGGGGATTAGTTTGGCAATTTTATCAGGTTCTTCAAAAGGCATTCCCAAGACTCGTCCCATGTCGCGGACGGCCACCCGTGGCTCCATTTTGCCAAAAGTAATGACATGAGCGACTTTGTCAGCGCCATATTTGTCTGCTACATAGGCAAAAACTTGATCACGCTTTTCATCGGCAAAGTCCATATCAATATCGGGTGGAGTGGGTCTTTGTGGATTGAGAAAACGTTCAAAAGGTAAATCATGCTGGAGGGGATTGATCGTGGTGATATTGAGGCCATAGCCCACCAGTGAACCTGCGGCCGAACCACGTCCTGGTCCGACACCAATACCATGAGTTTTGGCCCAGTTGACAAAATCTTGAGTGATCAAGAAATAATTGGCATAGCCTTTTTGACAGATGACATCCATTTCGTAGTCAGCACGCTCTTGCACATCCTTGGGTAAGACATCAGTGCGAAATTTTTTCTTGAGACCAGCTAGAGTGAGCTTGCGAAAATAACTTTTTTGGGTTTCGCCCTCGGGTACGGGAAACTCGGGGAAATGAAGGTGACCGCGCTCAATTTCTACTTGACACTGATCGGCAATTTTAACTGTATTGGCCAAAGCCTCGGGATAACCGGAAAAAAGCTCAGCCATCTCTTCACTTGAACGCAGATAATAATCGGGCGAGTCAATCATCGTGTAGCGTTTTTTATCAGACATCAAACGCCTGGCGGCCACGGCTGAAATGGCATCTTGGGCCAAGGCGTCATCGGGTTCGAGATAGTGGACGTCATTGGTGGCCACCAGTTCGATATCGTATTTTCTCCCCCACTCAATCAATTGCTTATTGCACTCGTCTTGTCCAGCTAAATTAACGTGGCTTTCAAGTTCCAGGTAAAAATTTTCGCCAAAAACCTCCTTATATTTTTTGACTCTTGCCTGCGCTTCTTCTAGCCGCCCAGCCAAAATGAGGCGATTGATCAAGCTGCCTGTGCAAGCCGTGGTGACAATTAAGCCTTCGGCATGAGTAAAAAGCAGCTCATCGTCTATACGCGGTTTGTATGAAAACCCTTCAAAATTGGCCTTGGAGACGAGTTGTAAAATATTGCGATAGCCGGTATTGTCGCGCGCTAGCACCAACAGATGATACTGATCCATACCTAGGCGTGTCTGTTTGTCAAAACGTGATTTGGCGGCTTGATAAAGCTCACAACCGACAATTGGCTTCACTTTACTTTCCAGGTGATCAATTGTATTGTAGAATTTGACCACGGCGTACATATTGCCATGATCGGTGACTGCTACTGCTTTCTGACCTAAGGCATCGACTTTTTTAATCAGTGGCTCCAGACGACACAGGCCATCAAGCATGGAATACTCAGTGTGGACATGCAGGTGAACGAATTCTGGTGTGCTCATGCGGCTATTGTAACACACAAATTCACGAAAATAGAGCGCAAATTTTGCGGGAATAAAGTTAAATAGACCTATAATATTTAATTTTAATCCTATAATATAAATATTTGTCCAGACTAAATTAAATCGTAATATTATATTATGGGATATTATATTAAACCCCTAATCAAGAGACTTTAAGCCTATAATTAGTAAAAATCCTATAACATATGAATTAGCCGGCGAGCGTCTTCATTGCTTGCCAATCATAGGTACGCAAACTCGCATTTACGGGAAAATCATGTTTGAGATAGTCGAGTAGAAGACGGGCACAAGCCTGACAATCGCTATCAGCTTGATGATGATTGAGATTAATGTGCAGATAGTCACACATCGTGTTGAGTTTGTGATTGGGCAGGCTGGGATAGCAGCGCCGACCAAGTCGGCAAGTACATAAGTAGGTGGCGGGTTGGGCGGGGAGCAGATCGTAGTCATGTAGACAATGAGCGAGCACGCGCAAATCAAAAGCGGCATTGTGAGCCACCAAGACTTCATTTTCTAGCAGGTCACGATAGTGATACCAGACTTGGGCGAAGGTGGGAGCCTTTGCAACGAGTTTGGAGTCAATACCAGTGAGTTGGATATTAAAATGGCTAAAATATGTCTCCGGGTTGACTAGGGTAAAATCATTGTGGACAATTTGACCGTCTTCAATCACACTCAGACCCAGGGCACTAATCCGATCATTGTGACCATTGGGAGTTTCAACATCAAGGGCTACAAAACGGTGTGGCAGTTTTTTTGTCATAGGGACTGATTATAGCATAAGATCTAGCAATAATTAGTGGCAAAATTTGCACTTAATAACTGTTCGCAAATCACTTAAGCCACCTGTTTTTCAGGTGGCTTTTGGTGATAGATAGAGTCAAACAATTAATCAGTGGTAACCAAAGCCACTTTGACGCCAGGACTCATCGTGGCACTGATGGTGCACTTGAGTGTTTTGCCGTCGGTAGCTTTGATCAAAGCCTGGAGATTGTCCACTAGATCACTGGTGGCCGTGGTAGTTTTACCCAAGGTGGCGTGCAAGAGCGGGGCCTTACGTTCGGTCTTGAGGACAGTTTTGCCACCCAAAAGCTCGGCTTTGGCTTTTTCTGGATCAGAAACAATGGTGTTGTTTTTGGGATTGGGCATCAAACCCTTGGGACCCAAGATCCGTGCTAGTTTGGCCAACTTGGGCATATACTGAGGAGTAGTTAGCAAAACGTCAAAGTCAATTTTGCCGGCCTCAACCTCAGCCAAGAGAGCGTCGTCAACGATAGCCACGCGCAATTGTTTGCCAGTGGAGTGAGGGAATACTACATTGATTTGATTGCTAGTGTCTTTGAGTACCAAATCAGCACTGACAGTACCGGCAAACTTGGAATAAGAGGTCTTTTTGACCAACTCAAACGCTTCGGTCATGGGGTAAAGCCTGGCCCGATCCACCAAAGCACGCACCTCGCGATAGCGCGGCGAACGACCCGCACGCACATTTTTAGTTTTGGCTTCATTGCTAGCAGCAGCCTGGACTGGCGCCTCAGTAGCTACCGGTGTTTGCTCGCTCACAATCTTGACGTGATCTTGTGAGCCGTCAATAGAAACATTTTTTTTCGAACCCATAAATTCCTTTCTGGTTCTCCCGCCAGAGTTGATCCCAAGCGGTTGGCTATTTTATTTCTCAATTGGTCACCTCAATCCCCATCGAGCGGGCGGTCCCGATGACGCTATTGATAGCTTGCGCCAGATCAACAGTGTTGAGGTCGGGTAGTTTTTGGGTAGCAATAGCTTCCACTTGCTCGCGAGTGAGTTTGCCCGCTGACTCACGACCAGCCAAGCCACTCCCCTTTTGGAGTTTGAGCGCCTGCTTGATCATCGCCGAGACCGGTGGGAGCTTGAGTTCAAAGGTGAAGGAACGATCCTGATAAATAGTGATTTCCGCCGGAATAATCTGGCCTTTTTTGTCCTGAGTGGCAGCATTGTATTGTTTGAGGAAATCCATCATATTGATACCGGCCTGACCCAAAATTGGACCGACTGGCGGGGCGGGCGTGGCCGTACCGGCAGGAAGATTTAATTTTAAGATATTAATTACTTTTTTTGCCATATTTGCTTTCTTGCTGTGTTACATTTTATTAACCAATTTTTTGTACCTGTAAAAAGTCAAGCTCTACCGGTGTTTCGCGACCAAAAATATTAATCAGCACCTCGAGCTTGCCACGAGCTTCGTCAATCTTGCTGACAGTTCCCAAAAAGTCATTGAAAGGACCATCGATGATTTTGACTGGTTCACCCTCAGAATAATCAACCTTAAACTTAGTCTCATTTTGGGTCTGAGCGACGTATTTGATGATGTCATCCACCTCTTTGCGAGTCAGTGGCCGCGGCTTGGAGTCATTGACACCCACAAATCCCGAGACACCATTGGTGGTGCGCACCGCCACCCAAGTTTCGTCATTAAGCTCCATATTAACGAGCATATAGCCAGGGTAGATCTTTTCGTGAACGGTCTTGCGTTGGCCTCGTTTGATTTGGATTTTTTCTTGGGTAGGGATCAAAGTCTGGAGGATTTTGCCCTCAAGACCAAGAGTCTGGGTGCGCTGGCGCAAAGCCTCGGAGACTTTATTTTCGTGACCAGAGTAGACGTGGACGACATACCAGCGAGCCTCGGGATTTTCACCCTCAGAAACAATAAAAACATTCGGCGACATCACCTGAACTTCTTGAGTTTCTGGCGCTTCTATGCCTTGCAAATCTTCAGGCAAATTTTGGGGGTCAATGGTAGTCGTTGCTGATAACGTTTCTTCTGGCATAAATTCCTTTTTAGGCAATGAGCCACCTGACAGCGTAGCGGAAAGTGAAATCCAACAAACCGACCATAATTGCAAGCAGTATAGATAAGCTCACCACCAGTGTCGTCATCTGGATGACTTCATCTCGGCTGGGAAAAGTGACTTTTTTGAGTTCACTGCCGACACCTTCGAAATAGCTACGTATCCTTTTCATAATTAAGCCCCCCTATTATACCACAAAAAGCGCAAGATTGATCACCAAATTCTCAAAACTCATGAAACTCATGCGAACTGTGCCTCTAGAGAGCCTCTAATATTATAGGACTTTAACGATTTATAGGTCTAATTTCTCCAGACTAAAGATAATTTTAATTACCTATAATATTATATTATTATAAATTTATCTCAAGTGAGCTCATAAACTTATAGGATTAAATTTAAATATTATAGGATATTTTTATCGAGTTATTTTCCCACTTGCACTTTCGTCGCTTGAGTGTTACAATGACACTTGTGATAATTAAGAAGGCTACAGATGAAAGGTAAAGTATGTCAGAAGGGCTGATGACATCGGAAATGATCGGTCAAGTAGATATTGACAGGCAAACAGAGGTGACTCCGCCCTCACCGGCAGAGACGGCACCCACGACCACCCCTGAGCCCAACCTTGCAAATCCTTCGCCGGAATCACCGACACCGGTGCAGCGGGGAGCGGCTGGGGAAATCCGTGTTGGTGATGATGTGGCTCCACCTTTGCCAGAAAGAGCCGCTCGTCTAGATATGCCACCCAATTTTCACAATCCTACCGAAATGATCGCGAGGCGTCTGGATGGCAAAGCTCCAACTGAAGCTGATGAATTACTGCCAGCGCCTCAGCGTATGGCCGTGAAGATGAAGCGTTTGCGTGACATGATTACTCATCTTGATAGCCTCTTGCACAACTATGAAGCTTATGACCAACAAACTCATTATCGACCCGGCCAAGAGTCAAATCGCTCGGATACAGCGGGAGAAATTACCTTGACACGTGATCAGATCAAAGATGCTCAAGAGGATTTGCGCTACACCATGACAAGGCTTGGTTACACTCAAGACCAGATAGAGATGACCCTTCATCAATTCCAGCTACCTGAGCGTCCCGAAAAAGTAGGTGGTGATAGCCCTTACGACACTTTGCGTCGGGACATAGCTGAGGTAGTGCCTCGAGATGGCCGCGTGCCTGAGTTTCACACAAGTCAGGAGCGTGATGACTATATTGCTAGATTGCGCGCTCTCATCCAGCAAGGGCGCAATGTTCGGGAGGGGTTGTTTACTGATGACGTGGCGGGCGCCAATGATGCTGGATCTGGAGCGAAACTTGACGTTTTTAACCAACTGGCCGAGTTGCAGCGAGTTTTGGACCAGGTGGAAAATGGTACTGAAGGGGTGCAACCGACTGAGACCGAAAATCAACGTCAGGTGGAACGCTATATCAATAACGTCAATCGTCTTATTAGTCGAGATGCCACTGGCATGGAAATTAAAGAAGCGATCCTTCAGCTGGCGACAGTTTTGGAGCAGCAAGGCTTGGTGCAACACAAGGATGAAGTCATTGAGGCTGGTGTGCGTATGGTTTATGGCCCCACTAGGAGCGAGGGCATTCGTCGCTGGGGTAATTGGCAAGACAATCGCTACGCGCTTGACAGTCATGAAAATCCTGATCAAAACCCTACTCCTAATGAAAACGAGGGAGCGCCGGCGCCAGCGGCTTAAGTTAGCCCATCATTGTGAGTTTTGCAAGTAGATAGCTAGTGATTCGAGGGCAGCGCGTCTTTGGCTAATGCGGTTTTTGGTTGTCTCTCCTAGCTCGGCGTAAGTCTGTTTAAAACCTTGAGGGACAAAAATGGGATCATAGTCAAAACCATCGCCACCTGCGAGTTCCAGCGCGGCCGAACCAGGCAGATCACCTTCAAAAAATTGCGGTGGCTGTGAAGGGGCAAGATAACAAAAAGTGGTGTGAAATACCATCGAGCGATCCTGAACGCCTTTGAGTTTTTGCAAAAGGGCTTGGGCTTTGGTCAGTTCTTTGCCTTGATACCAGCGTTGAGAATGAATGCCCAAAAGTCCAGGGAGAGCAGCCACCTCGAGTCCTGAGTCATCGGCAATGACCGGCAAATGCCGCGGATTGTCTTGATAGGCACGAGCTTTAAGCAAAGCGTTGTCGTGATAAGTCTGGCCGCTCTCCTCTACTTGCTGGCTCCAGTCGGGAAAGTCTTGGAGGCTATAGACGTGGAGCGTCGGCATAACTTCACGCAAAATCGAACGCACTTCCAAAACCTTGCCATGATTGCTGGAAGCAAAAAACACTTGTGCGACCGTCATATTACGTTTGTGCTTGAGGACCAGTAGCACCCATGAGGCCTGAGAGGAGGTCATTGAGATTGCCCATGTTTTGCATTTGTTTGGCTGCTTCTTCTTGTGATTGTTTGATAGCTTTATTGAGGGCATTAACGGCATCTTGACTCATGACTCCCTCAACTGAGAATTCTTTGATTTTCTGATCACCAGAGATCACTACTTTAATTCCGTTTTCCTCAACGACGGTTTCTTGGGCGGCGAGCGTCTTTTGGATTTCGAGGGCTTGTTTGCGCAATTTCATTAAGTCACCAGCTTGTTGAAAAATATTCATGTTGCCTTTCTCTTGGTAATTTTCTTAATTATACCACAACTTTGTGGTATAATGAGCGCAGTTTGTATGCCAAAAATCATTTATACTACTCACGCTCAGGAACGGATTCGTTTGCGCCGGCTCAATGGGCGCAGTATTGAAGCCACCCTCACTCATCCTGACGAAACTCAAGATTTGGAAGATGGCAAAAAGAAATTTATCAAGTTGCAAGGTCAGCGACTTTATCATGTGGTGGCTCAATACAAGTCAGATCAACACGCCTGGCTGGTGATTTCGGTGTGGGTACGCGGGGAAGAAGATCCGCCAGACTATTTGTGGTTGATTATTACCAGTCCTTTCCGTTTGTTGTGGTGGCTGGTGAAGTTTATCTTTCGTCTTCTTTTTGGTCGAAACTAAAACGGTCTTTGTTGATCGTTTTTGTTTAAATTTGACGCAGAAACTACGATAATTATTTAGACTGATAAGATTTTTTTTCTTCCAGGGTTTAGTTAATTATAAGTTTACTTGTCAGCGAAAATTGCCACTTGTTTTTTGGTGAAAATCAGGTATCATACGGACTTGCCCGGTGAGGTAGGGCCACGGCAATTATCCTGGACATATCGGTATTCTTCCAAGGATGTTGCGGTGGCTCTTCTATTTTAGATCCATTTTGGAGATGAAAAAATTGCACAAATCTATCCAAAAATATCAAAACATCAATTTTTCTATCAAAATTACCTATATAATAATAGTATAAGTAACTATTGAGTACAAAATATGTACAAATTAATGACTTGATTGCAACAAATTCATCATTTCTGTTTTGTAAGCCTGGACGCCAGGCTGATCAAACGGGTTGACATCAAGCAGTAGTGCCGATAAGGCGCAACTAAGCTCAAAAAAGTAAAGCAGGTAACCCAGACTCGTGGCCGAGTGATCGCTGATCGTCAGCTGTAGATTGGGTACGCCACCGGCAAGGTGGGCTTTTTGCGTGGCTGCTCGGGCTTGATTTTGGACAAAATCTACTGTTTTGCCAATCAAAAACGGCCAAGCCTGACTACTTTCTTGGTCAAGACAAATCAACTCATCTCCAGGATTGTGGTCAAAATACAGAGTTGTTTCAAAAATGAATTTTTGGCCTTGTTGTAAGTATTGCCCTAGGGAATGTAAGTCCTGAGTGAGCTCGAGGGTGGTGGGGAAAATCACTCGCTCACATTTGCCCTCAGACTCGCCAAAAAGCTGTTGCCACCAACGACCAAAAAGGCGGGCGCGTGGCTCATAAGTGACTAACGCTTCGATATTTTTGCCGGCTTGGAGTAGCAAATAGCGAGCGGCAGCATAGCGCCAGGTGAGATTGTTGAGTGATAAGTCGCTCAGGAAATCTGCTTGGGCTTTTTGCGCGCCAGCCAAAGCTGCCTCAATATCTATACCAGCGACAGCCCAAGGTAAAAGACCAACACTGGTAAGCGCGCTGTAGCGGCCACCAATATCGTCAGGCACTACCAAACGCATCCAGTTGTGGGCGACTGCTTGATCATGTAAAAGACCACTGTTAGCATCTGTCGTAGCGCAAATGCGGCGATCGGCCTGCGTTCGGCCATAACGGTTGACTAAGATATTTTCAAAAAAGCCAAAAGCTAGGGCAGGCTCTAAAGTCGTGCCACTTTTGGAGATGACATTGATGGCAAAATCCTGTGACCCGATCAGCTCGATAATTTCGCGCCAGCTGCTAGCACTCAAATTGTGACCGGCAAAATAGACTTTGGTATTTGAAGTTAATTCATTGTAGTGCACTCCTTGAACAAATTCCAATCCTGCTTGTCCGCCTAAATGTGAGCCGCCGATACCAATGACGACTAGGACTTGAGCTTGGGCACGGATTTTGTCGGCCGCCTCGCGGATATTACGGATTAATTGTCGGTGATCTTGACTTGCCCAGCGCAACCAACCCAAAAAGTCACTGCCTGCACACGTTCCCTCAAGCAGGCTTTGGTGGGCGGCCCGCAGTCGTGGCTCGAGTGCTGACAGCTTTTGGTCGTTGATTAAAGGGTGCGCATCATTGGTATTGAGAGTGAGTGTTTTTTTCATCATGATAGCATCATAACACAAAAGTGATTACAAGGCAAGGAAAAATTTGTGGGTGATAATGGTTTTGTTGTCGAAAGCTACTGCAAATTTTTTCATTATTTAAACCTACCGAATAACTGAAAAATCATTTGACGGTGTCTAAATTCTATCAATTTAAACTGTAGACAAAATTTGTACAATTTAAGATTTTTGTTAAACGCGTGTTAAACACTTACCTCTGGTTTTTGGTGACAAAAATGAGGTTTTTGTGAATTAAGGAAAGGCAAAACTTTAGGTGGTTTCCATACTGATAGCGCCACCACAGCAAGCGCCTGGCAGGACCTCAACATCGGCACTGTCATCAAGCTCGCGTGAATAAATTGATCCTTCAGCTTTTGCGTCAATCATTTTGGCTAAACCTGTAGTCTCGTCAGCGGCAAAAAGTTCTGGATGTAGTCCCACACAAGCTAGACAGCCGATACATTTGGATTGATCTTGAATAATTTTTTTCATAGATGCATGCATTATACCACAAAACTGCGTGTAAATTTACGCAATTTTATGTTAAGATAAGCAGACTTTATAAAAAAGAAAGTCAAGATGCAAGGTTGTGCCCCGTCTTTAACTAATAAAAAGTACCATAATGTTACGATCTCTGGTTTACCAGGTTGTGGTTCCACCACGATGCTCAATGGTTTGCGTGAGAGTTTGGCTCATGAAGGCTGGCGTGGATTTTCTGGCGGTGAGTTTATGCGCCACTATGCTACCGAAAAAGGCTTGTGGGATCCGAATAATCCCGAACATCACAATGCGACTATTTATTCGGTGGAGTTTGAAAATGAAGTGGACTTTGGGATGCGCCAAAAGCTGAGCGATGAAAGCCAGTGGATTATTGAGTCATGGCTGTCGGGTTTTTTGGCTCAAGGTGTGCCGGGGACGCTGAAAATCTTGATGACTTGCAGTAGTGATGATGTGCGGATTGATCGGGTGGTCAATCGCGATGGTATCACGGTGGAGGAAGCCAAACAAAATACTCTTGACCGCTACGAGCGTAATTTGCAAAAGTGGATCCAAATGTACTCGCCACAGTGGCAGGAGTGGGTGGTGACGCCTGGCACGGTATCGGCCAATGCTCCCATAGATTTTTGGCGGGCCGATTTGTACGATCTGGTTATTGATACTTATAGTCTCACGGCTGAACAGGCCTTAGAAAAAGTGTTAGCGGTGCTGCAAGAGGAGTGAACTTATGAATCAATACATCATTGCCAATTGGAAGGCCAATCAAAACCGGCAGCAAACTTATGAGTTTATACGCCAGTTTTTGGCTCTGACAGCCACCTCTCCTCTACCTCAAGACTTACAACTGGTGGTGTGTCCGCCGGCAGTTTTTTATCTGGAGTTTGTGGGCAAAAGTTTACCCTTGGCAGCCGGTCTGCAAGACATTAGTGTTTTTGCCGGTGGGGCTTACACTGGTGAGTTGACAGCCCAAAACTTGACAGGCATCGAGCCGGCTTTTGTAATTGTGGGCCACTCGGAGCGGCGGCGTGAATTTGGCGAGACCAATGAGTTGATCGTGCGCAAATGTGAACAGGTTTGGTCGCTGGGTGCAACTCCAATTGTTTGTTTTGATGAGCCGGAAGCGGCGAGTTTGTCGCAATTATTACAAGTTCATGCTGGCAAATCAATGATTTTGGCTTATGAGCCGGTGAGTGCGATCTCGACAAGTGGGAGTGCCGGCAATCTTGATCCGCAAGCTCTCAATCAACAGTTGGTAGGTTTCCGACAACTTTTCCCAGGCATGCCGATTATTTATGGTGGTAGCGTCAAGCCAGAGAATGCTGGTAGCTATGCGGGGATTTGTGATGGTCTGCTAGTGGGTTCGGCTTCACTTAAGGCTGAAAGCTTCGTGGGTATTGCGCGCAATTTTGCTCACCAATAAGATTTTGCCTGTTAAGCGGTTTTTATAGTCGATTTCTGGCAAGTGTTGTTGTAACCTACCCAGAGTGAAAATAACTATCGACATGAACAGTAGTCGCAAGCAAAACCGTTTGACTGGTGCAATTGAGCCTTAGCTAAGGGTTACCAGGGTCATATAAGAAGTGTAGATGATCAAAAAACTGGCAATACTGAGAAAAATAATCAGCAACACCATAATAATAAACCGATCACAAGCAATAGCGGAGCCAAAGAGTCGTCCCATCCAAATTGGACAACCAGGACCATACTGTTGCTTTTCTTGCTGACGTGAAAGTTTGACCTGAGACGGAGAGGATTTCTTGACCGATCGGGTTTTTTTGGTCTGATTTTGCCGGTGAGTTGCCTTTTTTGTTGTCATAAACTCATATTAGCAAAAACAAACTCAATTGTCAAGGTGTCGTTTTTGCCTGGAAAGTAATAATATTGCCTATCGACCAATGTAAATTGCCTCTTGACAAATTAAAAATTTGTGATATAATATGTCATATATTGATTATGAAAAGTATTACTGATCCTGATCCTCAAACTAGTCTTCCACTTGATGATCAAGCCTCAAATTTCCGTCGTTTGATGAAAAAAACACGTTGGATTAGTGTTATCAGTGCCTTGGGTTGCGTAGTGATTTTTGGTGGCGGGGGTTATTGCCTTGATTTGGCTCTTGACAAAAAAAACTTTTGGACTATAATCGGGCTCGTAGTTGGATTTGTAGTTATGAATATCGTGAGTGTTATTCTTAGCCGTAAAATGATAGAGAGTGAAAGGTCGGCTCAGGCTAATTAAAGTTTTATGTCAGGTTTTAGTGATTGGTGGCATTTTTTCTTTCCCGGAGCATCGGGTCTGAATATCACTATTAGTCCAGGAGTCCTTTTCCACTTAGGACCGCTACCAGTGACCACTACCTTGATTTTGCAATTGGTGGTGATTGCCTTGATTTGTAGTGTGATGATCTCGGCTCGTGTCCACTGGCAAAAAATCCCAAGCAAGTTCCAGGTCGTGATTGAGTGGCTGGTAATGGCGGTGTACAATCAAGTTCAGGGTATTACTGGTAATCACGAACGTACACGCAAGATTTTCCCGTTGGCTTTTTGTCTTTTTACCTTTATTTTGGTGGCCAATCTGCTCACGCTGTTTCCTGGTTTAGGGGCGATTTCTTATGGCAACATCAATCTATTTCGCTCGGTTTTGGCCGATTACAGCATGATTTTGGTGATGACCTTGATTGTGATTATTACCTGTCAGGTGGCCTTTATTATGACCAATGGTCTGGGTAAGTATCTCAAGAAGTTTTTTAACTTTTCCAGTCCGATTGCCTTTTTCTTGGGACTAATGGACGTGGTTGGTGAGCTGGCAAAGATTTTATCCTTATCTTTCCGTCTTTTTGGTAATGTTTTTGCTGGTGATGTCTTGATGGCGGTGGTGACCGCACTTTTGCCTTACTTTATCCCCTTTCCTTTTTTTGCCCTTACTACTTTTTCTTCAGTCATTCAGGCTTACGTTTTTGCTCTCTTGTCAACGATCTTTATTAATAGTTCGTTAGACGTAGTAGAAAGTTAGTGAATAAAGGTTATTAAAGTATATAAAGTAGTCATAAAATGAACAAACGAAAGGCAATATGGAAGTTGAAGGTTTAAAAGCATTAGCAGCTGGTTTGTGTATGGGCTTGGGAGCCTGGGGGCCAGCTATTGCTGAGGGTTATGTCGGTGGTCAAGCGCTCAAGGCGATTGGTCGCAATCCGGAAGCAGGTGATAAAATCAGTGGCTTGGTGTTTGTGCTCATGGCTGTGTGTGAGTCAACGGGTATTTACGCCTTGGTGGTGTCGTTGATTATCCTTTTCACCTAAGTTACTTATTTAAGGACACAAATGATTTAGAAATCGAGGGCAAATATGGAATTAATCAGAAATTTGGGCTTGAGTTGGCCAACATTGATTTCACAGTTGATCAACTTTGGGATTTTGTATTTTCTGTTAAAGAAATTTGCCCTCCCGGGTCTTTTGAGCGCAATTACCAAACGTCAGCAGGAGATCGAACAAGGCTTGAGTAAGGCTAAGCAAGCGGATGAGTCGCTTGCCCGAGCTCAAGTGCAAGAAGAAGAAATCCTCGGCCGGGCACGTCAAGAGGCACAAAATATCATTGCCTCAGCGCGTCAGACTGGTCAGGAACAAGAGCAACAAATTGTGGCCAGCGCCAAGTCACAAGCCCAAAAAATCATTGCCGATGGTGAAAAACAGGTAGCCATCACCAAAAGCAAGATGATGCTGGAGGTGAAAGGTGAGCTGGCGCAAATTATTGCTACCGGTGTGGAAGCGATGGTAGACAAGCAAGTATCGCCGCAAGAGGTGACGACTCAGTATTTACAAGCAGGGATAAAGGAATAAATGGCAAAAGTCAAAATCTCAGACTATGTTTTGACCTTGAAAAGCTTGGTGGCTGAGAGTCAAAGTGACCAAGAACTGAGTGAGAATTTTACTGGTTTTTTGCAGCTTTTGCGCCAAAATCGTCAGTTAGACTTAATTGAACAAATTCTGGCAGATTTTGAGCGGCAACTCTACCACGAACAAGGTAAATTATTAGCGGTCGTACACAGTAGTGATCGCCCTCGTGAAAGTCAGTTGACTGCGGTGGCGAGTTTTTTGTGCTCGCGTTTCCAGGTAAAAGACGTGATTTGGCGCGTGCAAACAGATTTAAGTAGTCCAGGCTTGGTGATTGAAGCCAATGGCGAACGTTTTGACTGGTCGCTGGCGGGGCAATTGGAGAGATTTAAGACAAGTATTCAGGCAGCATGAAAGTGCATATGAATGAGACAAATTTACTGATAGAACAATTAAAAAAGCAAGCTCAATCTTTCAAGAAGGAGTTTAGTAGCCAGCAGGTGGGTACAGTCCTTGAAGTCGCTGACGGTGTGGCCAAAATTAGTGGTCTGCGTGATGTTATGAGCGGCGAAATGGTGGAGTTTGAGCATGGTGAGATTGGTTTGGTACTCAATCTTGAAGAAACTTTGGTGGGGGCGATCGTCATTGGTCGTGATCATCAGATCAAAGAGGGGCAAAGTGTCAAACAACTCGGTAAAATTTTGTCTATTGGTGTTGGTGAAGATTTGATTGGTCGGGTGGTCAATCCCTTGGGTCAGCCGGTAGATGGCCTAGGGCCGATTAAAGCCGAACAATTCAACCCAATTGAAAAAATTGCTCCTGGTGTCATTACTCGTCAGAGTGTCAATCAGCCTTTACAAACTGGCATTAAAGCTATTGACGCGATGGTACCGATTGGTCGGGGGCAGCGTGAGTTGATTATTGGTGATCGCCAGACAGGCAAGACCGCCATTGCTATTGATACTATTCTCAACCAAAAAGATCAAAATGTCATTTGTATTTATGTCAGCATTGGCCAAAAAGAGTCAAAGCTGGCACGTTTGGTGGAACAATTGCGCCAAAGCGGCGCCCTGGACTACACGATCATTGTTGATGCTGGTGTTTCCGAAGCGGCGGCTTATTCTTATATTGCTCCTTATGCCGGTGCGGCTATTGGCGAGTACTTCATGGAGAAAGGCCGTGACGCACTGGTAATTTATGATGATTTATCCAAGCACGCGGTGGCTTATCGCCAAATTTCCTTAATTTTGCGCCGCCCGCCGGGACGTGAGGCTTTCCCGGGTGATGTTTTCTATCTTCACTCACGCCTGCTGGAGCGAGCGGCCAAATTGAGTCCGGAGTATGGCGGTGGTTCCTTGACGGCTTTGCCAATTATTGAAACTCAGGCTGGTGATAGTAGTGCTTACATTCCTACCAACGTGATTTCTATCACTGATGGCCAGATTTATCTGGAAACAGACCTTTTCTATCGTGGGATTCGCCCCGCGGTCAATGCTGGTTTGTCCGTCTCACGGGTGGGTGGTAGTGCCCAGACTAAGGCGATGAAAAAAGTCTCTGGACGACTTCGCGTAGATCTGGCGCAATTCCGCGAGCTGGAGTCATTTACTCAGTTTGGCTCTGATTTGGACGAAAAAACGCGTGAACAGATTGAGCGTGGTCGGCGGGCCACCGAAGTGCTCAAACAAAAACAGTATTCACCACTGACAATGGCTGAACAGGTGTCAATTTTGTACGCTTTGAGTAATGGCTATCTGGATGAAGTGCCGGTAGACAAAGTTAGCGCTTATCAGGACAGTCTTTTGGACTATTTACACTCACAAGACAAAGAGGCTTTGCGCTTACTGACTGAGGTCAAAGATCTCAAACCAGAGGTCGAAAATGCGCTTGTCAGTGCGCTCGAGGCTCACGCGACATTATTTAAGCAGGAAAATAGTTAATTATGGCAGGCTCAATTAAGCTTATCAAGCGTCGGATTAAATCCATTGCCAGTACTGCGAAGCTGACACGGGCGATGCAGATGATTGCCACGGCAGCGATGCGCAAAGCGGTCACGCAATCACGTGCAGCTCAACCTTTTGCGAGTGAGACAATCACCTTCCTTAATAGATTTGCTGGATATATCACTCAAAATAAGATTAATCATCCGTATTTGGTAGAGCAACCTCTCCAGACTGTCTTGGGGGTCGTGATCACCTCCAATCGTGGTCTTTGTGGTAATTACCACTCCGCACTGGAGAAAAAAGTTCGCTCGGTAGTCAACAATCCCGCTTTTCTGATCACTTACCCTCTTGATGAAGCCACCAAAGAACAATTGACTGAGCAACCAAAAGTCAATTTTGAATGGATTGTGGTCGGTCGCAAGGGCGAGAAAATGATCCGCAAGCTTGATCAACCTATTATCGCTTCATTTAATAAACTTAACGAAAATGTTGATTTAGCGGAATTAAATGCAGTTTTTAATGTTATCCGTGAAGCTTATGACTCGGGTAAGTACCAAAAAGTCATTATTTTTTACACTCAACATGTCAATAGTCTCAAACAAGTACCGAGTGTGGGGCAGTTGTTGCCAGTATCTGCACCCCAAATCCAGCGGGTGGTGGACGAATGGCAGATTAATTTTAAGGATTTCCGTCCTGGGGAGGTGACGGCTCGTGACTATGTGATTGAACCGGGTGAAACAGCGGTGATTGAGACCATTAGTCTCTTGCTGTTGAAGTCGTTGCTTTATTATTTTGTCTTGGAGAGTAAAGCCTCAGTGGAAAGCGCTCGGATGCTGGCCATGAAAAATGCCACCGATGCCGCTTCTGAGATGGGGCAAGTTTTAACTCTGGCTTACAACCAGTTGCGCCAGGGAAAAATTACTAACGAAATTGCAGAAATTAGTGCTGGCAGAGCAGCTTTGGAATAAAATTATGGCAGAAAAATCATTAGTAACAGGACATATTAGTCAGATTATTGGGCCGGTGGTTGATGTTAAGTTCTCAGCGGGCGATTTGCCGCAGATTTATGACGCGCTCACTGTGCAAAATGGCGAGCAGACTCTGGTACTGGAGGTAGAACAGCATCTGGGCGGCAATCTGGTACGTACCATTGCCATGGGTAGCACTGACGGCCTCAAGCGTGGAGCTGAAGTAATTGCCACCGGGGCACCGATCAGTGTACCCGTGGGTGATAATTGCTTGGGGCGGATGTTTGACGTTACAGGTCAGCCAATTGATGGTAAACCTGATGTAGACAAAAATACCCCAAGGTTACCCATTCATCGTGATGCACCAAAGTTTTCTGATCAGAAAAATTCCGTAGAAATCTATGAGACTGGTATTAAAGTTATTGATCTTATTTGTCCCTTTATCAAAGGTGGCAAAGTGGGTCTTTTTGGTGGTGCCGGTGTCGGTAAAACTGTTTTGATCCAAGAGCTTATCACCAATATTGCCCAAGAACATGGTGGTTATTCGGTGTTTGCTGGCGTGGGCGAACGTACTCGTGAGGGCAATGATCTTTATCACGAGATGATTGACTCAGGGGTGATTAATAAGACGGCTTTGGTTTTTGGTCAGATGAATGAGCCGCCAGGAGCGCGCCAGCGGGTGGCTTTTACTGGTTTGACGATGGCGGAGTATTTCCGTGATGTCCAGAAAAAAGACGTTTTGCTTTTTATTGACAATATTTTCCGCTTTACTCAAGCTGGTAGTGAGGTCTCAGCACTTTTGGGGCGCATCCCTTCAGCTGTGGGTTATCAACCAACGTTGGCTGAAGAGATGGGTCGTTTGCAGGAAAGAATTGCCTCGACCAAAGATGGCTCGGTGACTTCGGTACAAGCAGTTTATGTGCCAGCTGATGACAATACCGATCCGGCACCAGCGACTACTTTTGCTCATCTTGACTCAACGGTCGTACTCAATCGAGCGCTTTCTGAGCTGGGTATTTATCCGGCGGTGGATCCGCTAGACTCGAGTTCTACAATTCTCTCGCCCGATGTCGTGGGTGAGGCTCACTACCAAACTGCGCGTGAAGTCCAAAGAGTCTTGCAACGTTATCGTGATTTGCAGGATATTATTGCCATTTTGGGTATGGAAGAGTTGTCTGATGAGGATAAAGTTTTGGTCACCCGGGCACGCAAAATCCAACGCTTCTTGTCACAGCCTTTCTTTGTGGCGGAGCAATTCACTGGCAATCCTGGTAAATACGTCAAAATTGCCGATACTGTTCGTGGCTTCCAGATGATTTTGTCAGGTGAGCTTGATGAGATTTCTGAGAGTGACTTCTATCTAAAAGGCAGTATTGAAGATGTGATAGAATCAAGCAAAAATTAACATATTGAGCAAAATTTGTCTATATGAAAACTTTTCAGCTAAAAATTATCACTCCCGAAAAAGTCATCTTTGATGAGCCAGTGATGGAAGTGCTTTTGCCCACTAAGGACGGACAAGTGGGGATTTTGGCCAGACATGTCCCTTACATTGCTCCTTTGCATGCCGATGAGTTGGTGGTTTACAAAAGCAAACAACCCGATGATATTTTGAGTTTTGCGGTGGATTTTGGCTTGGCTGAGTTTGCAGATAATCAACTCTTGATTTTGGTGGCGGCTGCCTCAGCAGCGGCAGACATTGATCTGGAGCGGGCTCAGGCGGCTAAGGAGCGCGCGGCCAAGCTCATGAGCGAGACTGTCTCTGACGAAGATTATGCCAATGCTTTGGCGCTGATTGAGCGGGAGTCAGCGAAGATCAAGGTGGCCAGTAAGTATCGACTCAAACGCCGTGTCAACTAAGCTCACCTCTACTCCCGCTGGTGGACACCACCCTTTGGCCACGATTTTGCGACCCAATAGCTTGGAGGATTTTATCGGCCAAAACCAGCTCATGGGTTCGGGCAAGCCACTACGCCGGGCTCTCGAACAAGGCAAGGTTTTTTCGATGATTTTTTGGGGGCCACCGGGGGTAGGCAAAACTACTTTAGCCAGACTAGTGGCTCTCACTAACAATCGCCATTTTTATGAAGTTTCGGCGGTGGCCGCGGGCAAAAACGACCTCAAAAAAATAATTGACGCTGAGCGTGACGAGCAGACTAGTCTGGAGGCACTCGTTTATGGGCCACCAGTGATTTTTTTGGACGAGATCCATCGCTTCAATAAAGCCCAACAAGATTATCTTTTGCCTTTTGTGGAGTCGGGCGAGATTATTTTGATTGGTGCGACGACAGAAAATCCGAGTTTTACTATTAATAATGCTCTTTTGTCGCATTGTCGGGTCTATACCTTCCAAAGTCTCCAGCCTGAAGATATGAGTCAAGTGGTAACACGAGCGTTGGAGCATTGGCGCCAGCAAGGTCAAAAAGTTGAGTTGGACCAAAAGTCACGCGAGTGGCTTTTGACATATGCAGATGGCGATGCGAGGCGCCTGCTTAATTTACTTGAACAAACCTGGGAGACTTTTACTGATTTATCGCTGAAAAATTTGCAGGCCAGCAGCCAGCTGACAGGTCGGTATGATCGTGATGGCGAGGAACATTACAATACTATTTCGGCTTTTATCAAATCAATGCGCGCCAGTGAAATAGATGCCGCCCTTTACTATCTGGCGCGGATGCTACAAAACGGTGAACAACCAGAGTTTATTGCTCGCCGGATGATTGTTTTTGCCAGCGAAGATGTCGGACTGGCGGCGCCAACGGCCTTGGTAGTGGCCAATCAAGTTTATCAGGCGGTAGTCAATATTGGTTTGCCGGAGGCGCAAATTAATTTGGCTCATGGGGTGGCTTATTTGTGTCGTTGTCCCAAAGACCGCTCGGCCTATGAAGCTTATTGCCAGGCGCAGGTAGATGCACGCCAGCAGGGTAATTTGGAAATTCCGCTTTATCTGCGCAATGCTCCGACCAAATTGATGAAAGATTGGGGCTACGCTCAAGGTTATGAGCCTTACAATGAGTCTCACAAACCCTATTTGCCCTCGCCCTTGGCGGGTAAACACTATTTTCAGCTGCCAAATAATAGATTTATGGGTCATAAAATCAAAACTACGGTTCAAGTCAAGACTACGGCCACTTAGCCTGGAAATTGCCTCTTGACAAAACAAGACTTTTGTGGTATAATTATAGGTCAAGAAAGGTGAATTGGGCTACAGACCACTGATCGGAATATGAGTTTTGACAATGCTTTAACAAGGTCGTGGTAGAATTGAGTTATGCGTATACTTTTGGTCGAGGACAAGCTGCCACTTAACAAATCACTGGCCAAAATTTTGCGCCGGCACGCTTATGCGGTGGATCAAGCCTTTGATGGTGAGCAGGCCCTGTGCCTAGTGGATGATAGTTATTATGACGTGATGATTTTGGATCTGACGCTACCCAAAATTGACGGTCTGCAGGTGCTAGCACTGGTGCGTGAGCGGGGGCTAAAATTGCCCATTTTGGTGCTTACCGCCAGGGTCACGACGCCAGAAATTGTGACCGGTTTGCGCTCGGGAGCGGATGATTATCTAGCCAAACCTTTTGAGGTGGAAGAACTTTTGGCCCGTCTCCAGGCGCTTTTGCGGCGTGTGAGTGATAAAAAACAGCCGGTCTTGCAGGTGGCCGATTTGATTTTGGATCCCAGTAGTGGTCAGGTGACTCGCGCGGGGCAGGTGATTCAATTGTCACGCAAGGAATATCAACTCCTGGCCTATTTGATGCACAAATCACACTGGATTATCACTAAGCAAGAGCTTTTGGCTCATGTGTGGGAAAATGAAACTCAAGTTTATGATCGGGTGGTGGATACTTATATCTGTTTTTTGCGCAAAAAAATTGATAAGGCTTTTCCCCATTTGCCCACTTTGATCCAAACAGTGAAAACTCGTGGCTATCGGTTGGGACTGGAGGCCGAGCATGTTTGAGAGTCTCACGCGCAATTTTCGTCGAGTCCAGCTGCAGTTGAGTTTGATTTTTTCTTTGGTAACATTAGTGATTATTATTGGATACTCAGCTTTGCTGGTAGTGGGTCATCGTCAAGCGCGTTGGCGTTTTGAGGCCAATGTCCGGCGACAATTGACGGGTGATTACCAAGAGGCACATTTCGTTAAAGAATCCTGTGTCCCACCCCTGGAGCCTTATGACCGTGAGCCGCCAGCCGAGACGTTGAGTCTTGCTCAAGCTTTGAAAAAGAATTGGGTGATTTTTGATCGTCGCGTTTATGGTCACTTGATAATTTTTGACACCTTGGTATGGTTGGTGGCCAGTGTCAGTGGTTATTTTTTTATCGGCTGGTTGCTGCGGCCGGTGCGAGCGATGACGCAAAGTCAGCAAGAGTTTATAGCCAATGCTTCACATGAGCTCAAGACACCTATCACCACGATCAAAACGGAAATTAGCTTGCTTGATGGTGAAAAAATGAGTGCTAGTGTCCGTGAGGGATTGGCTACTATCAAGGGCGAGAATCAAAACTTGCAAAATATGGTAGCTAAGCTATTGTTAGCTTTGCGCCAAGGTCAAAAAGACGTACCTGTCGCGAGGGTGGCGGTGACTAAGCTGCTTAAGCCGCTTTTGGCACGCTACCAAAAAGTATATCGCGATCGGCACATAGACTTTATCCTTGAATCACCAAAGGATGTAATGCTGGAGACTAAGGCGGAGTTTTTGGGGCAAATTGTGGAACTTTTGCTGGACAATGCTGGTAAATATGCCAAGATTTATTCTTCCGTGAGGGTGAGTGTCCGGTGTGAGACTGAGTGGGTGCACATTGAGGTAGTCAATCAAGGCCCAGGCATTGATGAGTCAGAAAAACAATTGATTTGGCAGCGCTTTTATCGGGCCACTAAAAAGGAAATCCAAGGTCAGATCGGTAGTGGTCTGGGCTTGGCTATGGCTCAAGACTTGACGCGACTGTTGCGGGGGCGCTTGGTGCTCGTTAGTGGTCGGCCCGAACAGACAGTTTTTCGCTTGTCACTTCCCTATCAGTATTACTGGTGGCGGCGCATTTTTGACAATAAATTAACTCAACTATGTTATAATAGACGAAGTGAAAGGCAAAAAGACAATCAACCCAAACAGCAGTAGCAATTTTAACAATTTTTTAACATTAAGGTGATAAAAGAGAGTGTATGAGAGTCAAAGAAAAACTAAAGTCAATTTGGACACATATTAAGAAACGTAAGTGGCGCTACCTGATTTTGCTGGTAGTTTTGCTTGGAGTCTGGCGATATTGGTCGCGCCCTAAGCAAGAAGAAACGTCACAGGGGGTGGAACAGCTGATTCCAGTGGCTCGCCAGCCTATGACAGAAACCATTGATGTCTCTGGCACTATTTCTAGTGCCAATTACACTCAAGTTCAGACACAAGCTATCGGGACGGTCACTGATATTTTTGTGGAGGAGGGGCAAACAGTCAAGGAAGGTGATAAGCTGTTCCAGCTCGAGTTGACACCAGAGGGTAAGCAAGCCAACCAATCGGCATATTCCAACTATCTTTCGGCGCAAAACTCGCTTAATTCAGCCCAAAATCAGCTTAACTCGCTGCAAGTGCCATTGTTTGAAAAAAATAAGTATTTTTTGGAGCACGCTGATGAGGAAAATTTGGCTCATGAAGATCCAGATTGGATTATGCAATGGGCAGATTGGCTGGCTGCTGAGGGCTCATATAAGAATCAAGAAAAGGTTATTACTCAAGCGCGTGCCAATGTTTCTTCGGCCTATCAAACCTATCGCAATACCGGAGCGGTGGTTTACGCGCCAGCGTCAGGGATAGTGGAAAATATCACGGCAGTAGAGGGTTTGAGTTTTGGTAGTGTGAGTTCTGGCTCGGGTATTAGTTTGTCGGCCAGACTGGCGACTATCAAGACTGGTGAGCAGGTGTTGGCGATTTTCACCGTGTCAGCCAGTGATATTCTCAAAATTGAACTAGGACAAAAAGTCACGCTGACAAGTAGTAATTTGCCATACAATTACACAGGCGAGGTAGTGAGTGTGGATCGTTATGGCACGACCGCCAATACGGGTACTACCTCCTATCAAGTAATTGCCCAATTTGACACTCAAATCAATGAAAACACTCAGTATTTGTTACCCAATCTCACAGTCGATGGTGAGATCCTTATTACTCAAGTTGATGATGCCTTGGCAGTACCAACCTTGGCGATCACCACTTTTGGTGGCCATAGTCAAGTCACCGTGCGCCACAGTGATGGTAGTAATGAAACGCGTGAGATTCAAACGGGTATTGTCAGTGGTAATTTAACTCAAGTTTTGTCTGGTTTGCAAGAAGGCGAACAAGTAGTTTTTGAGTTGGCTGAGTTTAGCAGTGAGGGACAAAATGCACGCCTGGGTGGACCGATGGGCGGTGGGCCACCGGCTGGCGGCGGTGAACGACGTCACAATGATGGCTAATGAGTACAAAATGTATACAAAAATGTAGTCAAAATGTGAACAAAAAATAGATGAAATGTGAACATATTAAAGAAAATGGATGAAAAATCAGTAAAAAATACTAGCGAAAAAAATAAGCAATTGAACAATAATGTTCAAGTCTATGACCAGGTTAATTGCCAGAAAGATTTAGCTACTCACCGAACATTGTGCGCTTATCAAAAGTCGATGACAACTGATACAATGCTGGCCGCCGACTCCAAAGTTGCTCGCTCGAGTTTTGGTCCTCAAGTAAAAGATAAGGTGGTGATTGAGGTTAAAGATTTAGTGAAGACTTATTATGGTCAAGCCGGCGAGACACGAGTGCTTAAAGGCATCAATTTCACTGTTCACGAGGGAGAATTTGTTTCTATTATGGGACCTTCTGGTTCGGGCAAATCAACTCTGATGCATATTTTGGGTGTTTTGGACACACCAACAAGTGGCTTGTATCGGCTGGATGGCATTGATATTAAAGACTACTCTGAGGATGAGTTGGCGGCTGTGCGCGGGCGTAAAATTGGTTTTGTTTTTCAGGCCTTCAATTTGTTGGCGCAAAAAACTGTTTTGGAAAATGTGATGTTACCGGGAATTTATGGTAAGATCCCGATGCGGCAGCGACAAGACAAAGCGCGCGAATTGGTGGGTCTGGTGCGACTTGACAATCGTTGTGACCATTTGGCTTGTCAGCTTTCTGGTGGCCAACAACAGCGGGTGGCGATCGCTAGGAGTTTGATGATGGATCCAGCTATTGTCTTGGCTGATGAGCCAACGGGCAATTTGCCTACTGATCAGACTGATGAGGTGTTGAGCTTTTTTACCAAACTCAATCGTGAACACGGCAAAACTATTGTGATCATTACCCACGAGCCGGCGGTGGCCTCTTATAGCGACCGGACGATAGTGCTGCGCGATGGCGTCATTACCAAGGACGGCCCTGCTAATAAGGATATACATTATGATACTAATTGAGATTTTCCAAGAAGCGCTCTCGAGTTTGTGGCAAAACAAAGGCCGGACTTTCTTGTCAGTACTCGGGATTGTGATTGGGATCGCCAGCGTGATCACAATGATGGCTATTGGCCGAGGCACGCAAGAAAGTATTGCGAGTGAGATCTCGTCATTGGGGACCGGTGGCATCAGTTTGTTCAATCGTTCCACCCAAAAATTGACTCAAGACGATATTGATGTCATTATGGCCAATGATTACTCGGGTATTTTTGATCAAGTCTTGCTGGAAACCAATAGCAGTCAGACGCTAGTGGCGGGTAGCGAGAGCGAGACAGCGAGCGTGACGGGAGTGAGTGCTAATTATTTGGAGGTGGAAAATAAAAAAATGGCTCTGGGTAGCTTTTTTTCCGATGAAGATTTTGCCTTGGGACAGCGGGTGATCGCCATTGGCCCCACGACGGCTACCAATTTGTTTGCCTCGGCGAGCGAGGCTATCGGTCAGCGGATCAAGGTAGGCACAATCTATTTTACGGTCACGGGGGTATTTGCTGAGTCTAGTGGTGGTGGGATGAGTTTTTCTGATCCGGATGATTTCGCCATTATCCCCTTAAGCACCATGCAAAATGAGCTTTTGGGTTCGCGAGAGATTGCGTCGGTGACGTTTACGCTTACAGACGAAACCAAAGTCGCTCAAGCTAAATCAATTATTGGTTATACTATGCTGGCCCGACACAATATTGAAAATGTTGATGATGCTGATTTTGGAATGTTTGCGGCTACTGATCTGCTGGAGACTTTGAGTAGCGTGACGGGGATGATGACTGCACTTTTGGCGGGTATCGCTGGGATTTCCTTGTTGGTGGGTGGTATTGGGATTATGAACGTGATGCTTATGAGTGTTTTGGAGCGGACCCGTGAGATTGGTTTGCGCAAGGCCCTGGGAGCGCAACAGCGTTACCTAATTACTCAGTTTTTGTTTGAGGCGATTTTGGTAACTTTCAGTGGTGGGGCGATTGGTTTTCTTTTGGGCTGGGGAGCGAGTAGTTTGATTACCCACTTTAGTCAGATCACGGCTGCCGTCACTTGGGATGTGGTCTTGATGGCGATTGGGATTTCGACGGCCATTGGTTTGATATTTGGCATTTATCCCGCGCGCAAAGCGGCGAAATTAGCTCCTATTGAGGCCTTACGCTCAGAGTAAGACAGTTTGCACTTGTTTGGCTTAGTTGACAGGCAAGTTGATTTACTTTATAATTTTGATTGATGCAAATGTCCAGAGATGATAATCAAAAAACAGATTTAAATATGACGCCCGAGTTGCGCGCGCCGGTGATGCCTCTTGACGTGGATATGGCGTTAATTTTGGTGGCTGGTGTCATTGTAGTTGCTTGTGGTGGCGTCTTGTTGTCGGCGCGGCGCCTGGATCAAACGGATACTATTCGCGATACCCACTTGGTGGGAGCAACAGGCATTGAGGTAAGTGCCTTAAGTCGCGAGAGACTTTTGGGCCATTGGCAAGCGGCCGATTTGAGCTTGACTTTTCGGGAAAATCAACTTGTAGACATTAGCGATGAACTAAGCGGTGATTTGTTGGTGGGTTCATGGCGTCTGGAGGATCAACAAGTGATTATTGATCTAGGCGAGAGAGAAACTGACCGTTTGCTATTGACAGCGGACAATCAAGTCTTGATTTTGTCGGACCAAAGCGGCTTTCACTTTACTCCGGGTAGTATTTTCACTCATGATTGAGATTTTAAGATGTTGGATGTGTGTTTGGTACTAATTCTTAATTTTTTCGCTAATGGTTTGTTATATCTAGCGGTCTGGAATGTTCTTCTCGAGGAGTTGGGTTTTTCTATTGGTGAGTTGTCAGTTTTTATTACGGTGACTTTTTTAACTCAGACTTTGTGTGAAATGCCGAGCGGCTGGGCGAGTGATCAGTGGGGAGCTCGGCGGACACTAACAGTGGGCCAATTATTTTTGCTTGGTTCACTAGTCTTTTTTGCTCTTTATCCTTCGCTTTTGACTTTAATTGTTCTGGCCGTGGGTACTGGGGTGGCCAATGCTCTATATAGTGATACCGATACCACTTTGGTCTATCAACGTTTGTGTGCTCAGGGACGCACTCAGCTTTATCCGCGATTTTTGGCTTTTTATAATAGTCTGGGGTTTGTCGGTGAGGGGCTGGCGGCAGTGGTAGGCGCTAGTGTGGCTGAGTTTTGTGGTTTGACCGCCACCCTGTGGCTTAGTATCCCCATTTTGCTGCTTCATTTGCTGCTGGTACAATTTTTGGTGGGCAAAAAACCAGCTCGCTGTCGCCAACCACAAAAAACGCGTACTATTTGGCATCAAGGTTGGCAACAAATACGCTGTCAGCCAGTGATTCGTTCGCTGATGTTTTATGCTGTGATTGTTTATGCTCTTAATATGCTGGTGTGGTATTACTACCAAAATTATGCCGAAATTATGGATTTACCGCTTTTTTATTTTGGCATTTTGACGATTGCTTTTGCTGTGTGCGAGGCCGTGCCACAATATTTGACTCGTTTTTTTCTCAATTGTCAGCAAACCGCCCGCTTGTATGTGAGTGTGATTACCTTGACTTGCGTGTGTATTTTGGTGGCATCTTGGCGCATTGATGCTTTGGGCCTGGTTTTTTTATTTCTAAGCGTGATGTTGACTGGCTTCACTTTTCCCTTGACTGACACCTGGCTGCGCCGAGGCAGTCGCGTCCAGTCGTGGACAGGGTTGGTTTCATTCAAAACCTTTGCGATGATTTTGGTTTTTGCCCTTTATAACGTAGTTTTTGGTGCTTTAGCTGATGGCTATAGTCTGAGTTTGGCTTTGATGGTTATTGGTGGCATTTCCCTGGCTTTAACCTGGATTTTTGCGCTCAGCCAGCGTTTTTTGTCGCCACCATATAAAAATGTACGCCTCTAAGGCTCACAAAAATATCTTGATATAGAGGTGTTTTTTTGTGAGTACATTGTACTGACAAAAGACTCACCGCTAGGGAGAGTAAATTCCCTGACAAATTCACTAAATCTGAGTTATAATATAGCATATGTCAAGAACATTAATTAAAGACACAGTGGATAAGGTGGGTGAGATTGTCACCCTTGAAGGTTTTGTGGCCACCAAACGTGATCACGGTAAGGTAACTTTTATCGATTTGCGTGATCGCTCGGGCAAAGTGCAGATTGTTGGTTACAAAAAACTCTCTGAACTTAAGACGGAATCAGTGATCAAGGTGACAGGTGAAGTGAAAGCGAGACCAGAGAGTCAAGTTAATCCCAATTTGCCCACAGGTAGTGTGGAAGTTGATGTTCACAGCTATGAGGTTTTGTCAATGGCCAAGGATTTGCCGATTCTGGTGGACGGTGATGGACGGGAGATGAGCGAGGACGTTCGCTTGCGCTATCGTTATTTGGATTTGCGCCGGCAGCGATTGGCCAAAAATATTCGCCTTCGTCATGATTTGGTGCGTTTGTTGCGGGAAAGTCTGTATGCGGAGGATTTTATTGAGATTGAAACACCGATTTTGTCCAAAGCTACCAAGGAAGGAGCGCGTGATTTTCTTGTCCCCTCTCGCCTACACCCAGGAGATTTTTACGCCTTACCTCAAAGTCCCCAACAATACAAACAATTGCTAATGGTAGCTGGTTTTGAACGTTATTTTCAGGTAGCGCGCTGTTTTCGTGATGAGGATTTGCGGGCTGATCGGCTTTTGGAGCTAACGCAGCTTGATTTGGAGATGAGCTATGCTGAGGATATTCATGACGTGATGGATTTGGTGGAAAAAGTGGTCAAAAAAGTGCTCAAGACCATGGGTTGCAAACTCCAAAAGGAAAATTTCCCGGTATATCAATATAAAGATGCAATGGAACAATTTGGTGCCGATCGGTTTGATTTGCGCACCGACAAGGAGAAAAAAGATGGCACGCTGGCTTTTGCCTGGGTAGTGGGTTTCCCTTTTTTCAAAAAAGTGGATAAGGCCGACGCAGCTGAAGTCATTGACGGCAAGAGTGGCTGGACTTTTACTCATAATCCTTTCTCGGCTCCCCTACCTGAGCATCTTGAAGATCATTTGGCGGGACGCAATCTGGAAAACATTATTACGGCGCAGTATGATCTGGTTTGCAATGGTTTTGAAGTTGGTGGCGGCAGTCTGCGCGCTCATACCCGTGAGATTTTGGAGGCTACTTATAAGATCATGGGTTATAATCACGACGAGATTGAAGCGAGCGTGGGTCATATGCTCGAGGCTTTTGATTATGGGACGCCACCTCATGGTGGGATTGCTTTGGGTATTGACCGGCTGGCGATGGTTTTGGCCGGTGAGGAGTCAGTCAAAGAAGTGGTGGCCTTCCCCACTAGTGGTTCGGGTAAGACTGCGATTATGGAAGCACCAGCACCAGCTACTCCGGCTCAGTTGGCAGAACTCGGCCTCAAGCTAACAGCAACAGAAAGGTAAATATGCGTGGGATTGTTTTGGCAGGAGGCGCGGGTACACGTTTGCGGCCGTTGACGTCGATTACCAGCAAACAGTTATTGCCAGTCTACAATAAACCGATGGTTTTTTATCCCATTCAGACCTTGGTAGATGCTGGCATCAAAGAAATTTTGATTATTATTGCCCCCAAAAATGCGGGCGATTTCCTCAATTTATTGGGTGATGGCGAAAAATTTGGGGTGAAATTCTCTTATGTGGTCCAGCCACAACCGGCTGGGCTGGCACAAGCGTTTATTATTGGCGAGCGTTTTATTGGCGATGATGATGTTACCATGGTTTTGGGTGACAATTTGTTTGAATACAATTTTAGTGATGACATCAAATCTTTCCGTAGTGGCGGACGAGTTTTTGCCAAACAAGTCAAGGACCCAGAACGTTTTGGTGTGGTGGCCTTCAACAAAAATGGCAAAGTTACTTCGATTGAAGAAAAACCTGAACAGCCTAAGAGTAATTACGCTATTCCTGGTCTGTATATTTATGACAACAGTGTGATCCAAAAGGCCAAAAAACTCCAGCCGTCGGCCCGGGGCGAGTTGGAAATTGTGGATTTGCACAAGGCATATCTTAAAGAAGGTAGTCTTGACGTTCGGGTTATCTCTGGTCGTTGGTACGACTGTGGCACTTTTGAGTCGCTTTTTGAGGCGACAGACTTTGTGCGGGCGAGAGCTCGAGGTAAAAAGCCACTTTTGACTCTTGCCGATGAGGCCAAAAAAGAGTAAAATAAGAGTATGCGACGATGGTTGACAGTTTTGCTGATAGTCTTTTGGCCAGTAGTGGGTATTCGTCAGGTTGGCGCACAGACTTATCAACAAGAATATCAATCGGCTATGGTGGCTTATCGTCAATATCAGGCTCGATTTGAACGCGATCGTCAGCTGTATCAGTCTGGTAGTGGTACCAGTTTTGCCACTTTGCTGGCCAGCGCCAATGACGCCTTTGTTGCTCGTCAACAGGCGGCTTATAGTTATATTCGCTATTTGCGTGGCTTGGTGGAAAGTAACGTCACGGAGACATTGGCGCGGACCGAACTGGTAGACAAACTTGATCAGCACGCGCAGGCTATTGGAACGATGACAGTTAATTTTGATAATTTAAGTGCTTGGGCTCAGGCTGATAGCGAGGCGACAACAATTTTGGCGGCGCTTAATGAAACTGCTTATCAAAGTTTTGCGGAAATCTACTACACTCAGCTCAAACAGATTATTGATGAGTACGTGACGATTTATCAAAGTCAAAATCAAAGAATCTTAAGTGAAGCCGCCTCGCAGATTGAGCGCGAGGGGAAGCGGGCGACGCTGGAGGAAACTGAACGCACCCTGCTGAATTTACAAGCGCAAATCAGTACCTTGCGTCCAGATTTTAATTTTGTCAACTCTCAGCCTGCCTATGTTAGTTGGCGCGACAAGATGGACAGTGTTTTTGCCCTCACCGAGACGAGTTTGAAGGCGTACGCTAGTTTGGAGTGATATGAATAGACTGATTCGTCACCTTTTTATTTTCCTGGCCAGCGTTTTGGTGGTGTTGCTGATTGTTCGCCTGATCCAAAGCTCGCAAGAAGAAAAGCTGTCACAGCAGCAACAACTGTACGAATACGAGCTGCGGCGCGATCGGGCGCGAGCTGATGATCTTTACTACCAGCTGCAAAATCTCAAACAACTGCGCGATACTTTAGTTGTTCCCCAGATTGAGTTGAGTATTAAATTATAGTGGTATTCCTCAATTTATTGCTATACCAAGATATTTTTGTAATCACATCGTATTTACAAATTTTTATTGATAAATCAAGTTATTTTTGTGAGTACAATGTACTCACACGGGGCGCACCCAAAATAAAAAAATTCGCCCAAGGTTTCCCTTGGGCGAAAGTGATAGGTATGCCGAGCAGGATATCAGAGTCGGACTGACCTCTCCAGCTTGGGAAGCTAGCGTGCTACCGATGCACCAATCCTGCATAAAGAACAGCTCTTATTATACCACACAATTGCCCATTTGCGACAAGCAAACAACGGTCGATTTTTTGTGTGCTTGTGATATAATAAGCGGCATGAGTGAAAAGCTAAATCTACAACCTTTATCTGGAATGCCGGAGTGGCCACCAGCCGCCCAGTTGATTTTTGAGCGCTGGAAGCAAACAGTGAGAGAAAGTTATGGACTTTTTGGCTATACGCCACTGGAAACACCGACAATCGAGCGCGCCGAGGTCTTGATGGCCAAAGCCGGCGCGTCCACGGGCAAGCAAATCTATCGCTTTGCTAAGGGTGAGACGCAATTGGCCTTGCGTTTTGATCTGACGGTGCCTTTGGCTCGTTTTGTGGCCTTACACCAAAATGAGTTGGCTTTTCCTTTTCGTCGTCAAGCAATTGGCCCTGTTTTTCGTGGTGAACGGGCGCAAATGGGCCGTTTTCGTGAATTTTATCAAGCCGATGCTGACATTATTGGCCGTGGCAGTTTGTCGTCGAGTGCTGACGCTGAGATTTTGGCGCTGGCCGCCCAGACCGTGAAGCGCTTGGAGCTGGGCAGTTTTCAATTACAAATTAGCAATCGCAAAATTGTGATGGGCTTTTTGTCAGCGCTCAAGGTCATGGATCAGAAGGCGATAATTCAGCTTTTGGATGATGCAGACAAAATCGGTCCCAAGAAATTGCAAGAGGAATTAAGACTTTTACGTCTGGACACTTTTGAAATCCGAAAAATTACCAAATTTGCTCAAATTCACGGTAATTTTCATCAGGTCTCGCAGTTGCTTTTGCGCCTGGACGTTGATAATGCGCTCTTCAACGAAGGGCTGGAAGAATTGCACCGCTTAAGTCAACACTTAGAGGCCTTGCGGTTGGATCCGGCGGAGTATCAATTCAATATGGGGATTATTCGGGGCTTGGATTATTATACCGGTATGATATACGAAACGATCTTGCTGGATCACGTGTCTTTGGGTTCGATTTGTTCTGGTGGTCGCTATGACAATTTGGTGGGTAATTATGGCAAAACCAAAATGCCAGGAGTGGGGTGTTCAATTGGGCTGACACGCCTTTTGGCGCAAGCGTTGGCGGCGGGTTTAGTGTCTTTGGAACAAAAAACCATCAGTCAAGTTGTAGTGGTGCCACTGACCGCACAGCTTGACCACTTGCACGATATTGTGAATGCCTTGCGGCAAAGTGGGATTGCTACTGAAGTTTATTTGGAGGCGGGAGGGATGAAAAAGGCCCTCAAACACGCGGCTGATCTGGGGGTAGCTTATGCCCTAATTATAGGCGATGATGAGCTGGCGCAAAAAAAGCTAAGCCTCAAAAATCTCGTCACTGGCGCTCAGGAAAGCCTCAACCTGGCGCAAGTGATTAATACGCTTCAATCATGAAAAGAATGATACACCATGCTTTTTAAGCATTTTTGTTGATATTTATTACTTGTGATTGGGCTTGTCGCCAGGCATTAATGCGACCATGATGTCCAGAGAGTAAAATCTCGGGCACGCGCAGACCACGAAACTCGGCCGGTCTGGTGTATTGTGGGTATTCGAGGGTGCCACTAGCAAAAGACTCTTCGCTCAAACTGTCTTGATTGCCCAAAACTCCTGGTAAGAGTCGGACAGTGGCATCGATCATCACACAGGCTGCTGGTTCGCCGCCGGTAAGAATGAATTGCCCCAGAGAAATTTCTCCATCTATTAAGTTCAAAACCCGCTCATCTACTCCTTCAAAGTGGCCGCATATGAGTGTTAAAGCCGGTAATTGACTCCACCTCTGGGCAGTTTTTTGACAAAAAATTGCCCCCTTCGCGCTAGTAAGCAGAGCTTGACCACGTTCATTTTTGGCCGTCAGATAATCAAGTGCACGGGCAATTGGTTCAATTTTGAGAATCATACCCGGTCCCCCACCATAAGGAGTATCATCAACAATCTTTTTGCGCTGACCATCGGCAAAGTCGCGTAAATTGACAATTTCGATGGTAACAAGGCCTTTTTTTTGTGCGCGCCCAAGGATTGAAGTCGTGAGATTACTGCCAAAATACTCAGGACAGCTGGAAATGAGGTTTATTTTCATCAATTTATATTATATAATAGTTGTCAAGTCATCTTATGAGCAAACTTTTTTATCGTCAGCACGAGTATAGCAGCGGTTCTCATCAACCCTTGGGGGCGAGTGTGAATGACTACGGGGTTAATTTTGCCTTGTGGTCGGCGCGGGCCGATCGTGTCCAGCTAGTTATTTGGGAAAACCCTGATTCACCGCGTCCTACTCAGATTATTGACTTATCAGCTGGCGAGCATAAAACGGGTAAAGTCTGGCACATTCAGGTGGAAGGCTTGCGTCCTGACGTCCGTTATGGTTATCGAGTGGACGGACCCAGTAGCGTGGGTAATCGTTTTGACCCAGAAAAAGTCTTACTTGATCCTTACGCTCGGGCAATTGATCGGCGTTTTTATCGTCGAGAACGGGCTTGTGTGCCAGGTGACAATCTCCATCATTGTCTGCGTGGAATCGTGGTGGGCGATGACCATTTTGACTGGGGAGACGATCATCATCCCGCCCACACTCCAGAAAAATCAGTGATTTATGAACTTCACGTCAAAGGGATGACTCGCCACCCTTCAAGCGGAGTGGAATATCCGGGGACTTTTGCGGGGCTCACCGAAAAACTGGAGTATCTTAAAGATCTGGGTGTGACCGCTATTGAGCTTATGCCAGTGCAGGCTTTTGATGATGATATTCCCTTTCAAAATCCTCAAGGTCAAGAGCTGGTTAATTATTGGGGTTACACACAAATGTCTTTTTTTGCCCTGGAACCGGACTATTTTGCTCGAGGTGATGGTCAGTATTTGTCTGAGTTCAAAAAACTGGTCAAGCGGGCCCACGAACTTGATTTGGAGGTGATTTTGGATGTGGTTTACAATCACACCACCGAGGCCAATGAAAATGGGCCGGTGATTTCTTGGCGGGGAATTGACAATCAAAGCTATTACTTGCTCTCCCCGGCCAATCGCCATTATTATCTTAATTATTCTGGTTGTGACAATACTTTTAACGCCGGGACACTGGCGGGCATGCGGTTGATTGTTGACTCACTGGAGTATCTAGCTCGCGAATTTCACGTCGATGGTTTTCGCTTTGACTTGGGGGCAATTTTTTATTATACTGATTTTGGTTTTACCCACGAGCCAGAAATAATTCACCTGATCAATCAAAGTCCGATTTTGCGCTCACTCAAGTTAATTGCTGAGCCTTGGGACGCAACAGGGCTGGTCTTGCAGGGTCGTTTTGGTGGAGAGAACTGGTTTGAGTGGAATGGTGAGTGGAAAAATCGTGTCCGTCAATTTGTAAATTTTGGCACTCAAGCTGAAAATGTCAAGGCTCATTTGCGCGGGAGCGCGCCCGAGTTTGGTTTTTATCACAAAAATCCAGCAATGTCAGTGAATTATGCGGCTGCTCATGATGGTTTTACTTTGCGCGACGTTGTCTCTTATGACTACAAGCACAATGAAGAAAATGGTTACTACAATCGTGATGGCTCCAATGATAATTATTCCAAAAATTATGGTATCGAGGGCGAGACTGAGGATAGTGGCATTCGTTTTACTAGACAGCACAAGGCTTTTGAAATGCTCTCGCTGACTAGTCAGGCTCCTGGCATGATGATGATTTTGATGGGTGACGAGATGTGGCGCACCCAGGGGGGCAATAATAATGCTTTTGCCCAAGACAACTCGATTTCTTGGCTCAATTGGGGACTTTTGGAGCGTTACCCGATCTGGTGTGGGCGGGTGAAAAATCTCATCAAAGCGCGTACCGGTCGCTAAATATTTGTGGTATAATACGCCCAGAGTGATCAGAAAGGTAAGATGACCATTTATGATTTTAAGGTGGACAAGCGTGATGGTAGTCAGCTTGATTTGCATGATTTGGCAGGCAAAGTGCTCTTGATTGTTAATACCGCTACCGGCTGTGGTTTTACGCCACAATATAAGGGTTTACAGGCTCTTTATGAGCGTTATCATGATCAGGGTTTGGAGATTTTGGATTTTCCTTGTGATCAATTTGGCCATCAAGCTCCGGGCAGTAATGATGAGATTCATGAGTTTTGCACTCTCAAATACCGTACCTCTTTTGATCAACTAGCCAAAATTGAGGTCAATGGTGAGCGTCAAGCACCGCTTTATGCTTATCTTAAAAGTCAACAAGGTTTTGGTGGCTTCAATCTTGCCGGTAAAATTTTAATTCCTATTGTCGCCAAAATGGATCCTCACTGGAAAGAAAGCCCGGATATTAAGTGGAATTTTACCAAATTTGTTGTCGACAGACACGGACAAGTAGTGGCTCGTTTTGAGCCAACCATTGATCCTCAAGCGATAGTGCCCACAATTGAGGAGTGTTTGGCCAAGTAAAATTGCCTCGCATTTTGCCGGCAAATAGGATATAATATACCAGTCATGTCAGAGAAGATTAATCAATACGTGGTCCAGGAAATCAATGAACTCAAAGCGCGAGTGCAAGCCGCGAAGTTGCCTTTGGAGGTGCAAAAAAAAGCCGAACGTGATATTGTCAGTCTCGAGCGGTCAATGGATTTTGGTAATTATGACGAAAAATACGAGATGGTGACTCACTACATCGACTGGCTGGTGCGGATCCCATGGAATAAAGTCACGCGTGACCGGCTCGATATCAATGAAACCAGGCGCATTTTTGACTCACATCACTACGGCATGATGGAAGTGAAAAATCGCTTCTTGGAATATGTCTCCATTTTGAAATTGCAAAACCAACAAGCTCCGGGCAAAGCCTATCGAGCGCCAATTTTGCTTTTGGTGGGTTTGGTAGGTACGGGCAAGACCACTTTTGCTTATTCGCTAGCTGAGGCTTTGGGTCGCTATATTGTCCGGATTCCTTTTGGCGGTATGGGCTCGGCACGAGAGTTACGTGGTTGGTCACGTCTCCAGCTGGAAGCAGAGCCAGGAAAAATTATCAAAGGTTTGTGTGAGTCGGGGGTGCGCAATCCGATTTTTTTGCTTGATGAAATTGATCGTGTTGCCGAAAGTGCCCTGATGGATATTATGGGTGTGCTGGTGGAACTTTTGGATCCGGCGCAGAATCAAGCGTTTACTGATACCTATATTGACTATCCGGTGGATTTGTCGCAAGCCATTTTTTTGGCAACGGCCAATAATACCACCAAAATTGCGACCGCCGTGATGGACCGGATGGAAAAAATTTCTATGCCTTCTTATACTGATTACGAAAAAGAAATGATCGCCAAAAATTATATTTTGCCACGACTCTATTCCAATGCCGGTATCAAAGCAGAACAAATTCACATTGATGAATCACTCTGGCACAAAATTATTCGTCCTTTGGGTTATGACATGGGTATCCGGACACTGGAGCGAACACTAGAAAATATGGTGCGCAAAGCCGTGCGCATTATGGTGGAACAAGGTTACACAGAAATTTGGGTGACACCAGAAAATTCCAAAATCTTTTTGCCGCAATACTAAAAAATTTTTTTTGGAGTTTGTTTTTTAACTTACCGAAAAACTCAAAAAATGGCTAAAAATTTATCTTTTGGCTTTGGATAACCTTTGGGCACTATTTCTTAAATAATCTTGGTAAATCAATGTTATTTTGCCAGATAATAAATATTTTTGGCTGTTTTTGGCAGTAGAGTGCCGAGCTCGGCGCGGAGCTCGGCAGTGCGATGCCAAGCTTGGCACACAGCTCGGCACTCATGAGTTTTGTGTTCTTGTCGAATAACTGATTTTACCAACCGAAAAACTGAAAATTAAGTGGTTCCCAAGCCAAAAGCAAGCTCGACGAGCGACCACATCCAGTAGCTGCCAAAAAGCAACAAGAAACCGACAATGGCTGCGGTGGTGCGCTGTTTACCGGCACTCACATCTGCGTCTTTGCCCATCAGGCCACCTTTGATAATTTGGTAGCCGCCCCAAATAATGTATAAAAACAATATCAAACCGGAGGCGGGGAAAATAATATTTTTGACCAAACGACTCACGGCCCCGCCGGGATTAAAGTCGTTACCATTTTTAAAATCTGAATGCTTACTATCCTCAATCGGGTTCATACTTTTGAGGATATCGCGATCGAGCTTTTCGGCGCCAATACTGATGCCAAGAGAAGTATCACTCGGGCTAGCACTCCATACGGTCGCAATAGAGTGATTATTGCTAATATGCAATTGCCAGCCCAGGAAGACAAAAACTCCAACTAAAATCTTGAGAGCCAAACGATTGCGGGCATTTTTTTGCATCAATTCATTATAACATAAAATGACTTTTTGGGAAGATTATTTTGCGGGCAAAAATTGCGGTAAAACTGGACTGTCAATGTCGCCAAAGTTGCGGTATAATTGGAGACATGAAAAAGAGATTTTGCTGGTGGCTGCTGGGTGTTGTGACCGTTTTAGCATTGAGTGTGGTGGCGGCCGGTCGCTGGCTGTGGACTTTGCCTTTTGTGCCCGCCAGTTGGCGTTCGCGCTTGATGCTCAATGCCAATATCGTGCCAGCCAGTGATGACTCGCGCAGTCAATATGTAGCGATCAATCCTGGCTTTCGGGTGGAGTTTGGGGATAAAGACAATCCCACCAGTGCTTGGTTACGTTTTGAACGTTCCAAGGGTAAAAGTCAGAGCAACGCTGAGGTTAGTGCCAATCAGCTTGATAGTTTTGCGATCACTCAACTGTGGCAAGACTATCAACCAGGCATCGAGTGGCAGCTTTTTAATGTCGGTATTGATGAAGACCAACTCCGAGGTGGAACGGTTTTGGGCAGTGATCAAGAAATGGCCAAAATTGCTCGTGAACTTTTGGGCGAGTCGGTCGTAGGCGAGATTGATACCGATTTGCAAACAGTGGCCAGCGAACGTGAGCAGATAGAGACAGCTACGATCGTAGAGCGGTTTCAGGGTTATGATCAAGTGAGTAATTTGGCGGTGGCGCCCGATGTTGATCTTAAATACGTGATTGTGCCTGGTAAGGGTGTCAAAAGTCAGATTTGGCTTGGCGATCGCCAAGGCTTTGATACGGCCTGTTTGCAAATGTTAAGTCTTACGGGCAGTGAGGCGGGTTGCAATTTGCCGAGCAATAAATTTAGTTTTTTACTCCAGCTTGATAGTAGTCATCGTCTGGAGCACGTGCCGCTGGCGCTTGATACTAGCACCAATGGCACCTATTATGTGACTGATGATCAAGGTCATTATCTGTTGCGCTTAGGTAATCCAGTGATGCGCGATCGAGACGGACGGGTGAGCGATGCTGTCACGATGACCATTCGTCCGGGTCAAGTGGACGGTGAGGTGGCGGCCAACTTTTACATTGTGACCATTACTGCCAATTTGGGGTGGCTGGTGGATAGCGCTACGCACTTCCCAGTGACGATTGACACTGGATTTTATATTGATGGACAGGAGTTTTTTGGCGAGCAGATGATTGGTGAGCCGCCGGAGGTAGCCCCACTATTGCTTGAGGAGTCGGCCGACAATCGCAATGATACAGCGAGCGCGGCGAGTGCTCTTGAGCGATGATGACGATTAAAGCAAAAGTACAAAGGACAGAATGCAACTACATTTATACAACACAGCGAGCAAAAAAAAAGAATTAATTGTCCAGCCTGAAGGGCGACCCTTGGGGATTTATTCGTGTGGGATTACGGCTTATGATTACGCGCATTTGGGCAATTGGCGACATTACGTCATGGATGATTTGCTTATCCGCACCCTTAAGTATGATGGCTACACACTCAAACACGTGCAAAATGTGACTGATGTAGGTCATCTAACCTCTGATGCTGATACTGGCGAGGACAAACTAGAAAAAGGCGCGCGGCGGGAAGGGACTTCTGTTTACGACGTTGCCCGCAAGTTTGAGCGTTATTTTTACGAAACTGGCGATAAACTTAATATCATTCGTCCTGATGTTGTCACCAGAGCGACTGAGTATATTCAACAGCAGTTGCAAATTGCGGTCGCATTGGAGGAGAAAGGTTTTGCTTATTTGATCCCTGGGGACGGGCTGTATTTTGACACCAGTAAAGTGGCTAATTATGGAGCGCTAGCGGGCTTTAAGCCGGAAGGACTGCAAGAAGGCGCGCGAGTAGAAAAGGTGGCGGGCAAACGTTACCCCACAGATTTTGCTGTCTGGAAGTTGGAAAAGCCAGGCGAAAATCGGCAAATGGTGTGGCCCTCGCCTTGGGGTGAGCGCTCATTTCCCGGTTGGCATCTGGAGTGTGTAGCGATGTCACTGGATCAGTTGGGTCAACCGGTGGATATCCACACTGGTGGTGTCGATCATATCCCAGTCCATCATACCAATGAGATTGCTCAAGCGGAGGCTTACACTGGGCGCACGCCTTTTGTTCGTGTGTGGGTTCATGGTAATTTTATGCGGATAGACGGCCAAAAAATGAGCAAATCCCTGGGGAATATTTATCGATTGGAAGATGTTTTGGAACGCGGTTTTACACCAATGGGCTTACGCTATCTTTTTTTGATGTCACATTATCGCCATGAACTTAATTTCACCTGGGAAAGTTTGGCCGCCGCACAAACAGCTTATGATCGTCTTTTGCGCAGTCTGGCTCAAGATGGTCGCACGCGCGAGTCAGGAATGGTCACTCAAGAGCGATTGGATAAAGCCCAGGAATATCGGGAAAAGTTTTTAGCTGCGATCAATGATGATTTGAATAGTAGTGCTGGCTTGGCAGTGATTAATCAAATTCTCAAATCTAATTTGCTGCCGCAAGAGCGGTACGATTTGATTCTTGATCTTGATGATATTTTGGGATTGGATTTGCGCCGACAAAGCACACTTTTGGGGCGAGCCGAACAGCTAGAGGTTGTCCTTGATGATGATGGTGAGGCCCAAAGATTGCTTGATGAGCGCACTCAAGCGCGAGCCAATAAAGATTTTGCTCGGGCTGATTTTTTGCGCGAGCGGATTGAGGCTCTGGGCTACCAAATTATCGACACCCCCACTGGGGCTAAAGTGCAAAAAAGACGTGTATGAGCACTATTACTGCTAGAGTTGACTGCGAGATTTTTTTGGCGCCAGATCAAGTTGATGATGATTTGGCGCAGTTTATCCGCCGCAGCTTGAGTTTCCCCAATCCCAAACTCGGTGAGCTGATGCGTATGGGCTATTCTGTCTGGAAAGTGCCCAAACAAATCAAGTGCTACCGCCAACTCAAAAGCGGCTACTATTTACCTTTGGGTTTTGGGCCGGCACTAAGGACTTTTATTCATAATCGTGGCGATGAGCTGATCCTTGATGATCACCGCATTGAGGCTCCCGTGACCCCGATAGTCAGCAAAATTAAATTGCGTCCCGAGCAAGAAGAGGCCAAAACCAAGCTCTTGCGACCATACCGGTCTATCTTGGAGGCCAAGCCGGGTTTTGGCAAGACGATGTTGGGCATTGAGGTAATTTGTACGCGGGCACAAAAAACCCTGGTGATTGTCCACACCCGAGCGCTTTTGGGTCAGTGGCAGCGGCGTATCAGTGACTATTGTGATGTGGATCCCAGCGAGCTGGGGATTATCGGCGAGGGTAAATGGCGGCTGGGTGAGCGCGTCACCATTGCCTCCTACCAAACTCTTTTGAGTCGAGGGACAAAAACGCTCAAAAACGAGTTTGGACTGGTGGTGGTGGATGAGTGTCATCATGTGCCTGCCAATACTTTTGCCAAGGTGGTGCGCGGTTTTGCGGCTCGCTATTGTCTGGGGCTGACGGCTACCCCTTACCGTAAGGACAAACTGGATCGCTTGATGAATTTTTATATTGGCCCAATTGTGCCCACGGCCACACTGGCCAGTGACGCGCATGATTTATTGCCGGACAATCGCGTGGCGACGCAATTGTTTTGGCGACCAACTGATTTTTTTGTGCCAGATAGTGAGGATAAGGAGTTTAGCGAGCTGGGCACGATTTTGAGTGCTGATCCTGAGCGGCTCAAGCTGGTGGTGGCTGATGTTTTGGACGCGTGCAAGCGCGGACAAAAATGTATTGTATTGTCTGAGCGTGTGGGTCACGCTGAAGCTTTGGCAATGTTTATCCGCCTCAATGCCCCGCAAATTAAAACAGTGCTAGTCACCGGTCAGCTCAAAAAAGAGGAGCGCGCGGACTTGTTGGATCAAGTCAAAAAAAATCGTTTTCAGGTAATGGTGGCTACGGGTGGTGTGGTGGGCGAAGGCTTTGACTGGCCAGCCGCTGACAGCTTGTTTTTGGCTTTCCCCTTTTCCTGGAAAGGGAAGCTCATCCAATATGTAGGGCGAGTGCAGCGAGTGGCACCGGGCAAAACGCAAGCGTGTGTTTATGATTATGTCGATGTCAATTTGGGTATCATGCGAGCAATGCAACGCAAACGTTTGCAGGGTTATAAAGAACTGGGGATGGTAACATCGTCACGTGAAGAGATTTATTAATTTCATTGTCTCGCGATGGGTTTTAATTGTTCACAAAATGTGTACAATAAGTAAATTTTGTTAAACGCGTGTTAAACGCGCACATCTGGTTTTTGGTGACAAAAATGGGGTTTTTGTTTTTTGCCGCTTGGACATTTATTGGTTCGTTTCTTGATTTTGCAGCAGTTGCAATACTTGGTCACCGGTGACGACATCACTACCGGTAAGATCGAGATTGTCAAAATCAATCGTATTGGTATCGACTGTCTCCCAATCAATATCTGTGGCTTTGAGTTGATTATTGTCACTAGCTGCTGTATTCTCATCGTCCTGAGTATGAGTAGCGGCAGTTTCTTGGTGGGCAGCGTCAGGCATAGTTGACACTGAGTCTTGAGCTGTTGGCAAGCTGGAGGCTGACTTATTGTCCAAGGTGAGCTCTCCCCCACTGCTACCCTCATTGGGGTGAGACTGTAAGGCGTTGAGACTGTCAATCAAGGCTTGGGTATTGCTGGTGGCGGGATGATGTAGCGGTGAATAGTCGGACATCAAAAACACAAAAGTGAACATCAAAAAAACTGTACCGACACTACCACCCACTAGCCAATTACGTTCTTGTTTTGTCATAGCTACTTTTTCTTTTGTTTATCATTTTTGGTAAACCAACCTTTTTTGTCAAAAAGAATCAAAAGTGGAATGGAAGTAAAGGGTGACGAGTAGGTGCCAAAAACGACACCCAAAAGCAGCGCTAGGGCAAAAGAACGCAAAGTAACGCCACCCAAAAGCAAGAGGGATAAGAGCATGAAACAAACTGTGAGCGAATTGTTAAATGAACGTGAAATTGTCGCCATCACTGCTGCCTCGCAAGTATCTACAAAACGACTGTGGGGAAATTTTTTTTGCAGTTCGCGGATGCGATCGTAAATGACCACTGTGTCGTGGACGGAAAAAGAGATCGTGGTCAGCATAGCAGTAACAAAAAGTGAGTCTACCTCAGTGCCTCGCCACCAGCCGAGCAGACTGAAGATCCCGCAAATAATGGTGACATCGTGGACGACTCCTAGCAAGGCTCCCAAGCCATAAGCGAGATTATTGAAGCGATAATACAAATAGCCTACCAAAACCAGCGAAGCTAAAGCAATGGCGGCGAAGGTTTTGCTCATCAGCTCACTGCCCATAGTCGCTCCCACAGCTTCAAAACTCACGGCCTCAACTGGCAGGCGACTATTAATTTGCTCAAGTAAGGCATTTTTTTGCTCATTGTCAATGACGCCAGTGCGAATGATGGCTTGGCCTTGGTCATTGAACTTGATGCTGTTAATAGTCTGGCGATCATCGATATAAGCACGCAAGTTGCTTTCTGTCAAGAGCGCTGCTTGTGTGGCTTCGCGCGCCTGGATCGTGAGAATAGAACCGCCAGTAAAATCAATGCCGAGTCGGAAACCGTTGACAAACAATGACAAGAGCCCAGGAATGAGGAAACAAGCAGAAATGACAAAATAAAGCCAATAATATTTATAAAATTTCATGAGCGCTCACTTTCTTGGGGATCGCGGATAAAAACACGAGTCAGAGTCCGCGTCACAAAAATGCCAGTAAAAAGTCCCACAATCACGCCCAAAAATAGCGTCATACCAAAGCCCCTGATCGTGCCTGAGCTATTGAGAAAAGCCAAATCAAGCGGATTGATGAGAATCAGGGCAATCATCAGGGTGATGAAGTTGGCATCCTTGATACTATCCATAGCCCGGCCAAAACTTAGTTCGCGCGCTTGCGAGCGGGTGCGTCCTAAAAGCTCCTCTTCTTTCATGCGCGAAAAAACCAAAATATTGGAGTCAACGGCCATGCCCATAGAAATCATCACCGCAGCAATTGCGGGCAGGGTCATAGTGACGCCAAAAACTTTGTAGACCGCAATGATAATCAAACAATAGATCGCTAGACAGGTATCGGCCAGCAGACCCTTGAGGCCGTAGTTGAGCACCATAAAGATGGCAATCAATACCAAACCCACAATGCCCGCAAAAACGCTGGCGCGGACGCTGTCCTCGCCTAGACTGGCACCCACTTGCGATTGTGATAAGATCGTGAGCGGTACGGGCAAAGCCCCAGAGTTGAGCTGGATGGCTAAGGCTCGCGCCTGCTCGCTGGTAAAACTGCCAGTAATAACCGCGCTACCGTCCAAAATGGCACTATTAATAGTAGGCAACATGATCGGATAGCCATCGATGAAGATCGCTAGGGTGTCACCAATGTGCTGACTGGTGAGATCACCAAAAAGTTTTTGCCCCTCGTCAGAAAATTGGAGCTGCACTACTTGCTGGCGGGTATTGGTATCGACAGTGGCGAGCGCGCGCTCAAGCATTGAGCCATCAAGACCTGTGGGTGTAAACAAATCGTCAAGCGTAGCGGCCATGGTTGCCTCACTGTTTTGTAGGCGAAAGTCGAGCTGGGCTGTAGTACCAATTAAAGCGACGGCTTGATCGACATCGTCAAGTCCGGGAATTTCCACAATGATCCGATACTGATCGCCACTGGTGGAGGTTTGAATTATTGGCTCATTAAGACCATAAGCATCGACACGTTGGCGGACAATTTCTACAGCGGCTTGCAAGGCGGCGAGGCGATCTTCTGAGGCAATCTGGCTCATATCAGCGTTGAGAGTCAACTGGACACCACCAGCGATATCAAGGCCGAGCTTGAGCGGGAAGTCAAAAGTGAGCCGGCGGCCAAAAAAACTGGGCAAGGCGCGGCTTTTGGCAAAATTAATCTCTCGTCCAGCGACATTGAGACTAAAGGTGCTAGGCAGGGCAATAAAAAAAGCGATCAAAACCACACCTAAAACAATAAAATAGTCACGAACAAGTTTACTCTTTTTCCACATAATCAATACGCCTGAGTATACCACACAAGTGTGGTTTTGGGGCAGGCAATTTGTGAGGAATTGACTTTTTGCCTGGAAATTGCCTCTTGACAAATTAGCAGTCTTCTGCTAGAATTGCTAATATCAATTAACCACGTTGTTAATAGCACGTTGACTAAACAACAATATACTATTATAATGGTGGTGTGATAGCTAGAAAGGAAAAAATATTATGTCAAAAATAATTGGAATCGATTTGGGCACGACTAACTCAGCCGTTGCTGTCATGGAAGGCGGTCACGCCAAGATTATCCCCACAGCTGAAGGGCGCAATACCTTCCCCTCAATTGTAAGTTTTAAAAAAGGTGAAACGGCGGTGGGTGATGCGGCCAAGCGGCAGATGGTGCTCAATCCCAAAAACACGGTCAATTCCGTCAAACGTTTTATGGGGCAAAAGTATAATGCTAAGCCAGTGCAAAACGCGCTCAAGCACGTTGCTTATGATGTGGCCTCCGGTAAAGACGGCATGGCTGTTTTGGAAATTGAGGGCGACAAACTAACTCCACAAGAAATTTCCGCCAAGATTTTGCAAAAAGCTAAGGCAGATGCTGAAGCCTATTTGGGTGGTAGCGTCGATCGGGCAGTTATTACCGTGCCAGCTTATTTTGATGACTCGCAACGTCAAGCGACCAAACAAGCCGGTGAGATTGCTGGTCTCAAGGTGGAGCGGATCGTCAATGAACCAACAGCGGCTGCTTTGGCCTATGGTCTTGACAAAAAAGGCAATAGTAAAATTGCTGTCTATGACCTTGGTGGCGGTACTTTTGATATCTCCATTCTCGAAATTGGCGATGGCGTTTTTGAAGTCAAATCCACCAATGGCGATACTTTCCTTGGCGGTGATGACTTTGACAACAAGATCATTGAGTGGATCGTGGACGAGTTCAAAAAAGACAATGGTAAGGACTTAAGCAAAGATCCACAAGCCCTCCAACGGGTCAAAGACGCGGCAGAAAAGGCCAAGATTGAGTTGTCAGCGACTATGAGTACTGAGATCAACCTTCCCTTCATTACTCAGTCAGATGAGGGTACTCCCCTACACTTGACGATGACACTCACTCGTGCCAAGTTGGAAGAGCTTACTGATGAACTGATCCAGCGGACTTTCAAGCCGGTGGAAGCGGCTTTGAAAGACGCCAAACTCAAGGCTAGCGAGATCGCCAATGTCGTTCTCGTGGGCGGTATGACCCGTATGCCCAAGGTGGTAGCCGAGGTGGAAAAATTCTTTGGCAAGAAACCTGAGCAAGGAGTCAACCCTGATGAAGTGGTGGCCATTGGTGCGGCTGTGCAGGCAGGCGTCATTGGCGGTGATGTCCAAGATGTCGTTTTGCTTGATGTCACGCCTCTGACTCTGGGTGTGGAGACTCTGGGTGGCATTCGCACACCGATTATCAAACGTAATACGACTATCCCCACTAGTGGCAATCAGGTCTTCTCAACGGCCGCTGATAATCAAACCAGTGTTGAGATTAATGTGCTTCAGGGTGAGCGCGAAATGGCGGCGGACAACAAGTCTTTGGGTCGGTTTGTCCTTTCGGGCATTCCCCCAGCGCCACGCGGGATCCCGCAAGTGGAAGTCACTTTTGATATTGACTCCAACGGTATCCTCAAAGTCTCAGCCAAAGATCGCACCAGCGGCAAAGAGGCCAATATCACCATTTCCAACTCGACCAATCTCTCTGATGAAGAGGTGGAAAAGATGAAAAAAGAGGCGGAAATGCACGCTGAGGAAGATAAGGCCAAAAAAGAGCTGATTGAAGCCAAAAATCAAGCTTCAAGTGTTGCCTTTGAGATGGAGAAACAGCTCAAAGACTATGGTGACAAGCTCGAGGAAGCTGACCGCAAAGCGATCGCCGATAATGTTGAGGCTCTCAAGAAGTTGTCTGAGTCTGACTCCACCACCAAAGAGGAATTGGAAAAAGCGATCGAAGACACGATGAAGAGTGCGCAAAAAATCGGTGAGGCGATGCAAAAAGCCCAAGCCGAAAAGCAAGCGGATACAACGACCAACAAGGCAGACGACAAGAAAACTGAGGACAAAAGCAGTGATAATGTCGTCGAAGGTGAGGTCGTGAACTAAACAGCAACGTCTGACAGCAAAAATAAAAATGGCCCTGAAACAAAAGGGTCATTTTTGTTACGAAAAACCAGAGGTAAGCGTTTAACAAAAAATACCAATTGTACATATTTTGTCTACATACGAAAATTGCGGAGCTCCGCAGTGGACATAATAATTAGTAGCTATTGACAAAACACATTTTTATGATACAATATGCTCATTGTGAACGAGTGAGATAGATCTCGTTTGTAATACAACAATTGGACAAGATATAGTTTATAATTATGCAAAAAAACAACAACACTATCATACAAATGATGGGCATTGCTATAGGCGCGGGGATTCTGGTGGCCTTGGCGGCGATTGCTTTCTCGCTGCGTAATAGCCACAATAATCCTGCCTTGACGCTGCCATCGGTGCCAGAGACCAGTAGCGTCTCTCAAGTGACCACCAGTGGCGGGGCAAATGACGAACAAGCCCCAGTAGAAACCACCATTGTTACCAATGTGACTTCATCAGACACAAAGCCGGCGGCAAGCAATTTTATTGTGGGAAAATATCTGGGAGAGTCGTACTGTATGGGAGGATCTCCTGTTGTTGACAATGGCCGTCATTGCAAGTGCTTTGAGGATTCAGATAACTATGATGGTTGTGCAGGTCCATATAATAATTACATTGAATTTCACAATGATGGTACTTTTGAGTCTTATATTGGTGAAGGTGTGCATTATAGCGGTAATTTTACAGTTAATGATGAACAGGTGTCGTGCTATATTAATACCACTTTTTGGTATGAAGGCGAGCTAAACCCTGATGGCTTCACATTTAGCAATAGCCATATGGTGTCACAGTCAGTGACTGGTAATTTGGTTTTTAAGGTTAAAGACAACCGATCTTTACAAATGATTGGTGGTTCAGAGTTTATTCAAGTGTTTTTTGAAGGTACCAGTGATCCTCATTATAATGGTTCTGGCTTTGTTCTAGGCGAAACGCTAACTTTAACTCAATAAAGATCGTTTTATATCGCCATGCCATAATTCCGGCCGTAAGGCCGTGCTGGCACCCTGAATCTGTTTTTGCACTCTGGAACCGTGGTATAATATCTTGATGCCACTAACACATCTGTCACATTGCGTTTATGAGTGTGAGTACCATTTAGTCACGGTCACAAAATACCGACGTAAAATTATCAATGATGGAATTTTCGCTTATTTTGAATTAAAGTTGGCGGAAATAACTAGTCATTATCCTCAAATTAAATTTTTAAAGGTGAATCATGATCAAGACCACATACACTATTTAGTTTCGATTTCGCCAACAATGAGTGTTGGGAAAGTTGTAGGCATTATTAAATCGAATACGTCGAAGGAGATCAAGCGAAAATTCCCCATGCTAAAACAGATATACTGGGGAACAGATGGAATTTGGTCTGACGGGTATTTTGTGACAACCATTGGAAATAATGAAGCGATAATAAAGAGGTACATTGAGGATCAGGGCAAAAAGGATTCAGGGCAAACCTTGTTTGAGTGAGCGAGCTTGCTCGAGCGAACGAGATCAAGGTTTGAAATGGGATAAGAAACCCCGACCGTTAGGTCGGGGAGCTTCATAATATCCAAAGTTAATTTTGTCACTAAAGTCAATTCCAAATTAATGGCGAATTTGCCAAAGTTTGGGAATAGCTAGCGGAAACTCAATTCGGTTGACTGCTGGACAATTTGGCATATTGGTGAAAATTATCAGTCGCTGACTTGATGTCTTAAAACTACAGTATTTCTCACTAAATGCAAGATTAATTTTGAGTAAATTCACACGAAATGTAAAGTTAATTTTGGCTGTTTTTTCACGAAATGTAGAGTTAGTGATCAATTAAAGCAACTCGGCCATGTAAGCGGGCAAATAGAGAATGCCATTGTCAATTTGCAAATCATTTTGGTGAATAATAATTGGTTTGGTGACAAATTGCTGATATTTTTGAGAGAATTTGCGCAGTGATTTGTAAGTGTATCTAACACCAGTTTTGACCTCGATCGGGATAATATTGTGCTTATTGGTGATAACATTTTTAGACAAAAGAAAATCAACCTCCATGTTTTCATTATTATCACCACGATCATGTTTGACATAAAAGAAAAGATGATGTCCGCTTGAGCGTAACATTTGGGCGATAAGGTTTTCCATAATCATGCCTTGGTTAAATTCGAGTTTGTTGAAAAGAATCTTTTTGTATATTTCTTCGCGGGCAATTTCTTTTTCATTAAAAGTCATAGCTAAAAGTAAACCTGTATCAAACAGATAACACTTGAAATACCGGTCATCTTTTGCAAGATTGAGACCCAAATTTGGTTCGGTGGTATTATAAGCAATATTGATCAAACCTGCATCAAGCAACCAATAAAAGGCATCGTCATATTCTCGCAAGCGAGCATTGTAATCAATGTCGGCCAAATTAAATTTTTTTTCATGTCGCTGAAGTTGAGAGGGAATATCGTCAAAAATTTTTTCTACCTTAAAACGAATTGAATCGCTAAATTTGCTAATATCATTGCGATAAAGATCAAGAATAGCTCTTTTTTCGTGGTCTACTAGGGTATAATCTTGAGATTTAATAAAAGCAGCTACTGCTTGAGGCAGGCCACCAACAATTAGGTATTGGCGAAAAACATTCATGGCACGTCGATGCATTGGTGGTGTCAGAGATTTTTTTTGTGCGAAACAATCGCAGATATATTCCCAAAGCATTTGATTATTGGTCGCCAAGCAAAATTCTTGAAAATTCATGGGCCTCATAGTTAGTTTTCTTTCTTCAGACGGTATGAGGATGTCTTTGACGTTTTGTTTGATGGAAATCAAGGAGCCAGTTTCGATGTAATCATAGCGTCCGTCAGCAACAAGGCGCTTTATGGCCTCGCGGGCACGAGGAAAATGTTGAACTTCATCAAAAATAATCAGTGACTGGCGATGAAAAAGTTTAACTTGATAATAATTGGTCAGCAGGTGAAAAAAATCGTCAAGGTGATCAAGATAGTTATAAAAAAGATCACGGATTTCATCGGTAGTGGCCGAAAAGTCGATTGTGAGGTAAGAAGCGTAATTGTCATTGCCAAAATCATTGGTAATGTAACTTTTGCCAACACGTCGCGCGCCTTCAATTAATACAGCGTGCCGACCTTGATCAGTGTTTTTCCACTCAAGCAGCTGATCGTAGATAAGCCTTTTCATAATAGTTTTCAACCTTTCTTAGTGATTAGATCACTATTAGAATAATTGTCAAGTGTTTTTTCACGAAATGTAAGCTTAATTTTTGGCAAAATATCACGAAATGTAAAGTTAATTTTGGCTGTTTTTTCACGAAATGTGGGGTTAAGTGGGAGTGCAACACAGATTTGGTGTTGCCTACTTCTTGGTCGCAATTGGTGTATTTTAGCACTCAAAAAGTGCAAAATAATGCCAATTTTACGTATACACCGCTAAAAGCCATGCAAAAAACCTCCACGTTTTTTTTACTTAACCCAAATTTTTATTCCGAAATGTGTTTGAACCTGTTTAGATTATTTCTGGTTGGTTTAGTGCGAATTTTTGCCAAAAATGGCGGAAATTGGCAGTAGAGTGACACTATTGATATTTATCTAGGATTTTGTCATCGAGTAAAAAGCCAAAAAGACCGATGGTAGCAATGCCGTTGCGCTCGTGGCCGGGAGCAAAAGTATCTTTGGCGATGATGATCTTGCTGAAGTGATCATTAATGTGATCTAGCGAGCGTGATTCTTGGTATCTTTTGGCACTATCACCGATCGTGAGGGCTGATTGAATATAATATGTATTATCGGCCTTTCTCGCGACAAAATCCACCTCTAATTGTTGGCGAGTGCCATTTTCCCCTCTGGTTTCGACCGTGCCGACATCGACTTTGAATCCGCGGCGGCGGAGTTCATTATAGATAATATTTTCCATCAGATGAGATTCTTCTGTTTGGCGGAAATCAACGAAAGCGTTGCGAATGCCGGGATCAGTAAAGTAGTATTTTACCGGAGTATCAATATAACGTTTGCCTTTGACGTCAAAACGTTTAGATTTTTCGATTAAAAAAGCGTTTTGGAGTTTTTCTAAATAATCCTCGATTTTGTGGTAGCTTAGGTCGACACCAATTTTGCTTTTGAAGGTGCGCTCGAGTTTGTGGGGGTTGGTGAGCGCACCCACGTCTGAAGCGATGACACTACTGAGGATACCCAGACTGTCACTATTGCGGATACGATAACGTTCTATTAAGTCATTGAGATAAACATTGTCTTTTTGTGCTTCTAAAAAGGAGATCCGGGCTTGGTCATCGGGCTGCTGGACCACTTGCGGCAAGCCACCGTAACGGTAATAACGCTCCCAGAGCTCGTATTTATCACCGCCTAAGGCGGCATAAATTTCGCCAAAGCTGAGTGGATACAGGTGAATTTGGGTGCCACGGCCGCGAAATTGAGTGATGACGTCTGAAGACAAGAAACGTGAGTTACTGCCAGTCACGTAAACGTCGAGATTGTCTAGGTGGAGAAAACTGGAGAGAATGGACTCGAAACCGGGCACAAGTTGGATTTCATCGAGGAGCACGTAATAAGTTTGACTATCGGCGATTTGTTTTTTGACAAAAGTGAATAATGCGGAGGGGTCAAGCAAGCAGCGGTTTTCAAACTCTTCCAAATTGAGGTGAATGATATGATCCGGCGCGACGCCATCTTGAAGTAAGAATTGGCGAAAAATTGGATCGAGCAAGTAGGATTTGCCGGCACGGCGCAAGCCAGTAATGATTTTGATGAAACTAGAGCCACGCTGGGCGATCAGTTGGCGCAGATAGTAGTCACGTTTGATTTCGAGCATAACTTATTATAACATGGAAATGAACAATTTAGTGCGAATTTTTGCCAGAAATGGCGGGGAGTGGCAGTAATTTATGATGTTTGTGTGCGTCGCTGGTTGCAGTATGTGATAACGGCGATGCTGATGAGTACACACAAAGTGATGACGGATATCCATTCGCCCAAAATCCAGATTTTTCTTTTTTGGTATTCTACAGTGATAATACCATGATAGTTGGCCGGTAACAGGACGGCGGCACAATTATTGTCACCATTGACGATAGGGAAAGTATTGTGACTTTCATCGCGAGCAATATAGCCTCGGTAAAAAAGTTTGGGGATTACGACAGCACCACTGCTGGCTGCCGTGGAGGCTTCAAATTCAGCAATCAGAGTTATGACTCCAGAACTATTAGAAAAACTAAAAGAAAATGTGAAACACTTATATGATGAATTAAATCTAAACAATCTTGATGAACCCAGTAAGATAGAAATGTTAATTCAATCATGTGAATTAAGAGGAAAAGACATCATTAAGAATTATACTGAAAGAATAAAACGGTGATAGCTATGAAGTGTGTTTATATTTGTTAATCCATTTGTTAATCTATCTGTTAGTTTGTGAGTATTTGAATTTGGACAAGATGGTTGCTGTTTTGCATAATAACATAATTCATATTTTGCAAGAGTAAAACCTGCACGAAATTTTACTTAACCTACATTATCTGGACAATCAGAACATCTTTAGTTGATTTAATTACTTAGTGCAAGTTGATGATTGCCAATTGACTGCCAGAGCTATTAGCTCGATTGTTCATAATAGAAACGTCTAGGGTGTCTGGTGACACTTCTTCAGATATATTCATATCTAATTTTCCAGTTTGATCTTTTCCTATATTAATATTTTCTTCATAAACTACTGCATTATCTTGAGATAGAGTGACATGATAATCGCAATTTCCTCCTTCATTGGATGTAATACATACATATATAAAATTTACATTATTGCGGTTTGGTTTAATATTTAATGTAGTATGAAAATCATCTGTAACTAATTCGCCTGAGTTGGTTGCATCCATAAGTCTTTCTACCAATCCTAAATAACGCTGAGCCTGATTGGTATATATCATCTGTATATCATTTAAGTATAAACTATACTTATTTAGTTCGTCAATAATCGCTTTTAGATTCTTAGCACTTCTTAAAATGATATATCCTCTCGAATTTAATGCTTGTTTTGCTTTATTGTGAAGATCGTTTATAGTTTCCTGATTATCCAGCCAACGTTGATAATATAAGGCTATGATAGAAGCCCGCGGGTTAGCTAAAACGACGTCCCCCGTGGTTGCCTCAGTCAAAATAAATTTATCAGGAAATTCTTGATTATCAGGCAAATACCATATTTTGTCATGGAATATCAATGGTAATTGTATCTTGTATGTGGCCATAGAGAATTGACGCCATGACCATTCATGACCGGCGACAACAACTGTCCACGCCTCGTCTTTGGCAATTAGCAATGAAACAACAATGAACATAACACTAAGTACATTAGTTACAAGTAAATTTTTTTGGGAAAATAAATAAAGGCATAAATAAATTGCCAATCCCCATAATATAAAACCGCCAATATAGTAGCGCGGATAACCAGTTGAAAATGTCCAAATCAAATATGAAAATATAATCATGCCAATATACGTGAAGAATGATTTGTAAGTATAACGCTTCCTCCAGTGATAATATACAACCAAAGAAAGTAGCAAAATGAACGCAAATAGTGAAAATAGTATGAATGTAGTGTTAGGATTATTAATTTCCGAAACGCGGCTTTCTGGGTGCTTTACGATATGATAAAACCAGAGTAGTTGTTGCTTGGTGTCACTCCCGCCCCATCTATTATCTTTAAAATTTGCGATCTTAAAATATGGAGATCGGAAAATCTTGTTATAATAAGGGAAAACTGGATTACGTGTACAAACAAAATTAAATATTAAATAAATACTAACCGGTAAAACACAAGCAAGACCGGCGACAATAAAGCTAACGGGCGTAATTTTTTTCCAAGATTTTACCAATAAAACCATTCCCAATGGTAACACAAATGCAATATTCGTCATTTTGAAGGCAAAAGCAAACCCCAGTAGAAAAGACAAGTAAATTATTTTAGTTGTATTTATTTTCTCATTTTCATGAGAAGCAAGTATTCTAAATGCTTCCAAAATTAAAGGGATAGATAAAATATCCACATAGTATATGCCCATCATTAATAGAGTGTCCCACTGCGTGGCCAGTAAAAGTAAAGCAAACATTTCAGGAGACAAACAGAACTTTCGCACATTGTCCTTAGTAAATGTTTGCATAATAAGAACTAGTTGTAAGTAGATGATTATGACAACTATGGTATTTAAAACAGTCCCCAACCTATACCCCAGCAACACTCGAAATGGATAATATAAACGATCTCCAAGGCGGAAACCCCACACCTGAAATCCCCCTGCGCCAAAACCTTGTTTAAAATAGTTTACAAATCCCGGCTGCTGTGCCAATAAATGATAATTAAAGGTATCCGCACTAGTATCTGGATACACAATTTTGGTCGCACTCAGCAGGATAAAAAATACAATGGCCAGCAATAATTTCCAATTAAAGGACAACCTTCCCACGATAAACGCTTTCTTTCTTTTGCAGAAAAAGACTAGTAACATAGTAAAAGAAGCCACCATAATGCGAGAAATTGGTGTCGCTTGCGGCCACTGAAAAAAATAGCAAACAAAATCTACTAACTCAAGAAACCAAACATAAACAACATAAATTAAATAACTAGCCACTAAGCAATTGCTAATCAAAATGGCATTTGTGATCGTTTTTATATCTGAATTTAAACATTGTTTCTTTTTTTGCAGAGCCATGTGTTTTAAAAAAATAGACCCCAGTATATACACGCTAAACACTATTATATCAATAAAAAGCATATATAGATAAACTGTTCTTCCATAGACATAATGAATGTCCCAATGGTAATTACGTACTGCATGATTATAATAACTAGTGAGATTCTCTTGAGGAAAAGTTTTATCCTTGGATAGGATTTCATCGGCTTCATAAACAAAAGGAGCCCACGAAGTTGCAAAATCGCCGTCTGGAGTCAAATTCTGTGATTGTTGTTGCATTTTGATGACATACTTGTGTCCACATTGCAAGCCCCTAGCGTCTATACTAAAATAGCGCCAGTTTTCAAAATTATCTCCAGTAACAATATGTTCAGATAAAATATTCCCCTCATCGTCGCTTAAAGTTAAAAGTGCTTGTGCATGATCATCCTCAATATTACCTGCATAGGCCAATCTGATATCAATTCTCGTAAGCCCTGGCATCTTAGGAATAAACTCTTGTTCTACGCTATCGTCGCCACTTTTGAGACTATCGGCAAACTTATAAACAGGGACGTCTCGATAGAGTACACCACTTTCTAGAAAAAAAAGCCCATTTTTCACGCCGATAATTATTAGGATATTAATGGCAAGTATAACTGATAAGAATTCCAGCAAATCTCGTATCTGTTTTTTGTTAAGAAAATGTGTCAAATAAAACTTTTTAAGTGTTAGCATATTATGATCCTGGAGTACATAGCGTTCGGTTTTTCATATCACTTTCCAAAAAACTTCTCTTCCAACATCAATGCTAAACAATGATAAACTGGCAAATGCAATTCTTGGACTTTAAATGTTTCCGTTTCTGGCACACAGATACAGACATCACAATAATCTTTTAATCTACCACCATTTTCCCCCGTTAAACCAATCACTTTTAGCTGTTTTGCTTTTGCCGTTACGGCTGCATTAAGGATGTTTTTAGAATTGCCTGAAGTGCTAATCCCCAAAAAGACGTCGCCAACTTGGCCGTAGCCGTAAACCTGTTGCGCGTAAATATAAAGTCCATCAACATCATTAAGATAAGCTGTATTTAATGCATTGTGATTTGTTAGTGCGAGAGTGGGAAGAGCACCTTGTAATTTTTTACCTAAAGTTTTACCGATTTCATCATCAATGCTTATTAACTTCTGCTTTTGTTGTTCATCTAAAAGTCGCGGTAAACAAAAGCCTTTCATCAATTCACCCACTAAATGCTCTGCGTCAGCGCAACTTCCCCCATTGCCAGCTACAAGAAGTTTATGTTGATTGGCAAAACTATCTAGTAACATTTGATATGTTTGGTAAACACTGTTTTCGCAAGCCGCTAATCTCGGATATCTTATAAGTAATTCAGCTAAATATTTATTTTGTGACATATTCTATTTGTCCAATATCTTTTTGACTGCTGACAATAAATCGCGTGCCGACAAATCTGGCTGTATATTCGCTTGCTCTTTACTCAAAAGTGCAGTGTAACAATTGACTGCCTTTCCGGCTTCAATATCTTTAATACTATCACCAATCATCCAAGATGATGACAAATCAATATTAAAATGTCTAGCTGCTTGCAGCAGCATTCCTGGCTTTGGTTTGCGACACTCACACTCAATTTTATATTCTGGTCGTTCTCCAGAAAAACCTTTATCTGGATGATGTGGGCAATAATAAATAGCGTCAAGATAAGCGCCATCTTGCCCCAATAAAGTTTCCAATTTTTGATGAATCAAATCCAACTGTGCAATAGTTAATTCTCCACGCGCTATTGCTGGTTGATTGGTGACGACAATTGCTAAGTAACCGCTATCATTAATTAACTTTACTGCTTCGCTCGCTCCAGGAATTAATTCCAGCTGGTCAATATTTGTCAAAAAGCCAGCATCTTTATTTAAAGTGCCGTCACGATCCAAAAAGATTGCTTTTTGTCGCCGATTGAGATTTCTTGCTGCTACTAAGCCATCGCGTAGATCTTTGATTACATTTTCATAGCGATCAGGCGTACCCATATCTTTGACGTATTCTGGAGAGTCATAGACACTTAGTTGGTGGGTTTCAATTAATGGTTTGAGAATATCTCGATCCAAGTCTTTTTTTTCTAGAGTTTTATAGCTCGCGAAAACAGAAGGCGATAAAAAGTGCAACCCAGCATTGACGCGGTTGCGATACCAGAGTCGTGTGTCTTCTTTATGTAACCAAGCAGTTGCAATGTTATTTTTGTCTGCAGCAATAATTGCACTGTCATAGGGATGAGCGTTAGGATGGGTCAAAATCGTCGCTGTCGTTTTTTGTGCTTGGTGATAACGGTAAAAACGATCCAGATCGACATCAAAAATAATATCCGCATTAAGCAACAAGAAATCGGTAGAGACTTTACCTTTTAACCAATAAAGCGCACCCGCTGTGCCTAAAGGTTCTTTTTCGTGCAGATAGTTAATTTGCAAATCAAAACTGCTGCCGTCACCAAAATATTCTTGGATTGCATGGCCGAGATGTCCCGTAACAATAGTAACATCACGATAGCCTTGTCGCGACAGCACTTCCAACTCATATTGCAAGATTGGTTTGTCAGCAATCTCTATCATTGGTTTAGGCACAGTTGCGTTTATCGCTGCGATTCGTGTTCCTTTGCCACCAGCCATGATTACTGCAGGAGGTTTTTTCATTACTTATCCTCTCCACGATCATCATAAATTTCTGGCGTGTAGTGAATAACACGTGTGCCACCAGTTTCAAAACAAAAAGGCACATACAATAAACGCGACAAACATTCTTTTACTTGAGCATGCTTTTCTGGTGCAACATAAAAGAGTAAGAAGCCACCACCGCCAGCTCCCAAGAGTTTGCCTCCCAAAGCGCCGGCTTTGAGTGCCTCAGCGTAAATATCATCTATGCAACCAGTAGAAACCTTATCCGTCAAACCGCGTTTTAATTTCCAAGTATAATCAAGCAGCCGTCCAAATTCATCTAAATTCGTTTTGCTAGTAAGAATTTTTTCGGCTTCATCCACTAATTCTAGCATTTCTAGTAATGTATTCGTATTATTTTTGAGATTTTTTTGTGTCTGCACTTGAATATCAGCAGAAATACGAGAAAAACCAGTGAAATAAAGTAGTAAGGAATCATTTAGCTGCTGCAAACGACTAGGAGAAATAATAATGGGATTGACACTGTAACCTTTAACATCAAAATTAATTCTGTTAAAACCGCCAAAACTGACAGCAATTTGGTCTTGGATACCGCCTGTCTCTTTGCACAGTTCTCTTTCTAAATAAATTGCGTCGTCAGCTAAATGCTTTTTGCTTGCGTATTTGCCTTTAAGCGCATAGAAAGCATGTAACATCCCCACGACAAAAGAGCTACTTGTCCCCAAGCCGGAACGTGCTGGTAAATCAGCTTCATATGAGATACGCAAATCATGCATATCTAGATATTTCATGGTTTCACGCACTGCCGGATGCTCAATCTCATTAACACTTTTTACCCGTTCTAGTTTTGAATAAGATATTTCACTAGTATAATCAAAAAATGGCGGCAAATGGCGGACGTTTACATATGCATACTTATCAAAAGTAGACGATATTACGCTGCCACCATGCTCACGAAAAAATTCGGGAAAGTCAGTTCCACCGCCAAAAAAAGACATCCGAAATGGAGTTTGCGTAATAATCATTTGGATCTTTCTTTTTGGTTTGCATTGCCAAAATCATCATTAATTATCTCCCAGGCAGATTTTTCACTAAAGTGATTTTCTACATACTGCTTAGACAAATTGGAAATGCGGTTTAATTTTTCTGTATTATGATATAGTTTGATCACGGCTTCGGAAAAATCAATCGCTTGATCGCGTACGCAAACAAAATCACTTGCCCCGTCTATTCCTTCAATACCCACTGATGTTGTCACCATTGGACTACCATGATAAAAAGCTTCAATTACTTTTCCTTTGATACCTGCTCCGTATCGCAGTGGAGCGACACTAAGACGACAACTTTGGTATAACTCCTCAAGCTCTTTTTCGCTTACAAAACCTTTACAAATCACTCCTGGTACATCAATGCTTTTAATCTCTTCAGGAGCTTTAGAGCCAACAATATAAAAAGGAGCATGAGTCTGGTGATAGATTTCTGGATATATTTTTGTCACAAACCATTTGACAGCGTCAAGATTGGGCCCGTGTGCAAAACCGCCAACAAACAAAATCCCATCGGTCTTTGCTGCTTGGTAATCGACTTTTGATGCGGCCGAAAAAATATAGGCGCTAATTGCCTTTACCGGTATTTGTGGATCCAGCTTGGCAATTTCTTGAACTTCTACACTCGACGGATAATAATTCATGTCAGTACGTCGCATAATAGATAGCTCTTTTTCCTGCCATTCCATCGCTTCCGTCAGTTTTTTTTCATCACCAGAGAGCTCATATTCTCGTCTAGTGCGCAAGAAGTGTAAATCATGACCATAATAAATAACTTTGCCAGAAGAATAATTTCTGATTAAATCTAAATATTTAACAGATATATGAGGTCGATTTAAATAAAAGATGTCAAAATATTTGCCATTATGGACAAACCAAGACTCTAAATTATTAGCAACCTGGGTGCCGTAAAGTACGCGTACGCCTAATTGCTGTAGAGCGGTCGTATATGGTTCGTGCCGGTAAAAGTTATCACCTAAAAAAGTTACCGCAAAACCTTTTTGCGCTAGCATTTTTATGTACGCATACGTCGTTTTGCTGCCAGCATCTTGATCATACATTGGCACGTAATGATCCACAAATAAAACGTGCTGTCGATATCGACTCCGATCGCAAGCCAAGAAAACATTCTGTGCATTGGCAAATTGATCGGCACGCAATATTTTTTGCCACTTTTGATAAAACTTTTTCGTATTTTCTACCTGATATTTTTTTTGACCACTACTCAGATCGGTGCCATTTGAGACACCTTCAAAATGTACCACTATTGATAATGGCTGAAAAACAACTTTGAAACCATGTTGACGGACGCTAAAAGCTAAATCAGAATCCTCGCAGTATGCCGGTGCGAATCTCTCATCAAATCCACCAATTTCATCCCACAAGGAATGTCTGATCATGATCGCCGCCCCAGAAATATAATCACATTCTTTCACGTAATTAAACTCTGGTAACTCTGGATTTTGACCTTGGCCGTAATTCCAAGCGCTGGCGTCATTCCAAACAAGCCCGCCGGCTTCTTGCAAACGGCCATCTGGATAAATCAATTTAGATCCCACCATACCAATAGTTTTATCATTTTCAATCAAATCCAAAAGTGATGATAACCACTTTTCTTGTACCTGGGTGTCGTTATTGAGAAATAATATATACTTGCCGCGTGCTGTTTTGGCCGCATAATTACAGTTACGTAAAAAGCGCAGATTGTGGGGTGTCCTCACAATCTTTATATTGTCTATCAGCTGCGCGATCTCTGTAGTCAGGTCAGTCGAACAATCATCGGCAATAATTACCTCATAATCAATGTCTTGAGTATGTTTCAAAATTGATGCCAAACAATAATAGGTGTAATTGAACTGATTATAAACTGGGATAATGATCGAAACTAGAGGCTGAGAGACTTGCGGGAACGTTAAGTGTCTGTAGACACCTATCGGTTGCAATTCTGGCGTCACTAGAGTAATGTCATACTTTGAAACATCTAAAGCGATATTAGCATTTCGCTGATTGACAGCTGCTTGATCGAGTTGCTTTTCTGCTTGCGCAAATTCACCATTATTCATTAAACTTAAGTAATCTCGCCAACGTTGTGGGTCCAAAGCTTTCGGTAGTAAACTGGGATCATTAATCACTTTATTGGCTGCCTTGAATAAAAATCGCCGCCGACTTTTTTCTGGCAAGAAAAATTGTGAGGTGGCACTAAACTTCATTGCTAGCTGATAGGCTTTAGAATTTTTCTCTCGTTCCCAAGCACGTTCTTTTTCGAGAAGCTGCTCGATATGACCATGTTGGTTGTCAATTGTCACGCTTTGATCAGTCAATTGTTTTTTTTGATTGTCAATTATTTGATTTAAACTGCGTTCAGATTCAAGCAATGTTTCAATGTGAGCCTGTTTGTTGGATAACTCTTGTTTTCTTTGATAATTCAACGTTAATCCTTCATGGTACATATCGCTGTCGAATCTTTTTACCATCTCATCATCCATAATTGAAGACAACATTATTTTTTCTGCTCGGGCAAACTGTTGTGTCATGGTTTCATTAATTTTGACGGTCGCTAGAAGTTTGTCAAAGCTTAAAAAGCTATTATCTTTAAAAGCATAAAGCAAAGCACGATAGAGAATAAATTTCAAAGGTACATTTTTTAAACGCCACTCCTGATCAAAGAATAATAAATCGCTATCTTGATAAAAACTATTATTAAAGGTCAAGTCAATATAACCGTCTTCTAAAATCACTTCTTCCTGGTCAAAGACAAAATCTCCAAGTTCACAGTTGTAGACATTTTTGGCACTGAAAAAGGGCGAAGACTTCTTTAAATATGTCTCCAACTTTTCACACAAATCTTTAATTGACGCTAAATCTCCTCGCTCCAGCCATTCTGCCATTTTTTTATTTGCTAAAGGCATTGATATTTTTTTCAATATCCAGCGCTCATCTAATAATTTTCCTTCCAAAATTGGCACGCCTCTTTTTTTAATCGCATTGGTATTGTTAATTAATTCGTTTAAATGATTTTTAGCCTTGCCATTCAAAGCCACTTTTTCTACCGTATCGCGCATGAAAATAGTGGCTAGCCGATATTGAGCAGCATAATCACGCTTTAAGAATGCACACATTACATTATCGCTGGGTAAATCAGTTGTCGATGTCTCTAATAAAAAAGAATTGGCAAAAAAAGGAAATACATCATTACTAATTATTTCACGGTAAAGTTCTCTCTCATCGGCTATCAGTGTCGACTCTTGAGGGTAAGTGAACTTAATTCTGGCAATATCACTTAAACTAGGTAATTTGTCATCACTAAAGATCGCTGTGGGAAATTTATAATCAGCAAGAGGGTAATACCAACGCTGATAAACCAAACCCACTTCTTTGCATAAATCAGCTAATGATTGCTTGTCAAAAGTTGTTACACCTCGCGATTGATATCTAGTTGTATAACTATCTTTATAACCTTCAATACCAACAAAAGGCTTGCCAATGTGATCTTCAGCCGCACCGCACCAGTACTTCAAACCAAATCTATTTTCGATTGCCAGCAACAAAATCCCTCCTGGTTTTAACATGAGTTTCACTTGAGATAGAAAATCCAAATGTGCTTGTCTGCCGGACGATTTTCCAATGTCTACGTATTCAAGTACTCCTACTACCAAAATATAATCAAACTTGCTATTTTTATCAATATCTGCCAAATTGCCAGTAATTACTGTTAAATTTTTCTTTTCTGCATAACGCATCCTAATAATATCAGCACGCTGTGGAGCGTTCTCTAAAGCAGTTACATGAGCTACCCGATCACATAATAAACCGGTTAGGCCACCCATACCCGCACCGACCTCTAGAATCTCAGCATTCTTATTAAATGGATACCAATTGAGTAAATTTTCCCGGGCATTCGTAAAATTATGAAACACTACCCCAGTATTGTCTTCTATTGTCGCGGGAGCATCACCTCGGAACAAACAGTCAAGAATCTGCTTTTCAACTTTTCCATCGTTATAAACAGTCTGGATACTTTCGCTCTGGTCTTGCCTCTCACCTTCTGCTACTGGCTTATCCAGATTCAAATCGAATTGTGATAACAAACACGTACTACTTCGTGTTCTCGACTCTCTCTCTCTCTCTCTCTCGAGAGTTCCGAAACTACACCAAGAGCACTATTAGTGCTTTTTTGTGAATGGAGCGGATCGCGGTTAGTTTTGTTTTTGTTCACAAAATTTCCTCAATTACTAATATTATTCCCTTGCATCAACAATATTTTACTAGTGAGTCACGGGCGGGATTCGAACCCGCGAACCAAGGTTTTGCAGACCCGGCCATTGGACCACTCTGGTACCGCGACATCTTGAGATTGATTATACCATAAACTCAGGGTAAATACAATAGCTAAATATTTCATGATTCCCTGTCACAATACGACTGATGTATGCTATAATAGTTGGTGCAAACAGAAAGAGTCTATGTTCGCGCTGATAAATCTAGTGAAAAGTTTATTACTAACGATTGTGTTTGAGGCGGGAACAAGCTGGCTGCTGGACAAACACACCTGGCGCGAACAACTGGTGGTTTTGGTGGGTAATCTTCTGACCAATCCGCTTTTTGTGGTCGTCATGAGTTTGGTGAGTCGTCGAGGTCTGGAGTGGTGGCTGGCGATGCTGCTAGCCACTCAGACAGCGATTATTTTGCTGGAAGCGTGGTTTTTTCGCTGGAGTATTTGTGATGATTTTCATCAGGCCCTGGAATTGTCCACCTTCAACAATCTCGTCTCGGTGGTCGGGATTTTGTGTCTGAGTAGCCTGAGGTTTTAGTTATGCCTCAATCAGTGCCCACACTACCGCCAGTTGATTTAGAACCTTCAGCTGTGGCTGAAAGTCCATCTGTTTCGGCTGTTGGCGAGCAAGATTTAGCTCCAGCTTTGAAGCAGTTGGTTGGTGAACGTGATGAGAGTTTTCGTGGGAGTTTTGGCCGTTTTGCTGAGGCTTACCGGCGTGAGCAACCAGATTTACCAGAAAGCGATTACCAGCAGGTAGAGCAACTTTTTTATGAACTGATCGATACCCTGGATCCCACGCTGGTAAGTCAGCTTTTTCGCGAATTCAAAACCCACCGCACTAGCAATTGGGCGAGCTTGTTGGCTGGTGCGTGGCGGATTTTGGGTGGGGCTGACTTGGAGTGGCATTTGGTGCCAGCACGCACGTGCATTGAACTTTTTTGGCAAGCCGCCGAGGTGGGGCAAAATCCAGCTATCTGGTCACAGGTGGGTAGTCAGGCCGAAAGTGAGCTGGACACAGCGAGTGACAACAAACGCGCGCCGCTTAATCACAATCTGACTCGTTTGCGCCGCTTGCGCCAGCTTTTGGGACAAGCTCACGAACTGATTACCCAGACTCAACAGGCACAAGCATCGGGCTTGCCCGCGGCCTGGGCTGGCTATGAATTTCCCCCTTCAGTGAGTCGCGAAACTTTATCTCAATTAAATGACTTGGATCAAGAACGAACTCAGTGGCTGCAGGCAATGTTTCGTGAGCCTGCGCTTATTGGTCAAGTGTCGGTGGAATCACTGATAGGTTTGGCGGTCTCACACATGGAGTTTGGTACCATTCGCTGTGCCAATCTGCCTTTGGTACACATGCGCCGGCTGCTTGATCATGAATTTCCTACCCCAGAAGCCGCTATTTTGGGGGCGATGCAGACTTGGGACGTGCCGCAAACGCGAACACTCTCGCCTAATGGTTTTCATTTGTACGCCTACAATTATATCCATTATCCCACCGGTGAGTATTACTCACTACTGCAAAAAGTGCGCTCAGGGATTATTTATGCTAGTCAAGAAGTGCAGCTATTTCCCGTGCGTACTCGCGATGATTTGGATTTCAAGCTCACTTATTTTAGTCAAGATCTGCCAACTACCAATTTGCTCAATGAACTGGTCAAGCGCACTGACATCGTCCTAGTCCGTGATTACCTTATGCGTTTTTATCGGTGTGTGGATACGGCTGGTTTTGCCAATTGGCATGAAGATCTGGCGTGGATCCAAGACGCTCGTGAGCTAACCGATCAAGAATTGCATGATATTTTAACCTCAATTACCACACTCGATCAGGCTCGATCGCTGGGTGAGCTGGTGCGCGGGCTGCGGCGGCGTGACCAAAAACTCACACTCAAGACTTTTGCTCAACTTGAGTCCTGTGTCCGGCAACAGAGCAATTAATAATCAGCCAATTTTTCAGCATAAAGATACTACTATTATAATAGTAGATGACGCTATCGGGGAACCTAGAATTTAGCAGTGAGTACGTAGGTGATTTTGTTGGCGTAAAAGCCAGGTAAATTGTCGTCGGAAGCCGTCAGCCGATAGCAAACGTAGTCAACACCTCGATGGCCATCGCCTTTGATAATACTTACGGGTTCGTCACCATTTTGTTGGTCGGCAAAAATCCGGTAACCATCTTTGTAAGAAAAAAGACTGTCACCGCCAAATTCATTTTCCAAGGTAAAACCCATGCCGTGCGTGCGCAAAGAATCATTCCAAGGTACTGCCTTGGTGGCACTAATACCTCCGGGATTGGCATCACTGATACAAATATCATTGGTGTCACCATGTCCGGTGCAGACTACTGCTTCCCCTTTCATCATGGGGGCGTCTACCATGCGCATCTGGTCGTCCTGGCGGGCGGTAATGACATAACCATTGATCATATTGGTAGTAGCGGTGAGTTTTTGGGCAATATCAGCAAAATATTCATTGTCGACTTGGCCAAAATCGGCGACCTTGCCGGTGGTGGTTTTTTTGGTTTTTTGCCCGCAATAAGTTTGCCCTTCCGGCACTCCTTCAATCGTGAGGCTGATTTGAGGCATGATTGTCGCCAGGACACGGACATTGCGTGCTGAGGTGATCGTCAGCTGGGCAACGGCGGCCGAAAAATTAATCCAAATCGGTGAATAAATCAATTGTGAGTTGGGCAGGCTGGGATCGTGGCGAGGATTGAGCAAATTTTTGATGATCAAATAATTATCATTGTCATAACCAAAGTCTGCTTGCGAGACGTCACCCGTGCCGGCGTAGGGGCAAATAATCCGGTGATAATCGCCATCGTTGAGGTGAATATGACTACGCTCGGCTGGAATAATTTCGGGGGTGCCAAAATCAAAAACTCCTGGAATTGACTGGGGACACTCAACCTCGATATTGCCAATGTCAAAAGCATTAAAGTCGGCCACGCCATCGCTCGCCGTCGCCGTGGGGGCAATCGCGTACAAGTAGACTTCAATCGCCGAGTTGGGGACGCTGGCTGAGGGGCGCATGGCAATACGCAAGGTGGAAGTTTGTGGGCTGCTAGCCGTAGAATAGGCGTGATTATCGCTATAAATTTGGGTTTCTAGTCCGCCTGCCGCAACACGACCCACTCCCAAAAACGCCAAAAGACCAGCAATAACCAATACACATTTTTTCATTGACTCTATTGTAGCGCAAAAACTCGTTCTTGACAAGTGCGAACTTTTGGCATATGATGCGCCCTATGCACACAAAATTAATTCTTTGTCTGGGTAACCCTGGTAGTACTTATCAAGCGACTCGTCATAATGTTGGTTGGCTTTTCGGTGATTTTTTGGCGAAAACATTATCGGCCAGTGAACTGACTGACAAAAAAAAATTTCAGGCTTTGGTGCGCACTGTCAAACGCGGCGAGCAACAAATTATTATCGCTTACCCGACGACTTTTATGAATGATTCGGGACTAGCGGCGGCGGCTATCGCTCAGTTTTATCAGCTTGAGGCGAGCGTTGATATCTTGGTGATCCATGATGACTTGGATTTGGAGCTGGGCCGCTACAAATTGACTCACAAGTTGCCGCGCACCCATAATGGTCTGGCGAGTGTGAGCGAACATTTGGGGACGCGCGACTTTGCCTGTTTGCGTTTGGGGATTGATGATCGCCATGGAAGTCGGGTGATTCCGGCTCTTAAATATGTCTTAATGCCTATTCCCGAGACAGCGCGCCAGCTTTTGGAGACGCAAGTGTTTCCGCGGGCGAGTCAGGAGGTGATTCGATGGCTTTAGAAAAATTAAGCTCGTCGCTGGATTTGAGTCGCTATGTCAAAAAACAAACTGACACCCTCGTACCAGCGGTGGTAGCCGCTCAAGAAAAAAATCGCTATGTATCCACACCCGAACAACTGCGGGCTTTACAATTGTGCCGTGAACTTGATGACCCCGAACACAAAATTTATTATTTAAGTTTGTGCAAAAGGCTCAAGCCAGAAATTATTGATGCGGCCGTTAGTTTTGTTAGTGATGCTCAGGCACGTTCCAAGGCCAAACTTTTTATGTGGCAAGTCAAGCAGCTCACGCGTCGTTATCGCGCCCAAGGTCTCAATCCCAATCGTGAGGATTTGCCAGCCAAAAAAACTAGAAAAAGAATCACCACAGGGCAACAGCAAAGTTTGTTTTAAAAACAATGTGAGCTTGCTACTCGCCGAATAACTCAAATGAATGATTTGATTAATATACACTGCCAAGCTCGGTGCCGAGCTATGCCGTCGGGTGCCAAGCTGTGTGCACAGCTCCGCACTCAGCAGTTATTCGGTTGGTAGCGTGAGTTGGGCGGCAGACAAAATCAGTTATTCGGTAAGTGACCGCCACTTATCAGTGGACTTTTATACTCGAAAAAAATAATCCGGGAGTGACTCACGATTTTTTCTTTCATGACGTGAGCAAATTTTTATGACTATTTATTTTGATTGATAAATGTTTTTTTGTCATCGGCTGATTGCTTTCTCACGAGAGTGAAATAATTTGAAACAATTGCGCTGATAATCACCTTATAGCCATCCGAAGGGATTCACGCTGTCTCACCGGGTTTGTCTCTTCATGTTGTGAGCTTTGCCTTCGGGTGGCTGAGTTAATTGGAAAAATAGATAAGGATGTATGCGATGGCGATGGGTATTAATGATAGCGGTCATAAGTTGGTGCTGTGTGGGGCTTGTAGCCACAGTTGCTGCTTGGGAAGCACCAACAATGGTGATTGGCAATAACCACTTACAATACCAAAATTTATGGTTGACTCGTCCCACCAATATTGACAACTATTATGCTCGCGTGTATCGCTCTGGTCGCTGGTATCGTACCAATATTCATGAAGGCGATTACTATCCGGTGGTAAACGGTGACGATCATTGGACCTCAGGATTTGTGAGCACAGTCATCCAGCCAGCGCAACCGGCGAGTTCTTATTGGTGGCTGGAAAATCGCTTTGTCCCACCAGTGGGCGAGCGCTTTGTCACTTATACTTTGGACGAAAATCAACGTGATTTTGCCACCATGAGTTTTAATTACGCCCTGCGTTTTTATGGTCAAGCCAAAAATTATGATTTACCGATTTTTAGTGTCAGTGTGTGTGGTCAGCCACCAGTAGCTTTTGGTCGCGAGGGAAGCAAACAAGTACTCGTGCCCAATCCGGGTACTTGTGATGAGACTCCAGCAATCACTTTTCGTTTTCTTGATGATGTTTTGGGTGATGGTAGTAGTTATTTTCGTGTTCATCTGTCTCACTTTAGTTTTAATGTGGCGGAGCAAGTGATTGGTGAGCCAGTGGTTTTGGCTCGTATTGATGGCGAACGTTTTGCTCATGTGTATCGGGAAAAAATTGAATGTTTGGAGGCTAGTTGTGGTGCTATTATTGGCAGCGATTGGTCAGTGGGTGATGTCGGCGAGGATGGTAATATTTTATCGGTGGTAATGTGGCCTATCGCCCGACGATCGGCCGCCACCGACGCGCTCAAGTGGCTGCAGGTGGTGACACAAACACCCGTGGTGGAGAGTGATGGCACCTTGACTATGCGTTGGCAAGGTGGGAGTTTTACTACCTCTGGTCGCTTGACAGGTTTGAGCTTGGCGGTCAGTCGTGACCCTGACGCTTTGCTTAATCACTGGGAAGATAATCTCATTGTGGACGAGCTTCATCGTGAGGCTTATCGACAAGTGGCTTATATTCCGACACAAAATGAGTGGCAAGTGGCCAATTTTGCGCTTGGTGATGAGGCGAATTGGGAGGCTGGTTTTTATTTGACTACCAGGGCGCGTGATCTGTGGGGACGATACACGCAACACGGACCGTTTTATTGGTGTCAAAATTATCTTTGTCACCAGCATGATGTTTTTGAAGATCGACGCGTTTATTTTTCGGTGTTAGATTTTGGTGACGCGCAAGCTGGTCGCTCCCCGAGTATTCGTTTGGGGATCAATAGTGATTATATCGATCAGTTTCAAGCGGAGCGTTTTACTATTTTTGCGCGGCAAGACGAAGGCGTGACACTCACTGGCAGTGATGATAACCATTGGGGGTATCAGATATTGTCTTGGCCAGAGTTGACGCGCACGGGTGGCAGTCTTTATTTATATGATCGCGAGTGGCAAGAAGTCATCGACGAGGTAGAATTTGGTGAGATTACACCTGGCATGGGGTTGGTACGAGATCTGAATACTTGGGAGTGGAGGCAAAATTATGTCAGAAATTAAAACTTTGAAATGCCAAAATCAAACGTGTTGGCTTGATGACAATCAGGGGCAAACGCAAGCATTCACTCGTGGAGCGTGGCTGGCCACTCAAAAACTAGCGTGGGAAAATCAGACTCAGGATCAAGTGGAGTTACGCTGGCAACTAAATCATTGGCAAAACTACCCCAGTGTTCTTGATCAGGTGAGTGATTTTGGCCTGCGGGCACGGACTGGCGATGGTGATTGGGAAATTTTGGGTGAACATTTGACGTGGGGGCAATTGCGTGATCGGTCTTTTAGTTGGGTTTTGAGTCCAGAGGCCACTGGTGAACTGCTGATGACTTGGGCTCATCGACCGGTAGATTATTTTCAAGCGTTAAAACTTGAGGGCACACAGCTGGACTATCAATGGTATTTCAATGCGCGCTCGCTAGCGCCGCCGACTCCTGTGCTCACACCCACGCCTTCGCCGACACCCACACCCATTCTCGATCCCGATGCCACGAGCCCGGGAGTATTAATTCCCGAGGCCACCGGGAGCGCCCAACCGAGCGAGGCCACGGGTGCAGCGTGGATGGTGCCGCCCTTGGAGATACCAGAAGCCAGTCAGCCGGCCGCAATTGACCCGACACATATCCAAGAGCCGGTATCGTCTGAGACGAGTGAGTCAGCGACAATTGTTGTCGATCCTCTGGCCATACCGACTGATGCCTCTGAGTCGGCGACTCCTATTAACGCCAGCAGCGAAATGTCCGCGTCTATTAGCAAAAGTAGTCATGGACAACATAATGGTAATAATCAACCAGGAGACAGCAACAGTGATAGCGATTCATCGTCACCAGCATCTAGCCAGAGCGAAACGTCGCAGGCGGATAAACTGGAGATAGTGGAAGCGGCCCCAAAACAAAGCCCATCAATACTAAGTTGGGTTCGCCAGCAGCCACGAGCTCAGACAAATCTTCATTTTAAGGAAGCTGGCGTGAGCGGACAAGTCCACACTGCCTCTATGGCAGCACAGATCAGCACTCGCAGCTGGTCGCAAAAAGAATCGTCAGCCGCTGCCGGCAATCAGCCACAAGTTTTGGGCGCGATCACTTATGCGGTCAATCCTTGGTGGTATCTGTGGTGGGCACTTTTTTGTTTGTGGCTGGCGGCGGTCATCGCCTGGTGGCGAAGGCGTGACGCAGAGACTTGAGAGCGGGCTTGCGCAATAGTCTTTGCGCCTACTTTGGATGTGCCCGCCAGAACTCAATCATCTGGAGCGTTATGTGTTTCGCGCTTAGTTGTGACGGTATGTCTTGACCCAGGTAGAGCTTTTGGCTTTGACACCTGGCGCTGTCAACCAATTACTCCACTCGCCAACGGCACAGCCATTGACGGGCGCGATTTTGAAAGCATACTGTTGGGAGGGATTGAGATTATCGACGCTCAGAGTGAGCACACCTGAGACATCGTCAACACTCATCGAGATCCCGCCAAACCTTTCATCGCCCTCACGGTGTCCAAAAGTCAAATGATATGTCTTCGCTCCGGGGATAGGAGCAAAATAGAGAGTGGCTTTACTCCCTTGCCGGTCAATTTGAAACAAATCGGCTTGTCCAGCAGGGACCGCGTCAGTGCAGGTTCTGGGGGTCGCTTCACTGGCGCGAGCCTCATTGGGGACATTGTCGCCGCTGGCGTGGCGATCATTCGGGTCAGAGGTAGAGGAATTGGCAGGGGCAGGAGTATCTGAGGAAGCACTGGAAGCCCTCACTTTGGTGAAAAAGGAGAATTGGTTGTTACTACAATCCCCTAATTCATAATCATTCCCACCATTTACTTTTAATGTCACATTGTCTGAATTATCAAATACATATCCTTCTTTTGGTGTTAAATAAACTTCTAAATAATATTCTTTTCCTTCTTCAATTGTTGTTCCAAAGATTGCTCCGCTATCATAAGTTGGATCTACTGATGGATAATTATTTACAAACATTGTCCAAGAAACTGTGTAATTAGCATTACTATCTAATGTAATATTAGGTTTTGTATTTTCATCAACTATTTTTGTTCCAACTGTTGGCGTTTTTATTGTTGCATTTACATTGTTTATTTTAGTTGTTGTAGATGTAGTTGTTACATTAGCAGATGTATTTACTATCCTAACTATTGTTCTATCAATATCAACTAATCTTACCGTAGTTAAATGTCCATTAACCATTGCATACTTGAAATAGTCATCTCCTGTTCTAGTTATTTCATCAATTATTATATATTCTCCTGTTACTGTACTTAAATCATTATCAGTAATTACTGGAAGTTCATACGATTCTATTTCATCATAATCACCACCAGGATTTTCTGCATCCCAAGTAGCCTTTCTTCCGTTATATGCTGTATTATAATTTGATACTGCTGTTCTTTCTGCACTTGCTAAAGCAGAAGCATTACTCACAGCCTCATTATATTTTGTTGAATTATAGTTAATTTGTGTAGTAGATGTATCGCTTATTGTTCCTGTTGTTCCATAATATGTATTTGCAACATTAGTTGCATTTTTCCAACTAGCACTCATATCAGATTCATGGGAATTACTTACTTTAACAGTTCCATCTGATGAGATAGTTCCTCTTGCTAACATATCTGAATAATCACTAGTTAATATTTTACTTAATCCATTATTTACAGTAGCACTATTTACAGCATTTTCTATATATAGGTATTTAATTTCTGATGTTCCATCAACTGAAACATTGCCAACATATACTGTCATTATATCTGGGCTTACAGTTATTCTATGTTGTATTAATGGTGCTCCCGTTTGTCCTATTCCACCTTCTGCATGAACATTTATAAAAGGTATAAAATTAAATATAGTAATTGCTATTACCGTCAATAAAGATAAAAAATGCTTACCCCTCCAAGTGTCAATTGTTTATTTGAGTTTTTCATTGCCTGCTTTCTTGATCGTTAATATTTGCGATTATACCAGAAGGGTGGGAAAGTGTCAAGGTTTTGTACAGGCTCACGACATCTTGTAATTTTGATATTGCTGTTGCGGGTTGGCGATGATGAAAAATAGAACTATGTCTTAAGCATTGTAATCACATTTTTAAGGTCGTTGCTAATATTTATAAAATTTATTTTTATAAGTCTTTTGACAAAATGCATCTTTTGTGGTAAAATTAATTTAAAGTGATATTCTAAAGTGCTATGATGGATTGTCAAGTTTTAATAAGAAAAGGATCTAAAAAGTTGCATTTTTGTTTGCTTGCCACAATTATTTTCATCTTTGCCATAATTATGCGTCTTTTACCTTTGTCTGGGCATGGCGTAAATTTTGATCAAATCCAAATCTTACAGGCCGCTCACAGTATAATTGATGGCCATTTAACTTTAATCGGTCCACGTACGGGGCCAGCAGCAATGTTTACTGGTCCTTTGATATATTATCTGGCTGTACCGCTGCTCTTAGTGTTTGGTGATTTGTCTGTGATAGTTATTCTACCGCTTTTTATTGCTTTAGTTACCGGCATCGTGATTGTTGCTGTGAGCCAAAAATATTTAGGGTTCAAGCAAGCACTAATTTTATTATCGCTGTGGGCGGCCTCGCCATTAATTATAAATCTTGATCATACCTTATGGAATCCCAACCTAACGCTTTTAGCTAGCTTTTTGGTCTTTTGGCCACTTTATACTGGCAAGCAAGATACATTTGTGAAAATTTCTTTATTTATAGGCAGTTTCCTTGGTTATCAAGCTCACTTTACTGGGTTATTACTGCCGATTTTAGCTACACTTATTCTTGTTTGGCGGCGACGCTTTCAAATGCTTACTTTTGTTTGGTTGGGATTTCTCATCAGTTTTTTACCGACTATTATTTTTGATCTCAAACATGGTTGGCTGAATTTTTCAGGACTTCTTGCTTTGTTATCTAACAAGACAACTTTTTCTTGGCATCACTTATTGACTAATTTAGTACATAATTTTGCTATTATTGCAGAAATGGCTGGATCTTTGTTATTTCATGGCACCAATGCGCAAACTAGCAAAATCATTGGCTTATTTTTAATTTGCAGTTGCTTGTGCGCCCTTCGACACCATAAAGAAGTGAAATTGATATACATATGGCTTTTGACAATAACAGGGAGTTTTGCTTTTTACGATGGCGCTAAGCCTGAATATTATTTTATGATTGCTTTTCCACCACTTCTGGTATTATGGCAACTGATTTTAAATAAATTATCGACATCAAAAATATTAGTTGCTTTAATTTTCGTTGTCTGCAACTCGATTTTTGTTAATAATCATGTGCAAGTAGCTAAAACTGGTTTTAATGTGCAAACACTTTATCAAATACAAACCTATTTGCAAAAACAAACTCTCAAGAATATTATTTACGATACAGAATTTGGCAGTGATTTCGGTGCTCATTATTTTTTTGATCAGTTACCTTCAAGCACCGACGGAAAAACAATTCATGTTTCTTATCCCAATACTTATCGTTGGTCAGGCGTCCACCACTTTGGCGACGTTGGTTTGTGGAGTGATTTTCGCACAGATGACTGCAATTATTATTTTGAGGATAATTATGTTTTGCAATTTGATAAAGATTGTGAGTTTTTCTTCATTCGCACCACTAAAGATCGTAATCACTACGATGACGAATATGTGTTAGCTTGTCATCGTGAAGTTTTAGGTACAGCTAAGGTATCTTATTGGACAGGTAAAATGGAAGACGAACATAGTGAATATTTAGAAAATTGTCTGACTACAAATTGTCCTGTGTCGAAAACCAATTATTGGCTGTATTTGGAGCTTGAAACACCTGAAGCTACTTTAAGTGCCGCTATATATTGATTGTCATAGATGTCTAATGTTACTGAATTCAGCAACATTAAAATTAGGATTGTTAATTTGCTCCCAGATTTCTTTTTGATGTTATAATATCCAGTCATAACAAAAGATCCTGCTTGTTAAACAGGATTGTGTTGTGCTGGTAGCTTGTCTTGAGGTTTAGCGGAGGTAGTGGGACTCGAACCCACGGCGGGGAAACCCCGACGGTTTTCGAAACCGTTGCCATAGCCGCTAGGCGATACCTCCACACCAAAAAAAGCGGAAGTAGAGGGATTCGAACCCACGAAGCCGTTGCCGGACTCACGCTTTCCAAGCGTGTGCAATTGACCACTATGCGATACTTCCAAAAAAGATGTTAAAGATAAAAACAGACGTATTTTATCACATTTTTGCCAAAAAATCACGCCATTTTTGGGTCATGCGACCCAAAGTAGCATTAATTTGGTTAGTGCCAGTAGCCACCAGTGCTTCCACTTGTGCGGGTGTAAACCAGCGCAAATCATCAGACTCGGGTGAGATGACGTAATTCCAGCTGCTGGCTTGGGCCAAAAAACGAATGTCATAATGGTAATGTTCCTCGCCCGGATAACTATCCACCCAATGCACGTCTAAATCAAAAATATTGGGACTAAGTAGTCTAATATTTTCAATGCCACTTTCTTCCCGCGCCTCGCGCACGCCAGCTTGCGTGAGTGATTCGCCGGCATCTACGTGACCACCGACTTGGATCCAACGTTGGAATTTGTGATGCAGGGTCAAAAGGACTTGTGAGTAGTCGGGACTCAAAAGCCAGCAATCGGCAGTCAGGTGACCGGTTTTATTTTCGGGATAAGTCAGGACAGGATTAGTTTGGAGCCACTGGATAATTTTTTGCACACTCTCGCGCTCTTGGGCGTCGGCTGGAGTGTAGGTGCGCAATTGATTGATAAGTTGGGTGGCTGTAATCATAGACTGGTATTATACACCCAAAAGTGGTATAATACATCCCATGTCAACGAGCTTTTATTTGGTACGTCACGGACAAAAAACATCACAATTTGAAGCGGAAGCAGTCTTGACACCATTGGGTCACGAGCAGGCCCGGCAGACCGGTGTTTATTTTTCTGGTTTGGGTATTGGACAAATAATGTCGAGTCCTGCGCGTCGGGCACAAGAAACAGCTCATGATATCGGTCAAGTTTTGGGTCTGACTTATACGGTCACTGAGCAATTAACTGAACGTTTGCTCTGGACTGACAAAAATATGAGTGCGGCTGAGTTTTTGCAAGAATGGAATCGCAGTTGTGATGATCCCAATTACCAACCACTTTTTGGTGATTCGGCCAGGGCTAGTGGTGAGCGGGGGCAAAAGTTTCTCACTCAGGTTTTGGCTCAAGCTGACGGACAAAAGGTAATTTTTGTGGCGCACTCTGGGATTATTTCTGATATTATCCGCGCGTTTTTTGGTCGTGATGATCCGAGGCTACAAACACATGAATATTGCTTTCGCGGGAGTGCCAATTGTGGTATTAGCCAAATTGATTTTACCGATGATGGTCCGCATTTGATACAATTAAATTTCACTGATCACTTGCGTGAGGTGACATATTAATTGCGGCCAGTGAGTTTTGATTTATTTTTTTGTTTGCGGTCGTGAATAATCAACAATCGGTGCTTACCGAATAACTCACTCTACCAACCGAATAACTGCCGACTGCGGAGCTTGGCGCCGAGCTTGGCACTGCAGTGCGGAGCTCCGCGCCGAGCTCCGCAGTCATACACATTACCAATACAACTTTTTGTTTTATTGTCGCTGATAACTTATTTGACGACAAGCATCGCGCTTAAAAATATTATCACCAATGTTGGCGGGGATATCAATTTGGTCAACTACTTTGTCGTCGCGCCACAAATACACACTTTCGCCAGCACGCCAGTGCAAATTGACTTTCCCCTCCCCTAACTGACCATCATTATTGTGCCCATTGATACGAATACTTTGGCCCGGCGTGAGGCTGATAGCAGGTAGAGTCATTTTTTCGGGCGCGTCTTGGCTGCTGCTTAAATAATAGTCGCGCAAGACTTCCTGCTGGCGGCCAATATTGGTGAGTGTCAACCAGTCATTGGCTCCTTGAGCACTGATGTCAGTAATCATTAATTGTTGTGCGGCGGGTTGTGATTGCACCTGGACTTTGAGCTGACCATCTACTGCCAGTGTCTGATTAATGTCAAGGGTGTCAGTGGCGATAGGTGCGCCATTGACCTGCCAACTTTGAAATTGACCACCAATGATACTATTGGCAGTGAGGGTAAAATTGGTGTCAGTCCAGTATGAAGTTTGATAAGTTTGTGAGGGGTCAAGGTGACGACCAAGCCAGTCAACACAAGTGTAATCATCGGTCGTCAGAGTGAGGGTGTATTTGTGTTCATCTGCCCAAAAACGACTTACATCTTGATCAATGGTCGTCTTAATTTGGGCGCTGAGTGTCGCCATTTCTTTGATCCCACCATAAAAGTCCTCTTCCCAACCAGGATAGGCGTGGAGTCGCTGCTGCCGGTCAATTTTGGTTTGTTCTTGTTGGATAATATCATTGATATTGTCGGCGTTGAAAGGGTAGTGTTGCCAATCGGCCAAGAGTTGCAAAAACCGCTGGCGATAATATTGACTGTTCATAATATGTGCAAATGAAGATTCTTGCAGTGCCGGTAAAGTGGTAAGTAGATTGTCTAGCACACTGTTGCTGGCTAGGCGAGTTTGATTGCGACCAGCAATGAAAATATCGTGCAAGGAATAAATAAAATCAGCGTCATAAAAAAGGAAACGCCAACGACCGTCGGTATAAGGATTGCTGGCATCTGGCGGGCCACTCCAGCGCCACACTTCATAATTCTTATGCGGCCAATCACGATTGTTCAGCAAGACATTGACGGCGCAGTAGCGCAGATAATCATCCATGTCAATGTATGCTTCCAGCAGGGCGCGGTTTTCTGGATTGGCAAAATCTTGGTTGAATAAATTGAGTAAATCAAGTTGCGTCCACACATCAAGCTCGCTGCCTTTGACTTTTTCTAGGTGATCACTATCGGGCAAATTGTAACGAGTTTTTAGCCACGAGTCAGAGTAATTTTCTTGCACTTCAAAAATACCATAATAAGTACCATTTAAGTAGAGTACGGCTCGTTTAGTGTAGGAAAAACCAGGGAAATCAGTTTGAGCCAGTAGTCGACTAGCCACACTCGAGCGAATATTACCAGTGAAAATGTCTTGCGCTCCCGAGCGCAGCCGGAGTGAGTGGTAATCAGTTTTGATCGGCCAGCGCTGGGTGTCACCCACGGGCACAAACGAGTAATCAAGTGGTTGGTAGCCGTTTTTAGGTTGAGCAGCCAGCTTGAGCGATTTGACGTCATAAGCTGCTGAAGTGTCGCCAGAAACTTGGATCCCGACTGCTTGTTGCCACAGCGTGTGATTGTCGCGAGTAATGTAGGTGACGTGTGCTGGTCGGATCCATTCGTCGCCTCGCTGGGCGTAATTGGCCAGGGGATGATAAGGTTGATCGGCGTATTGACGCCCAGTTACAAAAATACCCGTGTCTTCATGATAGAGATTGTCGTTGTCAGTGGTCAGGCTAATGATATCAATATCTAAATCATTTTCTAATTGATCGCCCAGAATATAGGTGCGAGTCATCAAACCAGCGCAAGCACCAGATGGATAACACAAGCTCACTTGCAGTGGGTATACGCGCACGCCACTACTGGTGGACTCGAGATGAAGTGGTTGGTGCCAGCGCGGGCTATTACTGGTGGGTGTTTGGCCATCCAAAGTGTAGTGGAGAGTTGACCATATTGGCATCTGGAGATTTGGCAGTGCCCAGACGTTAAGTGCGTGTGGGTAGCGGCCAGACTTATGGCTGATAAACGCAAACTCAGGATAATTAGTGACTAAGACATTCAGGTCGCGATAATCGGCATCGACAAAAATCACTATCGCTAGCAACAGACAGGCCAGACTCACATATAGGTAGATTTTTTGGTGAAGTTTGTGCACCTTTAGCCTATCGTGTCACTTTGTTGATTGATTAAATTGGCGCTTTCAATGCCCTCGATCTTGAGGATGTGCTCAAGTAAATCCGGTCCGGCTGGATTTTTGCTAATAAGCTCAAAAATCATTTCTTGAGTGTTGGTGGCTTTGGTGGCAGTGCGCAACTTGTGGCTGATGACTTGTTGTTTGAAGAGAGCAATTAAAGCGGTGGTATCAATAGTTTTTTCACTACCAGTGATAACGAGGAGATATTTGTGCCAAAAAATCGGTAAATGAGCCAGTCCAAGCAAAGCAATGCTGATAAAGAGTGTAGAAATAATGCCCAATTTGAAGGATTGGCAACCAGCACACAAACCAGCCGTGACGGCCCAAAAAATATAAACAGTATCGCGACTATCTTTCATGGCCGAGCGAAAGCGAATGATTGATAAGGCACCCACCATACCCAAAGAAATGACAATATTGCTGGAGATGAGCATCATAATGACGCTGGCAATCAGAGTGAGGGTCACCAATTGGGCGCTAAATTTGGTGTTGAGACTATTATTTTTGCCAGTCAAATAATATGTCAGGGCAATTATCAATGACAAAAGACCAGCGGTAATGAGAATAATCAAAATCATCTGAATACTGAGAGGACTGTTTGATTGATAAAGTGAAGAGAACAAATCAAATTTTGACATACGGCTTTCTATGAGTCCAAAATCTCATAATAATTAAGACGGGAGTGGCAGTATTTGCTGATGGCGGCTGGTTCGAGCTGATAGTGGGCCAGTATTGGTGGCAAAAACTTTGGCAATTGCTGATTGTATTTGATTTCCAAAATTGTGGCCTCCCAGGTAACGGCATTGAGTGGGGTGTGCGAGACAAAAAGGTCAAAGTTGGTCTCACTGGTACGGATGTCATGATCAAGTGTGAGGCGTAAGTTTTCCTGGGGATGGACAAATGCCTGCCGATGATATTCGCACCAGACTTTTGGACGATAACATTTTGTGATCAATCTAGGATATAATTCTTGTAAATAGGTATTTTCTAATAAGACATTACGAAGAGAAGCAAAACGCGCTGCCAAAAAGTCATGAGTTTGGGTGGATGTCAGCCAGAGACCACATTTGCGCTGTTGCTGACCAAATTTGTATTTAACCTCAAGTTTGGCCTTTTTGCTGGCGGGATCGTAAGTGCGTAGTCGGACTTTTTGTCGCTTTTCTATACCAGCGAGTTTGTCGTGATAATCTTGGTCATCGAGACTGTCAAAATAGACTGAACGCACAAGATAATCAGTTGCTAACGCGGTTGGATCAACGCGCAAAAGATGGCTCAATTGGCCTTTGAGTGCGGCGGCTTGAATAGGGGTGAGCCAATACTTGTCTTCATGTCGATAGGTCGCGGTCATAAGGGATATTATAGCATGAAAACTGTAGAAAATCAATCACAATATAACAAAAAAATGCCCTTTGTTCATACATCGACCTATCTTCGCCAGGGGAGAGCCCCGGACTATTGTCAGCGCTATGGCGTTTCAAGACTCTGTTCGGGATGGGAAGAGTTGGGTCCACCACGCTCCAGAGGTATGAACAAAAGGCACTTCTTTATAAAGATCTTTATTCAAGATCCTTAACAAATGAAGAAGACTCATGATTTTATTTTTCGACATTATCATTAAAGCCAAAACATCTTTTCAAACAACAGAATAAATCTTAGTGTTATTAAAATGTTCGATCGATCTCTTAGTATGAGTAAGCTAAATCTGTCACCAGACTTACACCTCTCACCTATCGGCCTGGTAGTCTCCCAGGGATCTGATAGAGAAATTTCATCTTGGATAGGGCTTCCCGCTTAGATGCTTTCAGCGGTTATCCACAAGAAACGTAGCTACCCTGCACTGCGCTTGACAGCAACAACAGGAACACTAGGGGTTTCCTCATCCCGGTCCT
>JAFRKQ010000020.1 GCA_017431625.1 bacterium | reverse complement strand
TAGATGTTTCAGTTCACCAGGTGATCTCCTCTAGTAAATTAATACTAGAAGTAGTGACAAATTACTGTCACTGGATTACTCCATTCGGATACCGCCGGATCAACACTTTGTGGGAGTTCCCCGACGACTTTCGCGCCCTTAGCGTCCTTCTTCGTCCAAACAAGCCTAGGCATCCGCTATCTGCATTAGGTTACATGATAATAACGATTTATTCATAAGAAGTTGTTATCATTGAAAATGTTTTGGCCTAAATGACAAAAATTTTCTAATTTTTCAACTAGATATAAAATTCACATGAATTACTGCATACATTTTCGGGCTTGATAATGGCTATATGAGGACCACTACCGTTTGTGCCCGACTGCCATGCAGTCTAATCTTCTTCACTTGTTAAAGACCTCGAATAAACTAAAGACTCACGAGCTTACGCTCTTGAATCTTGTAATTGATTCGCCGCAACAACAGGGATTGAGAATTACTCCTCAATGTGTCTGATCAGTGCACTCACTGGCGAGTGACTGGAAATGTTCTTGAGTTGATTATCTGGTACGCCAGACTCATGAATCAACCGTGGACCCTAAGGGACTCGAACCCTCGACCTCTTCATTGCAAATGAAGCGCTCTAGCCAACTGAGCTAAGGGCCCCGAAGGTTATGTCTCTCTTTGATCTCTTTTTTCAAGAACATTGTGTATTTTAACACAATATTTCCAAATGTCAAGCCCCAATTTGGGGTAATTGACGACCAAAATTGTAACGAAATTAAAATTGCCGCTAAACAAGCCTTTTTACCATATTTTGCTCACTTTCTGACCGATAGAAACTTACTGATTTGCTTGACTGGCACCACCGGGCGTAGGATTGGTCACCTCCGGAAGCTATTTTCTGGTGCTCGATGGCACCAATCAAAAATCGCTTCTATTATATCATAATATCTTGATTTTGTCAAGAACCAATTTTAATAAATAGATAAAAATATTGATAAACAGGTAAAATTATTTAGACAGTGTCCAAATTAAAGCTTTGTTGATACTTGGGCTAACTGTCGCGAACCCTCTTCCAGATGACTATAACCCGAGGTTGCTTGATCATCGTCAAGATTAGCGATAGCACTTAAAAAATCTACTTGGGCTTGATGAAGAGTGGCCAAGCCTTGTAATAATTCCTGATGAACAGCTAACAACTTATCTGGAGCCATGAGAGTACGCGCAATATTGTAATTTTGGGAAAAAACGTCGAGCTGACGGATAAATTCACGACCACTAGGTGTTTGGGCGTCTGCCAAAAGATAGGGATTATCACTAAAGGCTTGTAGACAGTTATTGGCGGCCAGGGCCGTGCTGCTTGCGAGACTCTGGGCTTGGGCGCGATAGCTTTGCTCGTCAAGCTTGATACTAGCAGTAGATGTCTCTGGTGTCAACTGAGGAATAATAGTGGAGTTGCTGTTTGTTGTGGCAGTGGACTCGCTTGCGGACTCGTTTACCTGTGGGCGTGGAGTATTGAGACGATAAATCAGGCCAAAAATAATCACGCTGGTGAGCAGTGCTAGTCCAAAGATTTTCAAATTAAAGCTGCCGATGTTCATAACTCATTTTATATCACAAGACCCAATTTGTGTCAAGGCAATTTTTTCTTGCCGGATCCACTTTTCCCACCATTCACTGATATCAATCACTCTGATAGTGTCACTAGTGGCGACACGAGTGGTATTGGTCGTATACAAACGCTCCAAGACATGGTTTTCTTGAAGTGTTTGGTAGGCGTCTGGACATAAGGGTGCGTGTGTCACCAGGGCCTCAACTTGAGAAAAACCTTGTGCTTTCAGTATTTTTGCGGTTGCCACCAGCGTTTGCCCAGAGGTGGTGAAATCATCAATAATCAAGGCTCGACTTGTGAGGGTCTCGGGGCGGGTGAGTGATACTTGGGGGGCGCCGACAAAATCCGGACGAGACTTGCGGGCGATCAGCCGCGGTAAATGGAGTTTGTTAGCTAATGATTGTACCTTGGCGGCTGCACCCTGGTCAGGAGCCACCAGGGTGAGGTCTTGAGTAGGCATATTTTCGCGCAGCCACTGACACCAAAAGTCATCACTGACCAAATGAGTGGCGTTGCCTGGAAAAAAGTCGTTGACTTGAGTCCGATGTAAATCGAGCGTCACCAGTTGATCAAAAAGTTTGGGGCTGAAAAGTGAAGCGACAACTTGAGCTCGCTGGCTCGTGCCCGGTCCGTTGGCTTGATCGGCCTTAGCGTAAGAAAAAAATGGAATAATCAATATAATTTTGCGAGCATGACTGCGTCTGAGACTATCGGCGATAAAAAGGGTATTGATGATATCCAGATGAAGGCTGTCACCATAAAGTGTTTGTACGATCAGACAGTTGTGGTCACGAGGATCGGCTGGCAGCCGGATAAAGCTATTGCCATCGCTAAAAATCGTGGGCACGCAAATATGCAAATGGAGCTGGAGTTTTTTGGCCAGCGCCTGTGCGGGTGGGAGACTGGTGGGGGTGGTAAAAATCAGCATAAATCAATATCTTGCTTGTTCGATAACACCAATGGCTTGAGTGTAAATATCAGCGCGCTGATGATCGGGCCGCACTAAGGTAAAAATGGTCACTCGCAGCCAGGCTGCTAACCACAAAATAAGTTTGAGCCATTCCCATTGCTGTCGAGGGTGGTATTTGCGGAAAAAATATAAATAGCCTCTAATCTCGCCCAAAATAGCAAAAGCCGAGCTAGAGCTGGCAGAGCCTAGGTGAGTGATCGGGGCGGTCTCGAGTATGCCGTGATAATAGTGCTCTTGGTGTAGGCGATAACACAATTCTTGATCTTCGCCATACATGAAAATTTCGGGATCCCAGCCACCTTTTTCTTCCCAAAGCTCACGCTCGCACATAACAGCAGTGCCTGCTACCCAACCTTGGCGGCGAAATTCAACCGCTCGGGCTGAGGGGTGAAAACGCCGACCCGTGTGCTGGACGCTGGGCAAAAGCCGACCCAAAATTGGCAGGTCATCAAGAAAAAACATGGTGGTGGCAATCGTGGCGAGGTTGGGTAAATCACCACCTTGGGGCTGGATACTGCCATCGCCGTTTCTGAGGGTGGCACTTAATAGTCCTAATTTTTTACGTTTATTTCGCTCTTTTTCTAGTGTTTGAGTATAAAATGTGTACATTTTTTCTAATGATCCAGCTGGGACAATGGTATCGGAATTGAGGAACAAAAGTAATTGACCGGTAGCGTATTTGAAGCCCAGATTGTTAGCGCGACCAAAACCTAGATTTTCTCCAGAGTTGACTATTTTGAGCTGTTTGAGGTGCAGTGCCTTTAATGTGGCGATCGTTTGGTCGTGACTATCATTGTCAATGACAATAATTTCGTAATTATTGGCGAGTGGCGACTCGCTTTTAATGCTCTTGGTCAGCGAGGTGACTGTTTGGAGCGTGAGTTTGCAAGTATTATAAGAAACAATGATAATTGATAATTTCATGAGTTGGTTTCTAAGTCGACTAGATCAGTTAAATGTCGCAAGACTAATTTGGCGGCCTTTTGATAGGAAAACTTACGGACTTGGCGGTCGGCTAGCTTGAAAAATTTTTGTTTGCCTTTAAAGTCGAGATTAGCAGCGACAATCATCGCCTTGACGACACTTTCGACGCGGTAAGGATTGACACTCAAACCGGCAGTACCCACGACTTCTGGCATTGCCGTATTGTTGGCGACAATTGGCAGCGTACCATAGGCCAGGGATTCTAGCGGCGGGATGCCAAAACCTTCGTAAATACCCAGATTGAGAGTGGCGGTGGCATTCAAAAGCAGGGTGGCTTTTTGTTGTTCGCTGACAAAGCCTGTCAGGACAATCTGATCCGAGGCCGGACTAGTGGCAATTTTATGTTCGATTTCGTCGGTGAGCCAGCCATTTTTGCCTGCCAAAATCAGCTGATATTTTTTAAACTTCTTTTTTTCAATGACTTTTTCAAAAGCATCAATCATGAGAATAATGTTTTTGCGTGGTTGTAGGGTGCCCAGATAGAGAAAGTAATTATTCTTGACGTGGAGATCTTTGAGCAACTGGCGCTGACTATTGGCAGTTAGTTTGAGGACTTTGCCGGCAAAACCCGGATAAGCGACAATTAGGTCTTGAGGATCGCGATGGTAAAACTTTTCCACTTCACTTTTGGTAAAACGACTAATGCAGACTACTTTCTGGGCGTGAGCGACTGAGTAGCGGGTCCAATTTTGGAGTTGATACAAATCTCGTGGCCGAAAAAGCTCGGGATAACGCAAAAAAGCCAAATCCATCACGCTGCTGATGTAAGGGAGACTACACCATCGGGGAGCATAATGCCCTGGAGTAAAAAAAACATCGTAATGACTTTGGTGCAAAAAAAGATGCAGTGGCAAGCCCCATTGAGTCCAGGCAGGGCGAGGCCTTATCACGCGGTAATTCCAGCCAACGCGAGGAGCGGGCATATCGGCCACCGGCTCACCTGCCAGCAAGACGGTGATCTGATAGATATGGGCTTGTGAGCGGGTGAGTTTTTCCAGAGCTAGTAAAAGCTGGTAAGCGTAGGTGTTGCTCCCCACACGCCTATCAAGATTGGCTTCATTGCCGTCAATTGCCAAACGCAGTGGTACGGACATTTCAGGCATAAAACTCCTTTATTGCTTGTTGATAGACATTGAGTGTGTCACGGGCCGTTTTTTCCCAGGAAAACTTAGCCAGTTGGTGTTTCATTTGGTTGCTCAGATCTTGACGCTCACTTGGCGTGAGATTGAGGGCTTTCTCTAGGCCTTCTCGGAGGCTGTCTACCTCGAGTGGATCCACAAGAAAAGCCGCTTGGCCGGCAATTTCTTGCATTGCTCCCCGATTGGAGGTGATCACGGGTGTTTGGTAGGCAAACCCTTCCAAAATGGGCAGCCCAAACCCTTCATCTAAAGAAGGATAAGCCAGCGCGACCGCATGAGTGTAAAGATGGGCCAATTCTTGATCAGTGACGTGCTCTAAAAAGTGGAGTCCGGGATCATCGGCTACAGTATTCTCCCAGCCTTTGGCGCCAACGATAACTAGTTGTGCATTACGTCGTAGCGCTCGCCAGGCATCAAGCAAATGCGGGAGATTTTTGCGTGGTTCTCTGGTGCCTACAAACAAAAAATATGGACCTTCCAATTTAAATTTAGTTTTTAGTTGCTTCCAGTCACGAGTCTTGAGTGCTTGGGGCGGAAAAAAAGACTCTTGAGGTAGGGCTTCGTAGACTCGGTGGACGCGCTCGGGTGCAAATTCTAGCAAATTAATAATATCTTGGCGCGTACTTTCAGAGACGGCAATGATGTGAGCCTGTCTTTTTTTGAGGATGCGCCAAGATTCACGGTGATGCTGGAGGATACGCCAGTGAGCGGTTTGGCGGTACTTGAGGATCGCGAGATCATGGATGGTTGAGACAACTGCCAGCTGGCGGTCTGGAGGCTGGAGATAATCCCATGAGTGAAAAACATTGATGTCGGGCATTTTTTTGCTCAGACCATTGAGGTGGAGATAATGCCATAGCCAATGATTAATGCTGGGTGGGATTGATTGATGGCACAAATGCTTTTGGAGTTCGTGGGCGCGCTCGCTGCTGAGTGTTTGCTCCAGGCGGCGCAATTCTTGTTGCAAGAGGCTGGTGGCCCGAGGACCACAACTAATATAAGGATAGAGACGAACAGTCTCAAATTGACTCAAGGCCCGATAAAGATTGCTCGTATAGCGTGAGACGCCACGATGATACAAGATGCTGGTTAAATCAATACCAATCCTCACTAGTCCTTTCTTGGTAGAGTGCTAGGGTCGGGCGCGAGTATAGATGCAAGCAGACTCCGGGATAGCAATGAAGCTTTTCTTGAGTAAAACCCTGTTCGTGAATATAAGTTGGCAAAAGATTGTCAGGATCAGTGAATGTGCGCCAACTATCGGGTAAAATAACGGTCTGGTAATGATCAATCACAGACAGTCTTTGGCGCCATTGGTTATCAACACTGGTATTATAAGTCCCAGTGGTCAAAATCGGAAAAGCGGCTGCTGACCCATGAGTTTCGTACCAATCCCAGGGTGGGAGTGAGTGCGGGTAGGCAAAAACGGCCACGCTGTCACTAGAGTTATAGTCTTGATGTAAGTCAGCCAACAGCTGGCGCCAATTTTCCACTTGATAAAGTTTTTGCTGGTAAAAAACCCAACTACCAGACAAATTGCTGCCAATTATTAGGATAAATAAACTCCAGGCCAAGGGTGAAAGCTGCTGGCGGCCGGCAAAAAGCAACAAGCACAAGGTTAAATAATAGCCAGGGAGTAAAAATAAGAGTCGTTGTGGGGTGAGAATCGGCCAGACAAAATGAGCCACAGTGGCTAAAAGCATGGGTACAACCACCATAAATATTAAAGCTTCCCAGTGCTGGCGTCTTTTGGCATAAAAGCCCGCGCCACGTCTGAGAGCGACAATAATGACCAAACTTACAAAAAGTGTTGTTAAACCAATAAAAAATGGATTTAGCTGTAAGTCAATGGTCCCAAAAATAAATTTGCCCAAAGTCAGAGTCGGTGCTCGCCAGAGAGCAAGGCTAGTGACTTGTGACCAGTGTGGCCAGAGAGTTAGAAGTTGTTTTTGGCGGCTGATTTGGGCCAATAAATGTGGCCACCAAGGCAAAAAACCGATAGCCGGGATGGCAATCGCCCAGATGAACAGTCGCCATTGTCGTCTCCAGAGTAAGTAGAGCCACTGACTCGCCAGCACAAGACTGTAAAGATAGGAAGTATAAAGACCGATAAGACTACAGGCTAGAAACAAGAAAAAATCACGGCTCACTGGGAAAAGAGCGAAAAACTTTTGGGCAGTGTGATTTTTGGGCAGACTGTAGCTGTCCCGGCCAACGCCCAGTCGCTCGAGTAAGAAAAACCATGACCAGACAGCCCAGCAAGCGGCCAAACTGTATGGCTCTAGTCGGGCCGAAAAATAGAGGTGAAATGAGCTGGTCGCCAGCAGTAAAGCCGCGGCTAAAGCCGTTTTTTCGCCACCCAGTTTGCGCCCCAAAGCATATAGCCCCCAAATAGTCAGCAGGCTCGGGATTAGTGCTCCCCAGGTACGCAACCAGCCTTCATGCTGACTCACCAAACTGCAGATAGCCGTGAGCTGGTGCAGCAGCGGCGGTTGGAGAAAGTCACTAATCGGAGTATAACGGCCATAACTGGTCGCCGCCAGTGCGAGTTGACTTTCGGCCCAGTCAAAACTCGAGCCGGCCGGAAGTAGTCGCAAAACCAGGGCCACCACCATAATGATGCCTACAAAGCGGTAACGTGCCTTGATTTTTTTTGCCATCGTTCTTATTATATCAAAAAATCTGTCACTTTTGCATGTAGATTAGTGGTCAATTTGGTTTTGGTCTTGTTTTTTTCCCTTCCTGTGCTATAATGCATCTTATTATGATAGACTACATCAGAAAGAACTCGCCTCGAGCGCGACAGTTGCGCCTTCATGTTGACCGCGATGGCAGTCTGGTCGTAACCGCGCCGCCTTTTGTCACACGAGCGGTGATTGAAAAATTTATCCAGCAAAATGCAGGCTGGATTAAAAAACATCAGGACAAAAGAGCCCAAAGTATTCCCACTCAAGGTGGACAATTTGCCCTTTTTGGTCATAATTATCGGCTAGAATTTGGCTATCGGCCCCAGCTGCCCTCGGGCTGGCAGGTAGTTGACGAGTGCCTTTTTTATAATAATTCACGCTATTTGTTAGCGCCCAAAACTGAGCCTACCCTCACCCCACCAGAAAAAGCCAGTTTGGAAAGGTTTGGTCGCCAGACGATTAGAGCCTATATCGTCAAGCGTCTACCACAACTGCACGCCCAGATGAAGATTCCCCAGCCGTTTGCGCGGATTACTATCAAGGATCAGGGGACGCGTTGGGGCAGCTGCTCGTCGGACAATAATCTCAATTTTAATTGGCGCTTGGTGCATTATCCGCCCGAGGTGATTGATTATGTCCTTATCCATGAGCTGGCGCATATGGTTCACTTGGATCATTCGGCTCGTTTTTGGGCGTTGGTGGCTAAATACGATGGTCAATACAAGCTCCATCAGCGACAACTCCGTTAATTCCAGGCGAAATTGCCTCTTGACAAAAAGCCTATAATGTGGTATAATAAGTACCAATAAGTAGTATCGGTGAATGGGGATAGTTACCTAATTGTACCCAAGTTACACGGGACGCGTGGGTAGCTGGCGACAAAGTAATTGGCTCTTGCTAAAATGCTTTAGGTCGGGTATAATGCGAATAGCTAATGATCACAAACAGATGACAGAAAGGACCACATGGAGCAAACGACACCAATGACTCAAGAGAGCACCACCCAAATTAAGCCTGAAGGCTCACCAGTAGCCTCAGCCAGCCAGACTGAGACGGCTGCTAGCACCAACGCTAGTCGAGCACTGGCGGTCACTTCTTTAATCTTGGGGGTAATTGCGATCATGGGCTGCTGGCTCCCTCTGGTCAATTGGCTTTCGGCTGTTTTGGCACTAATAGGTTTGATTGTTGGCATCATGGCCCTCGTCAAGCGTCAAGGCGGTCTTGCTCTGGCTGGGGTGATTGTGAGTCTGGTGACGCTGGCTTTGGTTATCGTGATGAATAACGTTTTGGGCAATATCATTAAAGAAGGCCTGAAGGAAGAAGCTAGTATCCCTGGCTTGGACATTATTGGCCCAGTAATTGCCGAAAGTAGCGATAGTGCCGCGGTCGTTGGTCGAGTGGTCAATAATACCAATGGGTCGATTAGTACACCGCAAGTGGTTTTCCGCATCTCTACGACCACTAAAGAAGAAGGAGAATGTAGCGATTTTATGTTGGGTAGCCTTGAGGTTGGTGAGGCTTGGGATTTCCACGCTGATTGTGTTTATACGGGTACGCCCAAGGATATTGTCTCACAAACGGCTACTATCTTGAGTCGCTTGCCGGCAGCTGATCCCGAGCCGATAGAAGTACAATAGGTTTGTCGGCCAATGAGTGATTTTGACCCTTGCCAAAAACCCCAGGGTGTGTTATAATCACCTCTATTGAAAGGAGACCCATTAAAATGGCGCAAGCAACAACAATGGCGGATTTACTCGCCGCAAACAAACTTAAAATTGTCACCCCCAAGGCTGACTCGCAGGTGGAAGGCGTGATTGTCGCTAAGACTCCCAAGTCGTTAGTGGTCGATATCAACGCCAAGACCGAAGGGATTATCGTTGGTAAAGAATTTGACCTGGCTCGTGATTATATCGCAAAACTCGAGGTAGGGCAAAAAATTTCGGTCGCTGTGGTGGATAACGAAAACAACAAAAATCAGATTTTATTGTCCTTGCGCCAGGCGGCCAATAAACAAAAGTGGGATTACTTCTATAAAGCCCTGGAGACTGGCGAGGTTTTGGAAGTCAAGGGTGTTGAGACCAACAAGGGCGGTCTGATTGTCCTGATCAATGGCATTCGTGGCTTTATTCCCTCAAGTCAATTTGGCAAGATGTATCTAGGTAAGCTCAACCGTGTGCGCGGTGAGATGATCAAAGTCAAAACCATCGAGGTGGAACATGATAAGAATCGCCTGATCTTTTCGGAGAAGTTTGTCTCGGAAGAGAAGGAACTGGCCCAGCGCAATGCGGCTATGAATGCTGTCAAACCGGGTGATATTTACAATGGGGTCGTTTCTGGCGTGATGCCCTTTGGTGTCTTTATTACGGCGGAAGTGCCGATTAATGACAAGGGCGAGATCGGCTTGGTAGAAGGTTTGGTGCATATTTCCGAGATTTCCTGGGAAAAGGTCACTCATCCTGGCAATTATTACAAGTTGGGTGACAAACTCAAAGTCAAAGTCTTGGATGTGGATCCCGAAAATGAAAAGCTCAATCTGTCAATCAAACAATTGACTGATGATCCGTGGCTGACAATTGAGGAACGTTATCCGGTAGGCTCAGTGGTGACGGGTACTGTCTCTCGGATTGAGCAATTTGGCGTTTTTGTCAATGTTGAGTCTGGTGTTGATGGTTTGATTCATAATAGTAAACTTGATAGCGACCAAAAATTGCGTCGAGGCGAGACCATAAGCGTTAATGTTGAAAACATCGACAAAGACAATAAACGTATGAGTCTGACCTTGGTCAGCAATGAGTTGCCAGTGAATTATAAGTAATGTCAAGGGGAGTTTTATGTCCAAACAACGCATGATTATTACTGATGATCAGCTCCTGATTGATGTTGATTTGCTTTTTGGTCTCATTCGTGAGGCCGAAGGCGACTGGCAAGCGGTGGAAAAGCAGATGAAGGATTTGCTAGCCAATGTACAAATGTCGGCTAGCGATGAGTCTGCTTGATCAATCAGGGCTTTATTAGTAGCAAAATTTGACAAAAGGGCATATTTGTGATATAATAGGCTACGTTAGTTGATTTAAGATTGTCAACTTTGAGGTAGTAATTATGAATGAAGACACAAATGTGCCCTTGGTGATTACCTCGGGCGATGAGGGCTTACAGCTCAATAGTGGTTGCCGTTTGGGCTTTGTCGGTAGTGGCTTTCAGTTGTCACATTTTGAGTCGGCGCTAAAAGTCCTGCGCCAGCTGTTTGCCTCTTCCCTATGTTTAGCCTCGGCGCAAGAAGATGATTGGCTCGAGCGCCAGCTCCAGAGTCGCAACCAAAGCTTTTTTGCCGAAAAGCTAACGGCATTTGCCCAGCAACAGGGTCTGGCGTATGTGGGACAATTTGATTATGGTGATCCCAAGGATCTTGAGGCTGGTGTGCGCGGTCACTTGGTGCGTCCACCAAAAATTCACGTTGCTGAGGGGATTACTTTGACCATTGGCGGTGGTGAGCAGACATACAGCTTGGAGCGGTGTGTGATTTGTGCCGATTTTGCTCATGGTCTTGATTTGCCGGTTTTACGCGAGCTGATGATAAGCCAAATTGACTTTTATCGGGAGATAGTGGGTGCTCACTTGCCAGTCTCCGTTAGCGACGAGGGCAACTTGTCCCCTGAGCTCAAATTGGCCAACCGTCAGGCCCTGTCACCTATTTTAGCGGCTTGCAATTAAGATTTTTTGCTATTGGTTTGATTGTGGCGCCAGCGAGTCATCTTGATGATCTTTTCTAGGTCTTTTTGGCGCGAGGTGGGATCGCCCGTGAGCGTGATCACAATTCGGGTGCCGCGCCGAGAGTCAGTCAGCTTAACACTGGCCTTGCTTGTCAAGCGTTTCCCCCAATTTTCCTGCCAAGCCTTGACATAATCATCAGTATTTACCAAAGGGGGGATTTTGGCGGGGCGTTTGTTGGTTGCCAACTGCTTTTGGGCTTTGTGAAAACGGGCTAATGCTTCAGCTCGGCGCACGCTCGCCCCTTCGGCAACGACAGTGCGATAAACATCAATCATGTCTTTGGCGTCCCCGGCCCCAGAGATTGCTCGGGCGTGACCTTCACTAATCACGCCACTATTGAGACCATCTTTGATCGGATCAGGCAAATTGAGCAGCGAGAGGGCTGTCTGCACGTACTGGCGGGACTTGCCAAGACGTTTGCCCACTTCTTCTGCTTTATAACCAAATTCAGTCATGAGTCTTTTGATTGCTTGCGCCTTTTCTAAGGGAGTAAAACCCAGACGCTGAATGTTTTCGACAATGGCCATCTCCAACATGCCCTTGGGGGTCGTTTTGACTAAATGGACTGGCACTTGGGTGAGGCCGACTTTTTTGGCCGCGCGCCAGCGTCTCTCACCAGCAATAATGTGAGTACCAGCCGGGGTTTGGACGACCACCAGCGGCTCCAAAACGCCAAATTGAGCAATTGACTCCACCAATTCATTAAACGCCTGATCTTCGATTATTTTATCTCGAGGTTGAAAGGGATTGGGTTGCAGGGTGTCAATCCCGACGAACAATACTTTGTTGTGTTCATTTACCGTTGTCATAATTACTTGCGTCCTATTATACCCCAATTTTCTCTTTTTGGGCCAAGGAAATTTAGTCCTATAATTTTATCAGCTCTCCAGACTAATTTTAATCAGAATAATATATTATAAGATATTTTGGCTGACCTTTGCCTGGAAAATTATATCCTATAATGTGTTAAAGTCCTATAATATTTAAGGTCACGAATGTCCAGAATTTAGCGATGGTGAACATCTTGACTGATCGCTCAATTTTCCTTGACTTGAGTGTAATTAATCTCAGCCAACTCCACCCGAGAGACAGTTTCCAGCCCGCAGGTGGCCGTAAACGCCCATTGTTCACCCGGCTGGATGGCTTCATACTTGACGTCAGTACAGGTGGTAGCCAGGCGATTGTTGGCTTGGTCGTAGGCATAAAAGCTCACGACTGGCATTTCCAGGGCTTGTCGGCCTTTATTGGTAATGACCCCGGTGACGCTGGCTGCCCCCGAGGCTTCGCTCGGTTGGATAAGTCCATAATTTTCCAACTTCAAATCTTTTGCCGGTATGGCCTCGAGGCTTAAATCAACCGGACTCGCGGGTGCTGGCGCCTGTGGTAGTCCCCAACTTTTGACTGGTGCGTCGGTGTGACTGACTGCTGGCACCATCAAGACAAAAGCCCACAAAAGCGGATAGGTAATCAGATTGACCCACAACAGTTGGCTGCGCTTGTTGACAATGGTCACGATTGCTATGACTGTACCCAAGGTGAGTAGGATTAAAGCGAGCCAATGTAAAAAACTGCTGTTGATACAAGCGCTAGTGATCACTACCAGGAGATTGATAATAGTTACCGGAAAGCAAAGTTTGATAAGCCAGGCAATTTTTGTGGTCTTGTCTGGCGTGTTGGCCTGAGCGTCAGCACCAAAGGCTCGAGCACTGGTTTCTGGGACTTCTGGTGCTTGTTCAGTTGCTGGCGTCATTGCGGCCAGGGGGTCAAGATTGGTAGTCTTTATGGGTTGATTTTCTTGCATAAGGCCTTTCTGTGTTACTAATCATTATAGCATAAATGTCACGCTTGTGAAGATGGGATTTTGGGCCTTAAAAAAGCCTACGGGTAGTCTTGACGGGGAAAAACGCTATTTGGCCTCAATTGCTTGTGCGCAGCGGCCCAAAATGTGTTATAATGTGGGTTGTTGCTTAAATGCGCCTTCGGGTGCAGCTCAGGTTTTCTGAGTGTCAACAGACGGGTCCAGTCCTCCTCCATACTGGACCTTTGTCGTTTAGCTGGTTTTGCCTCTTGACAAATACGCCACTTTGTGATATAATATAAGACATTACGGTGATAAACCGTCTCTTGGTCAGTGAAATTGAGCAGGTTTATGTGGTCTGATCGGCACCAATTTCTAGAGCATACTGGAGCGTGAGCTGCTGTCCGGAACGCAAAAAGTTGGTCTCAGGTCGTGTCAAAATCTCGCCTTGCCAGCCAGCCAGGTCGCCACGCCCCAGCCACGGCTCAAGACAAATAAAGGGACTACCTGGTCGTGACCAGATTCCTAGCTGTTGACTATTGCCACGCCAGAGACGGACGCCTTCTTGAGGACGATTGGCGACGCGCAACTCGATGAAAGGTGACTGGACACCTTCAAGGGCGATCACATCTTGATCAAACATGTCGGGAGTAAGTGGTATGTCTTGAGCCTCACCAAAAGGCTGGACAGTGGGCTGCCAACTGCCATCAGCGTTCATCAAACGGCGATTTTGGCTCTCTTTGAGTGGCAAATGAAGGTAGTAGTCACTCCAGTGATCACCTTGTCGCCACGGACAAGCAAAAGCCGGGTGGGCGCCCAGGGTGCAAGGCATCAAGGTATCGCCATAATTGCTAACGGTAGTGCTTACGTGGAGCCAATGATTGACCACTTGATAATGATTGGTGAGAGCAAACTCAAATGGATATACTTGGCGAGTGGTCTTACTGGCGCGCAACTCGAGTGTCAAGCGATCAGGGTGGTGGTCAATGACTTGAAAAAGACTATGACGAGCAAAGCCATGATTGGTGTGTGGGTATTTTTGGCCTTGATAGAGATACTCACCTCCATTGAGTTTGCCGATGAAAGGAAAAAGGGTGGGATTGCGACCGGCCCAATGCTGAGGGTCTCCACTCCAGGCGTAATCAATACCCGTACGTTTATCAAGAAGCTGGTGCCACTCGCTTGCTTGGGGGCTAATGGCGACTTGCAAAAATCGACTGCTGATTGTTAGCAATTCATTGGTCATAGTCATCTTTCTGCTGTGCTGGCTCAAATTGGGCTTGCCAGCGCTCAAAAACCTGGACTTGTTGTGGGCCATACTCACCCAACTCTGCCTTGATCGTGGCCGGTGAGTCTGGTATCCAGAGCCGTTGCTCATATTTGCTATAAAAGGTGTCAGCGTAGGTCACAATTTGTTCTGGGAGTGTTTGCGGGATAAAATCTTGGGCTGGTAGTGGCAGCTGGCGCGAGACGATATAATCGCGCGTCAACCCCACTCCCAGATGACGCTCGGCAATACGCGCCTGAGCCTCCAGACCCTCTTGACGCAACATAGCGGCCCCATCAAGGCCGTGGCGGATATAAGGATCTGGACCATGACAGCCAATTGCGGGCACATTGGTTTGGCAAATGCCGATGTCATGCAACATCGCGCCTTCTTCAATCAAAATCTGCTCCTCAAGTGACAACTGGAGTCGGCGGGCAATCTCCAGAGCTTTATTGGCCACCATGCAAACGTGAACCACGTAGAGTTTGTACAGGGTGGTGCCTGGTTGGTAGTATTTATTAATCAATGCAAAATAGTCAATCATGAGCTGATTATATCACATTTTGGCGGTTTTTGACTGGCAGTTTTGGCGTCAAAACAAAGCCGCCTGCAAACCAGTGTCAAAATCATCAGCGGGCAGATATTTTAGTAGTGATTTGAAACCATAATGGAGTAAAAAGTCTGAGACCGCTTGCTTGTCATAGTTGGCAATCCGGCAGCGTTCGTAGCTAAAGTCAAGACCGGTGACATGACGGTCTATTTGGGCTAATTCTCGCGATATATAAGCATTTTCACGGTCGTTGATTAATTTGGCAACGACACTGGAGCGTAAAGTCTCCACATTGTCTTGGTCGATCGCCAGATAGATGTGATCCAAATCACCAAATTGAGCCAGTAAAGTGCTGGCGGTTTTGCTGCCGATGCCTTTAACGCCAGGAATATTGTCTGAAGGATCACCGGCTAGAGCTTTAAAGTCAACGATTTGTGACGGTGCTACGGACATTTTTTGTTTGACACGGGCGGGATTGTATTCAGTTAAAGCTTCCTGCTTGCTGGCGTGACGAGCCCGACCAGTATTGGGGACGAGGACATGAACGTTGTCGTCAACGAGCTGAAAACTGTCGCGATCGCCAGTTAAAATCAACACTCGAGCTTGACCGCTAGCGCTGACTTCACGACTAATAGTACCAATAATATCATCAGCCTCAATACCTGGTATTTGTCTGATGGGCGCACCGAGTTTGGCGACACCCTGGCGGATTTTATCGATTTGGGGAATCAAATCTTCAGGCATTGGTGGACGATTGGCTTTATAAAAAGGATATTTGAGTCGTCTTTTGGTAGGCGCGGGATCATCAAAAGCAATCAGCCAACACTCAGGATGGATTTGATCGAGAACGCTTAGCAGGATCCGTAAAAAGCCGTAAAAAGCTCCGGCAGGCTGTCCTTCGGCATCAGTGATCATTGTGAGCGCGTGATAAGCACGATAAATCAAAGCGTGGCCATCAACAATCAAAAAGCTCGGGGTCGGCTCAAAAAGCTCAGACATTAGGAACCGCTTTCTGCTCGCCCATGAGTGTTTCAAATTCAGCTCCCTCTAGGGTCTCCTTTTCGAGCAAAACTTCAGCCAATTCGTCGAGCTTGGCCCGGTATTGACTCAAAACCTTGCGGGTACGTTCGTGAGCAGTGGTCATAATTTGACTGACTTCTTGATCGACTTTAGCAGCTAATTCTGGCGAAACTACCCGTGGCTCCTCAAAAGCACGCACGTATTCATTGTCTTCATATTGAGGGGCGAGGTAGATCGGTCCCAGACTGCTCATCCCCCACTCTTCCACCATCCGGCGAGCAATTTTGGTAGCGCGAGCAATATCGCTACTAGCACCAGCGGTTAGCTCATTAAAGACCAGCTCTTCGGCCACTCGGCCACCCAACATGACACTAATCTCATCTAACATCTCGCTTCTGGTAATCTGCATTTTGTCGCGATTGGGCGGGGTGATTGTGTAGCCCAAAGCGTGGCCGCGCGAAATAATGGAGATGCGTGAGACTGAGTCAGCATGCGGGAGGACATGAGAAACCAAGGCATGTCCTAGTTCGTGATAAGCGGTCATTTTGCGCTCGTACTCATCAGTTAGGCGCTTTTTGCTGGGCCCCATCTTGACCTTGATTGAGGCTTCACTCAAGTCTTGTAAAGTAATTTGTTCGCGTCCCTCACGGACAATACTGATCGCCGCCTCATTGAGCATATTCTCGATGTCGGCCCCAGAAAAGCCAGTGGTCATTTTGGCTACTTGTTCCCAGTCGAGGTCAGCCGCAAAAGGTTTGCCTTTTTTGTGAATATTAATGATAAAACGCCGCTCTTCAATATCTGGTAGGCTGACAACCACGCGCCGGTCAAAACGCCCCGGACGCACTAAAGCTGGATCTAGCATGTCACCGCGATTGGTAGCTGCAATAACAATGACATTGTCATTGGGGGTAAAACCGTCCATTTCCACCAAAATTTGGTTGAGCGTTTGCTCGCGCTCATCGTGTCCACCATAACCACCACCAGTGCGAATCCGACCAATGGCATCGATCTCGTCAATAAAAATGATGGATGGAGCGCTCTTTTTGGCCGTATCAAAAAGATCGCGGACCCGAGAAGCACCGACACCCACTAGCATTTCCATAAATTCACTACCAGCAATGGACAAGAACTGAACATTGGCCTCGCCAGCAACCGCCCGAGCCAGTAGTGTTTTACCGGTACCAGCTGGTCCCACCAGTAGGACACCCTTGGGAGTACGTGCGCCCACCTTTTGGTATTTTTTTGGGTTTTTGAGGAAATCGACAATTTCCTCAAGTTCTTTTTTGGCCTCGTCCATACCGCCCACATCAGCAAATTTGATATTTTGTTTGGTTTTGGTGAAAACCTTAGCTCGGGATTTACCGATGCCAAAAATGTCACCACCGCCACGGCTTTTGAACATAAAATACAAAAAGCCAATCGTAATAATCAAAGGCAAGAAAGTGATAAGGGCTTCCATTAACAGATGACTCAATGATAAATCTTTAATTTCCAAATTGGCATCTGCCAGTTTGACGTCAGCCGCCTCTAGAATCCCGAGCATAGTTTGGTTGCTTTCTTTGCGGACAATGTAACGGGTCGGATAGCTTTGGTCAACAAAATCTTCTTTGTACTCGAGTCGCAGTTCATCGCCAGCCACCTCAATGCGAGAGATTTTCTGGTCCTTGATGTCTTGAGCGAATTCAGAAAGCGAGATTTCGGTGACGGCGGTGCCAAAAAGTGACAAGACAAAAGGAATAAAGACAAATGCCAAGAGTAAAATCAAGACAATATTGCGGATGAGTCCACCCAGATCAAAATAAACCTCCATTACTTTTGGCTCTTGGTTGTTTTCTGCTGGTTGGCTGCTCTCGCCCGCTGATGGCGGAGTCTGAGTTGCTGTTTGATCGGGAGCAGCTGTCGCTGATCCTGCCTCTTTTTGGGTAGTAATTTGCTCTTGATCGAGTGGTGTTTGTTCATTTTGATTTGCCATTGGCGTATTATACCACAGCTTGGCGAGATTTGCGGGAGTAAAAATTGCCTCTTGACAAATAGGCCTTTATGTGATATAATATAGGGCATAGAAGCTAGGTGCGCCCTAAATTAGAATGATTGGCCAAGGGATTTTTGGTCACCAAATTGACCTCGCACATTGTTAAAATCCGTGCTATAATAAGCAGTCTTTAAAAATATTGCCCGATCGTCTAATGGCAGGACAGCAGCCTTTGGAGCTGTTTATCTTGGTTCGAATCCAGGTCGGGCATCATTATTTCTGGTCTCTGCCTCCTTAGTATAAAAGTTAGTACAAGGGTTTTGTAACCCCTAGGAACTGGAGCGTTACCAGTAGGAGGCTCAGTTTATGATTGGCAGCAAGCCCAAAATCGTGGTCATTGGTGGTGGTACGGGGACAGCGACGGTGTTGTCGGCTTTGGCGACTCCTGCGCGCTTTGAGCTCACGGCGATAGTGACTGTGTCTGACTCCGGTGGCTCTACTGGGCGTTTGCGCGATGAGTTTGGTTTTATCCCGGTTGGTGACGTGCGGGCGTGTCTGGCGGCACTAGCAACGGGCCACAATAGTCGTGAGGTGAAAGATTTACTATTGTATCGCTTTGATCGCGGTGAAGGTTTGAGCGGACACAATCTGGGGAATTTAATTTTGACTGCTTTGACTGATCTTTATGGGACGCCCGGGAAGGCAATTGAAGTGGCCAGTAAGATTTTGCGGATCAATGGTCAAGTTTTTCCGGTGAGTGAACAGCCAGCTGATTTGGTAATTCATTTTACTGATGGTAGTCAGGTAATTGGTGAGGATTATCTCAATTATATTGACCGTCAGGGTCGGAAAATTGCTCGTATCAACTTGGCGCGTCAGACTCCGATTTATCCACCAGCGGCCCAGGCGATTCGTGAGGCTGACTTGGTGATTATTGGCCCGGGTGATTTGTATGCTAGCCTACTGCCCAATACTTTGGTCGCTGGTTTTCGTGAAGCCTTGGCAGCACGCCGGGGCAAATACATTTATATTGCCAATTTGATGAGCTGCGCCACTCAGACTCTGCACCTAACGGCTACAGATCACGTAGCAGAAATATGCCGTTATACCGGACAAAAGCCTGATATTGTGGTGATTAACAATCAACCGATTACTGATCGTCATTTAATTACTCGCTATCAAGCTGCCGGTCTGGAGCCAATTGTAGACGACCTGGATGATCGAGAGTGGACTGTCAAAAGAGCGCCCCTGGTAGCCCCAGTGAACGCTATTCCTGTCAAGGGTGACCGTTTGCCGCGGAGTTTTTTGCGTCATCATGCTGGTCACTTGCGGGCTTTAATTGAGGAGAGCCTTGATGTCTAAAGCGAGATCAACTTTGATTTTGCGCACTCACTTGGATGATGAGCGGCTCTTGTTACCACCGGTGGTCGGTAGCAGTCTTTTGGCGCGACAATTGCAAGCTTTGAGCGAAATATGGTCGCAAATAGTGATTTTTTTGCCTTTGGCGGCAGATAAACTTCGCCAGAACATTCGCCAGATTGCCCTTGAGTTGCCTATTCGGATCGTCACCCTTAATATTGATCCACAATTTAGTTTCTGGAGTGAGCTAGCCAGGACACGCCAGCGGTGGCCGGAAAAGAGTGTTTTGGGATTTTTGCGGGATTTGAGTTTACCTTTTGCTTGCGGTCAGCTGGCGGCTTATCGGGCCGATCTGACTTGTGTTACCAGTGATAAAAAGCCGGGACTAAGTGACGGAGTGGCGCGTGTGCCGGGACGTTTTGTCACTGGGGTAGCGAGTGTGTCTGTGCGTGATGGCCAGTATTTGACTGGTGCTTACCAAACAAGTCAGGCTTTTTGGCAACATTTGCCGGCAGGCTTGATGAGTGATCAGGACTGGCGTGAGTTTATAACTGATTTTGCCGCCGATCACGCTGTGAAAACTTGTCTTTTGACTACTGATGCTGATTTGCCGATTTTTTTGCCGAGTGATACCTCACAAAAACACCGCGAAAAACTCTATCCTCTGGCGTGGCGCTATTTGGCCCAGAGCGAGCCTATGGTGGTCGGCTCGGCGCGGCTGGCTCCCACTTGTCGGCTCAGTGAGCTCACGACTCTTGGTGCTGATTGTCAACTGGCAGACTTGGTGGTCACGAGTGGTCGCAATTACCTGGGTCCGCGCACCCAAGTGGGCCCTTTTTGCAGTCTCACACATGTGATTGCCGAAAATGATGTCGTGATTGATCCTTATAGTAATTTACATGATTGCTATTTGCCTGCTCATACTCACGTAAAAACGCAAATAAGCACTCAAATTGTCTCACGTGAAACAAAAACCGCCGGCTAAGCCGACGGATCAAGAATAAACAGTTAATCAGCCCGCGCACGTTCCATGGCGACTAGTCTCGCTGTGGCCTGCTCGAGTGAGAGTCCGAAACTCTGCAGGGTATCGAGCTGCTGCTGACGCTTGTCATCAGGCTGGCTGGTGCCGCAGCGTTTGGCGATGCTGGTCAACTGCCGGCTATAAGTCCTGACATGCATCGATCTTCACCTCCCTTTGATCGAAAGCCAGGTCGCTACTGCCAATAGCATACCAAGTATTAGGGATTATATCATCAAGTATACTTTTTGTCAAGAAAAAGACGCGGACCAAGCCGCGTCGTGTCAAAAATACTACTGGGCACTTATTTACCAGTCGTGCCTTCTTTGAGGCGGTGGAGGCGGGCCATCGTGGCGCCGTTGCTCTCCCCAGTGAGGTGGGGGTGGCGGCGGAGGGGCATCACGATAGCGATGTCTTTCCCTGTCTGGTGGAGGCGGAGGTGGTGGTGGGCGATGCCAGCGGCGGCGATAGTGGCGGTGACCAGTGTCGTCATACCACCATTCGCGCGCGTGAGCTTCAAGCTTGCCCCAGCTGCGATGCTCCTCAAATTCCTGGACGGCCTCGTCAAGGCGGCGCAAAACATCACCACTGGCGGGTATAGCCATCAGGATGAGCGCGATAGCAACAATAATAAGTGTAAATCTCTTCATGGGTGATTCCTCCTTTTTTGATGAGAGATTTGAGATTGTAGTACTTAAAGAACCTGCTAATTATATCATAATTCATCATTTTTGTCAAGAGTCGATTTTTTATAGGTATAAAAGGCAAAAGCGCCAGGGGGTACCTAGCGCTTGCAAATAGTTGATCAGGACCAAAAAAACGCATGTTGTGAGTCTACCTGAAGATGCCGCGGAAGGCTTCATCGAGACCTCTTCTGATAGTGTCAACGGCGAAGTCTTCAATTTCCCGCTCGCCGCGCCTGCGGATCCTCTCCCCCATTTCGGGGTTATTACGCCGATGCTGCCGGTCGCGCTCGCGGGCTTTACTGATTTGGTCGATGTTGCCGTTGAGCTTCTTGACAATGAGCGTGGCACCGTTGGGACCCATGGCCTTGCGCTGGAGAGTTGTAGTCTGGTAGCGCTCCTTTGAAATTGGGGTATCAAACCCATTGGAGATATTGTACATCTCTTGGGTATTGAATGTCGTGCCCGCCTTCATTAGGATGCCAACAGTAGCGTCCGCTTTAAGATCTACGACCATGTAGTGATCGACGAGGGCGGTGTAATTGCCGCTTGCGTCAATGGTGTAGACCTCAGCAGCGGTAAGAATGCTAGTAGTAGCGAAGATGAATACTGCGATTGCGATTGTTATAACTGTTTTTTTCATGATCTTTTTCCTCCTGTTTGTGATTTTGTCATGAAGTGATTCAGCTTGGATCAAGGTTCAACGTCTTTTGCGTTTTTTCGAGTTGTTAATGAACCTTGATCTCCTCCATCTGACCAACTGTAGTATATTATATCACAACATGTCAATTTTGTCAAGAGGCAATTTTATTTCTTATGGGATTATAAGCTCTCTAGGCTAGCACTGGCGGTTGCATTAGGAACTTTTTGGCTATCTATCAAGTATTTTTTGAAAAATTGACGGGTATCATTTATAGCTTGGTTGAATGTATTACCGGTCATATTATGACCCCCGTTAGGGTAAAGATGATATTCGTGGGCAATTTGCGTGTCGTCAAGTAAATTATTGAGTCCTTGAGAGTAACGGTAGTCACAAACACTATCATCCTGAGCGTGAAAAAGGCCGATAGCACCACTAGAAGTTGGCAAAGCGGCCAAATAATTGGCGGGAATCATAGCCTGCCAGAAAGGATCACTAAAATCCATGGCCTCACGGCGCGAAAACAATCGTCCGGCCAGACTAGCATCGAGGGTGGGCGTGGGTGACGGATCAGGATCGGGCCGGTAGCTAGGATCATTGATCCCATAGTCAAGAAAATCTTGGTAGGTGTAAACGGCACCGGCCCAGAGGGCAATAGCGGGGATTTCCGGGTGAGCCGCATAGGCGCGCAAAGCGGTATTGCCAGACATAGAGTGACCCCACAGACCAATGGCATTAGCATTGATTTGTGGCCAGCCAGCTAGGGCAGCGCGAGCATTGAGGGCGTCCTCAACGTAGTCACTGCCAAAATATGGCCCTGTGGCCTCCCCTTGTGATTGGCCGTGACCGCGCAGATCAGGCTTGAAAACCACAAACTCACCAGTAGCGGCCAAACCTTGCCACCAAGCGCGATAAGCGCGACCATTGGTCTCATATTGCCAAGGCGGAATGTAGCCGTGCAATAAAATGACAGCCGGCCAGCCGTCCTCTGGCATCTCACCTGTAGGCACGCTGAGTAGACCGTAAACTCTGGCCCCGTCAGAATCATACCAGGCTTGATAAGCCGTATAACGGGCGGTTTGCTCAAGATCGGGACCAAGCTGTAAACTACTGTGGTAATCACGCGCGCGCAAGGCGGGAATGGTCAATTGGACCAAGTAATCAGGCAAACCAGCCAGTGGATCAGAAATAACAGCTGGTGCTGGTGAGGGTCGGCGCGCCATCGAGGTAAGCGGAGATTTTTCTGGCCAGTATAAAAAGGTAACAATCAGGGTCAAAATTATTACTAATGGCCAAAAAAGCCCTCGTTTGAGTTTCATGGACGCGAGTATAGCAAGTGAATGTTAAAAAATTGTTAAAAAATTCCCGGTGGTGAAAGATGTTAGTTATGGTATAATAGCTACATGAAAAACAGACCGTTGTTGATTATTATCGCGATTATTGTGGTGATTGCTGGCTATATTTGGTATCGGACGCGCGATGTGGCTACCGAAGGTGACACCCTTTTTGCTCAGTACGAAAATCTCACTCCTGAGGCTTATGTGGGTAGCGATTTGCGCCTGAGCAGTGCCAGCCATCGCGACGAGAAAAATCGCCCGGTGATGACAATCACGGCTTCTATGGATCGCAATTGGCTTTATGAAAATCGCATTCTGGCTGTGGCCAGCAAACAGGCTAATGGTCACCTCCAGGCTCAGCAGACGCCAGCTAGCAATGCGAGCCAGTTTAGTTTTGAGGGTGATTGTATTGCTGGCAAGGTGACAGTCAACTTTATTGTGGAAGATCGGGCTAGTAGACGCAAAAAACAGTTGGTGGTGACTGGACATTGTGATGAGACATTTTAGAGGTGGCGAGGTGCGAGTGGATAAGACAAGAAGGTGGACGGTATGCTTGCTGACTGTTGTAATGGTGGTGGGGGCTTTTTTGCGCCTTGTTTTTATTACTAGTAATCCCCCGGCGATCACGAGTGATGAAATGGATTACCTACTGTCCGCAAAATCAGTGGCCTATTTTGGCACTGATTTGACGCTCACACGACCCATTTGGCATTTACAACCATTTTATACGGGAACAGCTTTGAGTGAATTGGGTGCCTTATTTCAATTGCCAACGATGGCATTTCTGCCATCAGGTCAGCAAACTGCCAAAATAATGCCTGTGTTTTTTGGCATCTTATTGATATGGTTGGCTTATGTTTTGATCAAAGAATTAACACACGACAATACACTTGGGCTTTTGGTTAGCTTTGTTATCGCTATCAATCCTTGGGCAATTTTTATTGCTAGGACTGGATATGAAGCGCCAGTAGCTTTAACTCTTTTTACTTTAAGTTTTATTTTAATTTGCCAAACCTTTAAAGCCAAAACCAAACTGGCTCAATATGGTTATTTTTGCTGTTGGTTTTTTGTCTTCTTATGGGCGTTTTTTACTTATCATGGTCTGAAAATTCCCGGTGTGGGTTTGACGATTTTACTGGCTTTTTATTTGAGCATTAAACATAGTCGACAAGAAAGAAAAACTTTGTCGCTTTTGATTGTGTTTACTGTCTTTGTGATTTTTTCACTCAATTCGTACTCCTTGATCAAGCACCAAACTCGCAATAGCGAAATCTCATTTCTTAATATGCAAGCACATATAGATGAAAGTAATAAAAGATACCGTCTCAATCTATCGCCTTTTAATTTTGTCAGCAAGATACTCGATAATCGCTACCTTATTTACGCTAACGAATTATTGGTTAAGTATTTTGCTGTTTTTAATTTTAACAGTTTGTTTTTGAGTGGTGAGCCAGGTTGGACTGGTGGTATCAATGGCTATGGTCAATTCCATTTGCTGGAACTTTTATTTTTGATTTTTGGCTGCTACTTTTTGATAAAACAAAGGCAATATTTAGAAATTGTATGCTTGAGTTTGGCTTTGTTAGTTGCTCCTATTTCTAGCGTGATTCAAACAAATACCAATCACATTAGTTTACAAAGTTGTTTTTTAATTCTCATTATAAGTGTGATTGTTGCTGTCGGAATGAAAAATTTGTTCGCAAAAGTTTTGTTGTCAAGATATCGTTACTTGAGTGTGACTGTGATCACTGTTAGCTATTTAGGCTCACTGTTGCTGTGGGGACATAATTATTTTGATCGTTTCCCACTTTACGCCGAGGAGCAATTCAATTTTAAGGATCGGATTTTGAGTCGATATTTGAGTTTAACAAATCAACCTCTCACAGTGGTGACCCCGCATGCTTATGGAGTGTGGCGTAACTATCTTTTTTATAATAATCTTTACACTAAGGCCAATGCTCGCGAATTAGCACCACAGTTTAACTTCGAAAATCATGATGATAGGTTTTTTGAGAATATTACTTTCACTAGTGATTGTCATCGAGTTAATCAAGCAACAACTGGCGCTACAGTAGTGGTGGCTGTTGAGTCACAATGTCAAAGTCTGGCATCTTTATATGAAGCCTCAAGTGCTTCATGGCTGGTGCCTAGAATTGATATTGCCGCTATTAAAGACTCAGGTTCTAATTATTATATTTTTAATGATCGTTTGTGCCCGGCGACGGATTTGTCTGCCTATCTACATATTCAAAACCGGCGGGACTTTAGTCTTGAAACTACAGACAAGTCTACATTTTGTCATCATTGGCTTGTTAAGTTTTTTTAATGAAAAATAGTACGTCTCTTCCTGTACGCAAAGATGGTAAACGTTGGCAATCTGTTTGTTGGTAAGTTTACAGACATCATGTAAGTATTTCCAGGCGCTAGTCTCGCGATTGACGACATAGGCGGCGACATCACTGGCCAGTTGCCGGGTGTATTTGTCTAATGTTAATTGTTGAGCTAAGTTGCAAAATGCGTTGGTTTTTTCCTGAATTTAGTTGACATGTCGCAGAAAATTTTGTATTTTAATTTTTAAAAAAATTATAAATTGAAATAAGGGCGAAAAATGCAAAAAAATATGTGCAGTTTGTGGTAG
>JAFRKQ010000002.1 GCA_017431625.1 bacterium | reverse complement strand
GAAATTGATCTATTTTGCTATAAATTGCCCCATAAAATGCCAAAAAGTGTGGTATAATATAGCTTATGGAAATGCGAAAATGGGAACAGATAATCAGAATATACTTGGCTAAACTCTTGGCTCGTTATTGGTTCTGGGGTCGACGCTGGCAACAAACTTATAGACGTTGGCGGGCTGATCGCCTTTATTTTTGGCATCAGGAGCGCCAAAAGCGTGGGGTGGTCAGTACTGTTAATTGTCAGCGACTCTTTGAGCCGTCAGGTACGTCTCAACCTTTGTCCTGGTGGCAAAAACTCTTGGGCTGGCGTGTGCGACCTTCTTACCAGTCAATGTCAACTATTAATAATAGTAGTCAGAGTCACCAACAAGTGGTTTATCAAGCACCTATTGTCATTGAGACTGTCCCCCGCCCGATCAACAAGAGACCACTGTGGGTGTGGCCACGGCGGCATGGTTTCAAAAAAAAGCATGTCATCCGAGAGAAATGGCGGCTGATTTTGATTTGGCATCACCATCAACAACACAAAAAATCTCACATTAAGTATCCTAGTTGGCGCCGGATTGCTCGCTACCAAAAACGACGAGAGAGCATTGTCTTGCGTCGGACTTTGTCGCGAGGGGTACAACTTTTTTGGGGCACATTCTCTTTTGGTGTGAGCTTTGCGATCCTTTTTGGCTCGTGGTGGCTGTATCAAAACGTCTTTGTGGGGCTGCCAGACATTCAACAACTTGAGTACGGCAAACAGAATATGACTACTCGGGTGCTCGATCGCAATAACCATTTGCTGTATGAATTTTATCAGGATGAAAATCGCACGCCGATTGCTTTGTCGCAGGTGTCGCCAGACTTGATCAATGCTACAATTGCGATTGAAGACCGGACGTTTTTTGAGCACAAAGGTTTTGATTTAAAGGCGATTGTCCGGGCATTTTTGGCCAATCAAGAAAGTGGTAGCCTCTCGCAGGGTGCCTCCACGATCACTCAACAGCTGGTCAAACAGCGGCTGCTGACTCCAGAAAAAACTTTTATTCGCAAGTTGCGGGAGGTGGTGTTGGCGGTGCTGGTCGAGGAAAACTATTCCAAGAGTCAAATTTTGGAAATGTATCTCAATCAAGTTAATTATGGTGGGCCGGTGTATGGTGTGGAACAAGCAGCTGAGACTTTTTTTGGCAAAAACGCGCGTGATCTCACTTTGGCTGAGAGTGCATTCTTAGCGGGTTTGCCCCAGGCTCCGAGTCGCTATTCTCCCTATGCCAATGACCTTGAGGGCTCCTATCGCCGTCGCAGTGAAGTCCTGCGCCGGATGGAAGAAGACGGCTTTATCACCAGCGAGCAACGACTCCAAGCTGACGCAGAAGTTTTGGCTTTCCGTGCTGACCGAGTGGGCATCGAAGCGCCACATTTTGTCTGGTATGTGTATGATTTGCTCACTGATATTTATGGCGAGGAAAAAGTGCGCACTGGTGGCTTGGTGGTGCGTACCACTCTTGACCTAGAGCTACAAAATCAAGTGCAAGAAATTGTACGCGCGGAGGTGGATAGTCTGACTAATATGCGTGTCTCTAATGGTGCCGCGATGGTGACCAAACCAGGTACGGGTGAAATCTTGGCAATGGTAGGCTCGCGTGATTACTTTGATCCCAACAATGACGGCAAAGTCAATGTGGCCACGAGCTTGCGTCAGCCGGGTTCGTCTATCAAACCGGTAACTTATGCGACAGCGATGGAATACAATGGTTTTACACCAGCGACTTTGATTTTGGATCAGCCGGTGACTTATCGCAGTCTTGGCGGTCCGGCTTATTCACCCAAAAATTACGATGGTCATTATCACGGCAATGTGACTTTGCGTCAGTCTTTGGGTTGCTCTTATAATATTCCAGCGGTGAAAGTTTTAAATGAAATTGGTTTAGACGCGATGATTGACCAAGCGGAGCTGATGGGGATTACCACCTGGACAGATCGGAGTCGCTTTGGTTTGTCACTCACTCTTGGTGGTGGTGAGGTGCGCATGATTGATATGATGTCGGTGTACGGCACCTTTGCTAATGGCGGGCTGACGGTGGAGGAAGATCCTTTCTTAGAGATTTTTGACTACAAAGGTAATATTATTTATCGCAATAGCTGCGCCCTCAGCCATGATTGTGTGGACAAACAGCACCGTTCACTCTCGGCGGCTACTAGTTATCAAATTGCTAATATCTTGAGTGACAATAACGCTCGAGCACCGGCTTTTGGTGTCAATAGTGTTTTGAATATCCCGGGCCAAGAGGTTGCAGTGAAAACTGGTACTACTAATAGTCTGCGTGACAACTGGACTTTTGGCTATACGCCTGAGTATGTGGTTGGCACATGGGTGGGTAATAACAATAACACGCCCATGAGTTATATTGCCTCGGGTATTACTGGCGCCTCACCAATGTGGCAAAAAATTATGCTGACGCTACTTGATCCTGAACAGCCATCACATTTTGAGATGCCAGAAAGTGTCGTCAAAGTCGCTTACTGCGGTCGGGAAGAAGTTTTCAAAGCGGGAGCAATCCCCAAAGAAGTCTGTCGCCGCGTGGTGGCCATCAATCCCGAAACTGGTGAGGTGACCAGCAACTCTGAAGGCCAGTAATGAATAAGTTTCTGTTTACTTTTGGTTGAAATTATTGCGACTTAAAGTGAAACTATTTTTTAGGAGTGCGGAGCTCGGCACATAGCTCGGCACTCCATTGCGGATCTCTGTGCCGAGCTCCGCAGTCCTGTCTTAATAATTATTGACAAAAAATAACGAGCATGATATATTAAAGTGAATGTTAAATACAAAAAGTTTTTTTGCCAATAATTTTTATTTAGTAGTGACACTGGTGTGTTTATTGGCTGCTTGGCTGCATCTGCGGCAAATTAATCAACCATTGACAGCGCAAAAAATTTCTTCTGTTCCTACTGTGACTTGTGCGGCTTACCAAGAATTGATGCCAATTTTGTCCAATCACACCAATGCTCACGATCGTCCCTATCAAAAAGCACCGCCAGTCGGGTTTTATCCGGCGGTGCGAGTCTACCAAAAAGGGATTGAGCGCCGCTTGGACGAAATTGCTCTTTTTGGCCATACAGCGAGTGTCACTTTTAATGCTGATGGGACAGCGGTTTTTGATCTTCTTGGTGTTAATATTTACGCTACGTATGACAATCATTACTTGTACGCTCAAGATGGCGCTCCTCTCGCCTACGCTTGGGATGGTCACACTTTGGCGGCTAGTTTTCATCGTCTGGATTTTTATTTTGCACGATGATACGTTTTACCCATTTTTTTGGGGGTTAAAAATACACGCTTTGGCTAGATTTTGAGACAAAAAGTGTACAAATTAAAGAAAAATAGCCATAAATAGGTAAATATTTATACAGAATATTATGGACTCAATTTTGAGTGACTATTGTACCAGTTGGGTGTCGCCTGTTAAATATTCACCAGCCAACTCGCTTTCGGTCAATGTGTCAGCTGGGGTGGCCACTGGCGCTGGTGTGGGTGAGTCAACACGGACTAGATCCAACTCAATCCGATGAGCGGCCGTGGTGATGGTTTGCCCATCCCAGTAATAAGGCATTTTGGTGGCGTCTTCTAGGTAGAGGTAATGGTCGTCATAAGTAGCATCAAAATCTAAACCAAGGAAATTAATGACAGCATGTCCTTCACCGTCAGCAGTGATAGAGATGCTTCTCCCTTGCGCTTCCAGCGCGGCTAGATTCTTCTCTACTCCTTGCTCAAAAAGATTGATGGCTTTATAGGTGCCAGCCATGGGCGCTACTTGATTGACATTGCCAAGCGATAGCGACTCCACATCAGTCTCGTCATAAACTTCCGGTACAAAACCATTCTCTTTATCTTCCACGCCAAAAGCGGTCATCAAGTCAGTGATTTCGTACTCTAGGCGAGCGCCAGCAACGGCTGGTGGGTTGACGCGACCAAGATCGAGGGCGTCACCACTTGTTTGGCCGTTGTCAGTGTTCTGAGTAATGTTATTATCGGTAGTTGTGGCAATATCTGCCTGCGAGGAGATTGGAGTTTTTGGTTTATTCAACATGATAATTAGCTCGAGAGCAATGAAAATTGCCACAATACCAATGCCGCCAGCAATAATATAAGTCGTGATTTTTTTCTTGTTAGTCATGTTCGTTTTTCTTTCGCATTTTTTATTCTGTCTAATTAGTTTCAATTCGCTCCACATTGGTGGTCTTCATCCAGTTGGGAGCCGCTGAAATGAAATCCGCGCGTTGATAAAGTACTACCGGTGACATGAAGGCATTGTAATCAGGATAGATCGCGGGATTGGCCAGGACGGCATTCCAATCAGCTTCTGACTCGCCCTCCGTGGTAGCGTTGCCACCAACACAACCCTTAAAAGTGCGATTCATATTAAGCGGTTTATTACCCCATTGAACGAGATTGCCAGCAATCACTAGTTGACGATCACAATAGAGTTCACTCAAATCATTGAAAGGCAAAAGTTCAGCAGCGTATCCAGCGACGCGACTCTTGCTACCAAGGCCATCATTATAATTGTGCTCAAAGATAATTTCTTCCGCACCCAAGAAAGCTTGAATGTCGGCACCAGTGGCAGAGGAACAACCATAGTTGTCAGCATAAGCAGCCTTGGGGAATTTACCGACATTGCCATCAATCTGGATCTTGCCATTAACAATGAAGGCTTTGAAATGATCAAGATCGGTGACGATATTAGTGTTGATGCGCAAAACCGAATTACTGGCGTTGAAAAAGACTATGACATTGCGACTGGGGTCAAGTAAGCCTTTGTTTAACATGTCTTCACTGTTGACATTGGCCGTTGTGTATTTACAGACGTAATAGCCATCCATGTTGGCTGTGTTGTCAGTAAATGTGGTGGCGTTCCAACTGCTAATATCGGCACAAGTCGGCAGCTGGTTGATGTCTACTAAGGTCTTGAAGTAATTGTAGTCTAGTTCCAGATCGCCCTTAACCTCAAAACTGCCACTATCGAGAGGATTGATAGTGCCCTGACAGCGATTGGCGGCCATCATGGTGACGGTGGCATCAGTACCGCCGGCGATATAAGCATTATTGCCTGCCTTGGGATCAGTGTCGTTGGTGGAAATCGTCCAGCGTGGCTTGCTCACGTGCATATAGCGGCCACAACGCAGGCCGTTATTGCCAGCCTTGTAATTGACGTTGGCAGTGCCATAGTTAGCTTTCATAGCCTCCCAAGTGTCAGAGCGACCAGCCGGGATAAAGATATAATCATCATTGGCATTACAACGTCGGGCATTGTATATACAGTTGAGATCATATTCACCACAAGCGGACTCGTCGTGATGGCAAACTTCCAGATTATTCTCGTTGGGTTGACCAAATTCGGTGGGATGAGTGGAAGTCTTGGTGTGGCCATCATTGCCATACTCCACATTACAGCCATTGAGTTGGTAGCAAGTGGTATTGCCGATGTGACAATTACTAGATATGTTATCTGGCACTGGCGGGAAATATTGACACTGATAAGTGCCGCCACGGCCAAAACAGGCATTGTTGATATAACTATTACCACCCGAGCGATTTTTAATCAGAATGCGGTGATTGCAGTCAAGATCATAAGTCTCACCGCATTTGGCCGCATTGGTGTGTCCCTCAGTGTCACCTAGCTTGAGATTGGTGTTACTCTTGATGCTGAGCGTACCGCCGTTGTCGCAAGTGGGAGGATTGCAAGCAATCAAACTGTAGTATTTAGTCTGGGTGGCCCCGGGAGTTTTGTCTGTGCACTTGTCCTCATCGACCATCTTAGTGTCGCCATAGTACTGACAATCAGTTTCATAGGTGCCATAGCCCATATCTGTATCCATGCGGCAACTAGGGGCACAGCTATTGGTCTTAGCGACGCAGCGATTGTAAGTGTAGATGTGATCACAACTATCATAAAGAGCGCCACGTTCGACGATATAGTAAGGACTGAAACTACCGCCAACACTAGTGGAGCTCATACCGCGACAAGGGCTTTCATTAAAGATTTTCCTCAAGTCCTCCACTGCAACAGCTGCATCATTGGGTACACACTGGTCAAAACGACAGACAGAACGATCACTGGTACTGCCATCGGTAAATGTGCCATTACTACCGGCAACGATATGAGTGTGAGTGTGACCGATGAAGTCAGTATAATTCCAGCGTCGTTCGCCGCGCAGAAAGTAATAACTGGAAAGAGTGGTGTATTGCTGTTCCTTATTATTGCGATAGATCATAATACCAGCTTCCATGCTATTGGCATTGGTGTCTTTGCCTTGTGACTCGCAGGTTTCTGGATAATTTTGCTTGAGCTTGCAGCCGATTAAACAATCCAATTTACGCTCGCTACCACTGGCATCGTAGTACGTGATGCGTTTTGTGCCCAGGGAAACTTCTTTGTTTGGATTGCAGGTATAGCCTTGAGGTTTGAAACCGTGTAAGACACATTGATCAGTAGATGGGGCTGGATATACCGGAGGTGAAGTCCGGCAATGGGCGGTGTAGCAAGTCACCCCGTTGATGGTCGTTACGTAATTCTTGATTTTGCGTCCCTCGGGACAGGTAGCGCTACCATCAACACAGCTATTAAGGTTGGTACATCCCGCCTCGGTGTAAGAGGAAAAATAGCCATTGACAGTACAAGTATTGGCACAGTCACCAGTATAGCATTTCTTTTTATCTTCGATGTCGCCATTGGTTTTGTACTTATAGATATATTGGACTACTGGAGTTTTATTGGGTGCTGTCAGACAACTGGCCGAATCATAGAGATTGTAATTGGCACAAGTAAACTCTCTGCCATCATCAACATCGCACAAACCAATATAATGATTTTGATTTTTATAATACAAATGAACACATTTATCCTTGACTGGGGTAAAACAAGTGCCACGTACCGTGCGATAGCGAGCTGAGTTTTTATCGTCAATACGGTAGCCGGGAATGGTATTGTTATAAGGATTGGTAGCCATTGTGTCATAGCGATAGCCAATCTGTAAAGCGCGCGCACAACTATCAGGAATAGCACAATTACGGCAAGTAATGGTACCATTGGGTGTTTCCACCATGACAAGTTCTCCAGTAGTATTACCAATCTCGCACTGTTCATTAGCCTCAACATAGAAGGGATCATGACGACGACAATACTCTCCTTGAATGCCTGCTGGGACAGGGTAGCATAAATACTTATAGCAGCGACTAGCATTAAGACTGTAGCCATCTTGACACCAGTGACTTTCATACTGAGCCATCATGACGCCTTCTGATTTATGAGTGAGGTCAGTACCTTTATAGTTTTTGATGATATTATTGGCCTGTTTGAGACAGCCATTGAGGAGATTGACGGCAATACATTCGTTAGTAGCTATAGATCGCCAATCGTCATCCTGAGTGTAAAGTCGATTGGAACATAACCATCTATTGCCTCCAGAACGGAGTGTCTCGCGTCGCCAAAAGTCTTTGTAAAAATTGTTACTTTGTGATTTAGCGTAATTATTGCGTCGGCCTTCAATAACTTTTATCTGGGGCTCAATATAGGCATTAATATAACCTTGAAGCGAGAGTTTGTCCTTGTAGAATTCATAATGACTTTTGAGCTGATCATCATTCATGTTATTAGTTCCTGGTAAGGCAGCGCGCTTACTACAACGATAGGCAAGTCCAGTATTGTCTCTGATTAATATTCTTGGATCACCAGTATCACCAGGTTTTTCTGTCCAGCCTTTGTATTTATCAGCGGTTGGCTTGGTGCGACAATTGGCTTTGGTACCATATCTCTCGTCAAAATCACTGTCGTTGCCCTGATTGTTGTAACCCCAATCGCGTTCTTGTTTATAACTTTTGATCGAATTGGAGAATCTAGTTTTTCTATTGGTGCATTCTGAGTACATGGTGGGACGTAATCCTGGTTGGCAACTATTGTGGAGATAATTATACATGGCATTATTGGAAGTATAGTCTTGATAGCTGCACTTGAATGGCATTTGATTTTGATATTTTCTTTCAAACCAACAATAATCCATACCAGACTCAGCTTTGCAACAGACAGTAGAATTGGTGGCAGTGTAATTAAATTTTTCGTAAAACCACTTGTATTGGTAATTCTGATCAATTCCTGCCTCATCTTTCTTTTTCTGGTAATCGTCAGCATATCCCTGATACATGGCAGGATAGCCAGAATAGGTTTTTTTATACCAAACAGCATAATTGTAATCATCATCACATTTATTTCTAGCGCTGACAGCGTCTTGATAGGGTTTGCGAGCATTATTGTAGGCAGTTTGACAGCCGCTGTGGCATGAAGTGCGATTGGTTGAACATTTATTTTTACAACTGCTGCGAGTAGTACTGCATTGGGAAGTACAGGATGAATCACCAGCCTGACAATTGTTGGTACAAGTAATATAACTGCCATCACAATTACCATTACAGGTGTCGCGAGTATCATCGCAACCATTGCGACAAGTGGTGCGATTGCCGTCCGCAGCATCATAAGCAGGTTTACTGCTACTTTTGGCATTATCGTAGGTTTTTTTACAATTGCCATAATTGTTAATCGCATTTTGTTGACGAGCGAGTTCATCTTCATAGGCTTTTTTGGTTCTCAATGCACTTTGTTTGAGTGATTCAAAGTGATCAGTGCATTGTTTTTTACAATTGGCCAGTCCATTTTCATTATTACTACAACAACTATCTTTGCTGTATTTCCACATTTGTTTGTAATGGCTATCGACATTCCAGTATTGTTTGTAGGCATTACAAGCATAATTCATCGCTTCCTGATTGCCAGTAACTGAGGCGTTAGCTGAATCCGCGTGTTGCTTGGCTTGACAAACAAGATCTCGCAGTTCTGTTCTGAGAGTGTTTATTTGAGTGTCAATACTCGCGAGATTGAGTGGCTTGACTTTGCCTAGGTAAAACTCTTGTCCCACCCGGGTATAAGGTAATAGTTCATTGAGACCATCAATGCCACCCTGGAGGATATGGAGTAGATCGGGATTGCCAGGAATAAAAGTAATGGGTTTGTAGGTATTCACTTCATTGCCGCCATAATACCCATTGGGTGGCCAGCCGATATAGTCGGCTTCGCTGTATTCGATAGGAAAAGTGTCAGCTTCTTGATCAACGATCTCGTTACATGAACGGCCAGTGATTTGTTCGTACATTTTACAAGGACCTTCACACAGATAAGTGAAATAATCCACACCCGAGAGAAATTTCTGGGTTTCAGTATTCGGACATGAGCCTTGTTTATTGTTGCCGGGACAATCAGTCTCGTATAAGTGAGCATCCCATCTTTTGGTGTAGCAGCTGAGTAAATATTTGTCTGTCCGGTAATCGGCTACCATGCGAAATCCGGGGAAGCGGCGCCATGTTTGGGCTTCTTCGCGAGCAATCAAACCCCACCAGCCCAATTGACCACCATTGGCTCTAATAGTATTGCGCAGCTCGGTGCGATTGACTGTGAACAAATTGCTGGGATTTATGTCGGCCCGCACATGAGCGGGCAAAAACAAGTACACACTGCCAACTAGTAACGACACCATGAGCGTACATAAACCTATTTTTGCGCCTTGATGTAATTTGGCCATAATTTTTTGTTGCATGTTTACTCACTCTCTGATGTTGTATCTTCTGCGTTGGTACCATAATCACCAAAATAATCATTAAGATCCATCTCGTCTGGATCAGCATAAGTAGCATTTGGGTCAAGACCGGTGTCCTCGTCAATATGACTGGTAGGGGCAAAATTGCTCAGATCGATCTCAAATGTTTCTGGCGCTTCATGATCTGGTATCCAGACCGGTTTTTCTTCTTGTGTGAGGATACCAGCCATGGTGAGTCTTTCAGCATCTGGTTCATCGCTCATCGCGCTGCTGCGAGTAAGATTGACCTCGCGAGCAAAATTGTCAGTTTCGGGATTGTAGTGGTCAATGCCAATAACTTGACAGTTTCCAGCTTCAAAACCCCGATCGAGTTCATCAGCGATTTGGTAATTAATGGTGAGTTTGGCGCGATCGTTTGCGCTGAGTGAGGCAAGATAGAGTTTGAAGTTTTGATGCAGTAAACACACATCGTCGGGGTCAAAAATAATTGCTTCGTCACCAGATTGGCTGCGCACATACCAAGAAAAAGTTTGTCCTGTGAGCCAGAGCCAATCAAGCGTATCTTTGGCATTTTGTTCGCTATCAGGATTATTAGTAATACTTTCGCCGTAATAATAAAGGCGATAAAATTTGTTGAGCATCGCTTGTAATTGTTGTTTTTTGGTTATGTCAATGATCACTGGGTCAGCTTGCTCATCGTCATACCAAGAAAAGGTTTTTTGGTCAGCTTGATATTTTTTGAAATTCTCCAGCAGATGATCACTAATTTCTTTGATGATCCAACCTTGATAATTATAAAAGGTGACTTCTTCTCTATTGGCTGCTTGCGCCCAACCCTCGGCCAAGCGCGTGTGCTGTTCGTGTAGTTTTTCACTGACCCAAAAATTATCAGCCGCTTGATTGCAGGCTGTTTGCGCTTTATTTTTGTTGTCGGCCGACACGTGAGCATCTTCATACATGTCTTTAAGCATGACGCAAGCCAAGCCGAGGTGGTCAGGGCTAGTTCCTAGTTCAGGAATAACACCTCAATTTGCACTCATCGTTGACGAATGTTTAATTGTAAGTGGGTATTGGTACGCACGAAATTAAAATCATCATCAATATCTAAACCTAGAGAGCAGATATAATCACAAACATTTTTCAATTTAACGTTTGGAGATAAATTATGCCATAATAAGGGATCTCGCTGTAAGCCGGCACGTTGCATTTGCATATTAAGATGAAAATATTTTTGCGTAGTGTCGGCGCGCTTGTGACCCACAATCGCTTGCACCACAAAAAGTGGTACTCCCGCACTGAGCAATCGTGTGATGAATGTGTGTCGCAAACAATATGGTGTCAATTTTGCGCGCAGGTGTAAAACAGTTTGACGCTTGCGAAAGTTCTTGCGCACGCCAGCCAAACTAAGATGATGATCTGGTTGTCTACTCAGCGGAAAGCACCAAAGTGAATCATTTGTCTGTATGTGTTGGTAAAGTGCATCAACTAAATCTTCGGGTATGGGAATTGTGCGACCGTCACCAGTTTTGGTTTTTTGGATTTGTAGCGTCTGATTGGCAAAGTCAAGATCAGCTTTGTGCAAACAAGCAATTTCCATCGGTCGAGCACCAGTGCGAGCCAGCAAACGAAAATACATTGAATAATAATCTTCAAATTGTAGAAAGTTCATTAATTCCGATGAGGAAAAAACCAGGCGCTGTCTTGGTGTTTCACGATAATACTTGAATTGATTAATCCAAGTCAGACTATCTGCTGAAGCCTGATTGGTAATAATTAGATATTGACTGTAAAGTCGATAGGTTTGTAAATATTTATTGATTGTAGCTGGTGTACGCGTGGTCAATAGTTCGGTAAGTTTATCTTTAATGCTAGACAACGTAAAATCCGATAAATGCTTGATTCTTTGGGAGTGAGTGCGGACAGATTTGGCAGATAGATTTTTGAGTTGCAGATATTCTGCAAAACTCATTGGAGTTACAGTTTTAGTATCATTTTTAATATTTTTTATCATAATTAGATATAATAAAACAGACGTGAAAAAAATGCAAATTAACCATCACCGTAGCAATTTATTGACAAACATCACTGGCAATATTGAAGCCATTTGATCTGCTAGGTGCTCGTCTGGCTTATTGATTTGCGTATATCAACAAAATTGCTATAAATAATTACAAAAAGACAACTAAATATCTACTTGTCAAAACCGTTAAAAAATGATTTAATTATTTCTGAATTGAATAAACTTGAATAAGGGCGTGCACTAATGGCAAAAAAAGAGAGCAATGAGCAGAAAAAAACGATCTGGGAAAAACTGGGTCTTGATGCTGGTGGCGATTTGCAAAAGCGACAAACTCTTGTAGTTGGTGGTATTGGTGTCGCTTTGATTGTGACCATCATTGTTGTTGCCTTGATTATCAGAGCCGTCAATCAACCCACTACTTTTGTTAAAGAAACTGACTTGTCCAAACCCTCACGCAATGTGGAACGTAAATATCTTGATGCTGCAGATGGATTAATTAGCAGTGTGAGCAAAACTGATGCCTCCAAAGATTTAGAAACATCGCTGGCTTATACGTGGGCCAATCATCAGTATTGGCTTGCGACCGGTGATGAGAAGCATTTGGAAGCGGCTCTAGACGGACTCAATATAAGCGAGAGTAAATTGCCAACCAAAAATACTGAGATTCCTGAACTAGGAACTAGCCCTGAAAATTTAGGTCTTGTTTGTGTGATGCTCAAGGATGTATATGAGGACGCTCGTGTCAAACAAAGCCTTAAAGACCGGGCAGCGCAGATGTGTGCACAGGCCAGTGACGACTATT
>JAFRKQ010000019.1 GCA_017431625.1 bacterium | reverse complement strand
TATAAGCTGTGAGCCCGAAGCAAATGTTTTGACCGCTGGCGCGAGTTTGACGAGCGTGGCGCCGAAGGCGAGCACGCGCAGTCATTGTTTGAGCGCCCGACTAAATATTTGTCCGGGCGAACAGCGTGAATTGTTAATATATTAACTGCATGTACAAAATGCGGAGCTCGGCGCGGAGCTGCGCAATCAACACTCATACTTTAATGGTGAACAGTGGTGTTTGCGGAAAGCATTTACGTCAAAACTTCCGCACCATTTTCGGTGATCAGGACGGTGTTTTCAAAAAGGGCCGTCAAGCTACCATCCACGGTTTCGTAAGTCCAGCCATCCTCAGCTTCTTGGAGTTCGCAACTGCCCTGGGCGTACATGACTTCAATCGCCATCGTGTCATGTAACTTAATTACATGTCGACGATCATGCTTGTCAGCAACACAAGGGATATAAGGATCTTCATGAAGCTCACGCCCAATATAGTGACCAGTCAATTGCCACGTAGGATCATAGCCGGCACGCACAATTGACTTTTCGATTTGATGAGAAATATCGTAGACACTATTGCCCACTTTGGCCGCGTGAATGGCTTTTTCTAGTGCTTTCTGGCCGCTATTGAGGAAATGCCGCGTCTCGTCATTGCTTTTCCCGGCCAAAAAACTAATGCTAGTGTCAAGGTTCCAACCATGCCACAACAGTCCCAAGTCAATAGAAATCAAATCGCCGTCTTCCACAAAAATATCATCGCGGGGGATGCCGTGGACAATCCCTTCATTTTTATTGATGCAGGTAGCCCAATGATAGCCCGGGACTTTATCAAAATTGGCATCAGCGCCACACTCATGGATCAGACGCATCGCTTCTTTTTCGATTTCCATGAACGATCGACCGATGATAGAATAGTCTTCTAGCTTATGTTTGATTTCACGTAAATGCTTACCACCCTCGCGCATGGCGGCGATTTTTTCATCAACAATTGTCATTTGCTTTTAGCCTTAACCTTTTTGGCTTTCATCTTCTTTTCGGCTTTTTCTAGTTTGGCGACCACATCGTCAAAAACTTTCACCACTTCTTGTTCGCCATCAATTTTAATCAGTTTCCCTTGTTGCTCATAATAAGAGAGCACCGGCACGGTCCATTCGTGAAAAAGCTCAATCCGGCGGCGAATGGCCAAAAGTGTTTCGTCCTCACGATTGTCAATCCGACCAGAAATTCTCCAAAGAGCTTCCTTGTCAGTGACATCCAAAAAGATCACAATATCGACACTCTCCTTGAAGGCCTCAGCCTGAGCGACCGTACGCGGGAAGCCATCTAAAATATAGCCGGTCTGATACTCTGGTTTTTCTAAGTATTCGAGAACAATTTTGAGGGTCATGTCATCAGGCACGAGACTGCCGGAATTAATCGTTTCTTTCAGCCATCGGCCAGTCGGTGTCTTTTCTTGAGCCATCTGTCGGAAGATATGTCCTGACGAGAGATAGGGAATGCCCAACTTTTCGGAGAGCAAATTACCCTGGGTAGATTTGCCCGCTCCCTGAATACCAACTAAAACAATGCGCATATCTGGCCTTTGTCTAAACTAGTTTGATACTTACTCATAAAAGTCAATCTAAATATTGGTCATAATTTTGTTCGACCGCTGTTCCCTCAACAGTCTTGTTGATCTCCAAAAGCACCGAGACTGCGATCAAAAGGCTGGTCCCACCAATAGAAATTGATTCAGCGCCTGGCAGGAAAAGTCCCAGAATGAATGGTAAGACAGCAATGCAGCTCAAAAAGATACCATCAACAAAGGTGAGACGTTTCATGACAGTCTCCAAAAACTTTTGGGTGTGTTGACCGGGACGAATGCCAGGAATAAAGGCACCAGATTTTTTGAGTTCATCGCTGATGTCTTGAGTGTCAAAAAACAACAGGGCCGAAAAGTAAGAAAAGATAAAGACAATGGCAAAATAAATACAGATATACCATGGACTAGTGCGTGAGAAAGTCTCAGTGAGAAAACGGCCAACATTATACCAAGTGCTACCAGCTTCTAGCTGGGTGAGCAGACTCCCGACAAAAGAAGGAATCGACATGATGGTGACGGCAAAAATAATCGGCATCACGCCAACGGCATTAAGCTTGATCGGAAAAAAGGTAGTTTGGCCACCAATTTGCCGATTGCCTTGAATTCTTCTGGCGTATTGAATTGGCACTTTACGTACTGATTGGTCCATCAAGACTACAACGGCGACTACGGCGAGAACGGACAAAAAGAGAATCACAACCTTAAACCAACCAGTACCACCAAGATCACTACTAGCCAGTGAGTCAAATTGAGCAAAAGTGGTGGGTAATTGACTCACAATACCCAAAAGCATCATCATTGAGGTGCCGTTGCCAATACCATAAGCACCGATGAGTTCGGATAACCACAGCATCATGAATGAGCCCACAGTCAAAAAGAAAATTAACGTGGCAGTCACACCCAGGCCTTCAGCAGTGAGCAAATTGCTAGAGCGCAAAATCGCAATGATAGAAAAACTTTGAACAATCGCTACGGGAAGAGATAATAGTCGCGTGTATTGATTGAGTTTGAGCCGACCCTTTTCGCCGTCTTTTTGTAACTGCTTGAGTGAGGGCCAAATAAATGTCAGTAATTGAATAATAATGGAAGCAGTAATATAAGGGCTGATCCCAACAGCCACCAAAGAAAGACTTGCGAGGGTACCACCAGCCACGATATTGAGAAAACTCAAAAACTCATATTGCTGGAACATCGACGAAAGCGCCGCCGTATTAATAAAAGGCAATGGAACATTGGCCAAAAAACGCGCGCAAACAAAGATGAGTAAGGTGAAACCAAATTTGCGTTTCAGCTCGTCACTGGCCATCACTTTGCTAAAAAATAATTTTACTTTTTGCATATCAGAGCATATATTGTAACACAAGATATTGGGATTTTGGAAGTGAATTTGCAAGAATTGATAATTTCATGGTCATTTTGCATCATTTATAGCGATACATCCAGTGATCAGCCTACCTTTACTTTGGCAGGGCGCAAGAGATGTGCTCCAAGTTTAAATCCTGGTGACATTACCTGCTGGACTGTCTCGCCCTCGCCAACTTTTTCAATTGCCTCCATGGTCTGGGCATCAAATTTTTGGCCTTGAGGACTAATCATTGTCAAACCTTTTTCTTGTAGTGTTGCCCAAAACTGCTTGACGACCATGTCAAGACCTTGATCCTTAAGAGATTTGGCAGCCAAATCCAAATGTTCTAGTGGTTGAAGCAAATCAGCAAACACTTGCTGCTTGGCATATTCTATCGTCTGTACCTTCTCTTCGCGTTGGCGCCTTTCTAAGTTTTGGTAATCGGCCAAAGCTCTAGCGGCTTGTTCACGCAAAGCGTGATTTTCCAGGCGCAAGCTATCTACCTCAGACAACTGATGGGCAGCATCAGCCACTGGTTCACCAACACCTGCAACATCAGCATTTTCGCCTGACAGTGGTTGACTTTGCTTGCTGTTGATTTCAATATGGCCATCTTTTTTTACTGGAGAGTTTTTGTTTGTCGACATATGGTTCCTATTCTTTCACATCTATTTGTTCCATCAAATTTTTAATATAGCGCATCATGGGCATAACGTAAGGATAATCAAAACGATTGGAACCCAAAACGCCAACTGTCATGTTATTGTCACCTACATGAACATTGGAAAAAATCAAACTAATCGGCTCAAGATCGCGATTACCCAGCTCTTGACCATAAACCACCTGTACTGGATTCTCACTACTACCAAAGCGGAAAATTTCTTGAAGCACCGGCACTTCTTCAATCAGTGTCAAGACCTGGCGCATCAGTGAGATATCAAAAAACTCCGGCATCGACAAAAGATTGGCATAGCCTGAGCTGTAGGCTTTGTTGCGACTGGTAACGACAAAACCCAAAGCTTGAGTTTGTTCGGCTAGCGACTTGGCGACCTCATCGGCCAAATCGTCTAGATCATCACGATTGCTCCAAATTTTTTCTTTGACATCCACCTCATCAGCCACTGTCAATTGCTTTTCTTTCATCAGCTCATTGACATAGAGCTTGAGGGCAGCTGATGTCGGCAGGCGACCCGCACTAGAGTGATCTTTGGTTAAGTAGCCTTGTTTTTCCAAAAAAACCATTTCATTGCGAATAGTTGCTGGTGACACACCAAGATTATACTTGCGATCAAGCATTTCTGACCCTACCGGTCGGGCTGAATTGATAAACTCTTCAACGACCAGTTTGAGAATTTGAATTTGTCTCGCCGTTAATCCAATCATAATTAGCAATTATACCACATAAGTGCTAACTTGTCAAGCCTTATTAATCTTAGTGTCATTCTTTATGGGTTTATCAAGGAGTTTGCAGATTGTACCGCTGGCAAGCACCCACAAACAGGGTAATGCCGGTAAATAATGATGAAAGTACATAATCCGAGGCGAAAAAATCCATGGTGTCCACAAGGCAAAGTAACCCAATAACAAAAACAATTGACTCTCGTAGTCAGTAAAAAAACGACGGACAGTTTTACTGGCAACTTGAGTCTGTCGGCGACGCCAGACTTCTTGATAAAAATCAGCGATAACAATCAGAATTTCGGCTACCAGACAGCCTAAGGCCAAATACCAACTAGGATAAAAGGGGGTATTCCAGTAAGCACGATCGTTTTGTTCACTGTCAAGATAAAGATAGACAGGTCGCAAACCCAACGGCCATTGCCAGGCACGCGAAGCGTAAGGGTGAGTAGCGTTGAGATAAAATTGATAATCAATAATTTGGTTGTGTAGCGCCAAAAAATGGCGCAGGCTTCCACCCAAATAAAACATCTGCCCATAAGAAGTCAAATAGACGCAGGCAGCGATCCCAGCGGTAAAAACGACCAAAGCCACTGCTTTTTTTTTGTTGGTAGTCTGCCAGATTTTCCAGCGCAAAATCTCCCAAAAGCCAATAAAAGGAAACAACCAAAAGCCACTCCACTTGCTAGCGCAGGCAAGACCAACACTAATGGCCATCGCCCACAACCAACGAGTTTGTTGTGGTCGGTGATAATAATACCAATAAAATAAAATTGCCAGGGCGCTAAAAGTAGTCACAAAAATATCATTCATGGCAATGCGTGACATCGCGACTGCGAGTCCATCGATGGCTGCCAGGAGAGCAGCTAGCAGCCACGTCAAAGGTTGCTGAGGGAAAATCGCGCGCGCCAAGGCGGCCACGACCACAATAAGAATTGTTCCTATAATTGCTGATGGGAGTCGCCAAATATAATAGCGATTATCGCCAAGGTTGAAAAACACGGCCTGAATGAGTTTGGCTAGTGGTGGGTGCAACCACTCCACGTAGGCTCCTGGAGGAAATTCTTCCTTGAGTTCAGAATGCCACCACTGATAAGCACGAATATCGCCGCGGGCAATCAACTTAAATGTGGGGACATGATAGATTTCGTCAAACATATAACCGTGTGGGCGATCAAGATCAAAGCCGCGCAAGCACCAGCCCAAGCCGACAATTATTCCAAAAATCACAATCATGAAAACTTTGCGCATAATCAATCAATCATATCATTTAATTTTGCTGGAGCATACAAGATAAAAACAATCATTAGCGTAAAAAGTAAAGCGACACTCAAAAGCACTTTGTCAGTGACTAGCACTCGAGCTGGTGATTCGCCCTCATTTTTTTCGTAAATTAATTGTAAATAGCGCATAATACCTACAATCGCTACCGGAATTGTTAACATGAGGAGTTTTTCGGGGCGTAAAATCCGTGGCAGTGCCGGGTAGAGAATTGAGAGATTTTGTTCAGGACGAACAAATTGGTACTGGAAAGTAAATAAAGCGTAAGACAGCCAGGTAGCGGTGGCAAACATACTGGTAAATTGATCTAGTAGACGAGGATTGTAGCGCTTGAGAGTCTGGCGGGAAGAACCGATTTTGTCATTGGTAAAAAGATTACGCTCACTTTGACGTTTGCAGACAGCAATAAAAAGCGACACCGAAATTACCGTCAATAAAAACCAAGAATTAAGCCTAATGGCTGCCACACTCGCACCCGCATACACCCGAATAATAAAAGCGCCAGCGATAGAAAGAACATCAAAAATAGGCACGTGCTTCAACCAAAGTGAATAAACAACTTGTAAAGCCAAATAACCTAAAATCAAAAGTTTAAAAAAGTTTGAGGCTAAAGGGTAGCTTAAAACAAAAACCACAACTATACCCAGCATACACAAAAACAACGCCAACCGCACACTTAAAGCGCCACTGGCAATAGGACGTTTCCTTTTAAATGGATGGGCACGATCAGCTTCAATGTCAATAATATCATTAAGAATATAGACACTGGAAGCCAAAATGCAAAAGATGATGGCAGCATACAAGGTAGTGACAAAATAAGGCATGCCGGATGAGTCACTGGCAAAAAGCAGACCCGAAAAAATTAAAGGGGCAAACATAACAACATTTTTGAGCCATTGTAGCGGACGAATGACTTTGAGGGTGGATAACAGTAGACTTGGTTTGGTCGCCATACCTGCTATTATACCATCAAATTCAAAAATCAACTGGCGAAAATGTTTTAAAAGTTGGTTGGCACTGCCGAGCTCGGCGCCGAGCTCCGCATTTTGTACATGCAGTTAATATATTAAAAACTCACGCTGCTCACCCGGACAAATATTTAGCCGGGCGCTCAAACAATGACTGCGCGTGCTCGCCTTCTGCGCCACGCTCGTCAAACTCGCGCCAGCGGTCAAAATATTTGCTTCGGGTTCACAGCTTATATTTTTTATCATTTACATTATAGACAAAATTTGTACAATTTAACTTTTTTGTTAAACGCGTGTTAAACGTGCACCTCTGGTTTTTTGTAACAAAAATGGCATTTTTGTTTTTTTAGTACTCTAATAATTTTAGACACGATCGCCACCGACACCTACCCGAATTGTGACTTCAGCTGTTTCACCATCGCGACTGTAAGCTTTGGCCCGCAATTTATAGACACCGCGATTGAGTTGCCACTCAACCTCAAAAGAATGTTCGTGTTTATCTTCGATTTTTTCGTCATTGCGATACAATTCAATCCGCTCAATACCCGCTTGGCTTTCGGCTTCGACACGAAACTTAATGTGATCAAGCTCCGTGTTGTCGCCATCGCGAATATCTCTAAACCCCACCACGACACTGCTACTACTTTCACCACATTGTTCGCGGGGATAGCGGTAGCGGCCATCACCTTGGGATTCAATCCACGCATCAATACCTTCTTGGTAGCGATTGCGTCCGTCTTCGCTCACAGGATCATCTTCTTGTAAGATAATATATTCATTTTCGTCATAATCACCCGAGACTTCTTGTTGGGCAGTGGCAATTTTATTTTGTCCGCGGCAAGTTTTGATTTTTTGGTGAATGGGATCTGGCAGCACGCCCAGAGTTGTTTTGACATAATACTCTTGCTTGCTAGGAAAGCCGTCGTGAGCCGGATAGCCAGAAAGTGCATCCACCTCTACTTGCTCGACATTGTGCGGTGGTTCCCAAGCTGGTGTTTGATAACCCAAAGCGACGAGATGGTCGGTAATTGCCCGCCAAATGGGTGAAGCACCACTCACACCCGAGGCGACGCTTTTCATCGGTGAACCGTCGTTATTGCCCACCCACACGTGGGTTAAAAAAGTTTGACTCCAACCAATGGTCCAGTTGTCTTTCATACTATTGGTAGTACCTGTTTTGACAGCAATTGGCAGACCTGTATTCAGTTGTGAATTAGCACCAAAAGCGGCCATACGGGCATTATTATCTGATAAAATATCATTAATGATAAAAGTCTCGCCCTCGCCAAAAATTCGCTCGCCGCGCACGCTGGGATATGTTTTGAGTGTCTGACCGCGAACATTTTTGACTTCTAGTAAGGCTGTCGGTTCCACTTTATAGCCACCATTGCCAAAACTGCAATAAGCCCCGGCCATCTCCAACATGTGGACTTCACCGCCACCCAAAGAGAGCGCTAGACCAAGATTCTGGAGATTTTCTGGGGTGGGGGCGAGGGTGGAAATACCGGCATCAGCAGCAAACTGGAGGAAATTGGGCACACCAACATAAGAAAGAGCTTTGACTGCGGGAATATTGAGCGAATTGCCCAGTGACTCGCGCAGACTCACAGGCCCACGGAAGCGACCGTCATAGTTTTTGGGCTGATAGGGAGTAATTTTGTCATTAGCTTGAAAGGTCGTGGGTACATCAGCAAAAACAGTCGCTGCGGTGCCACCTTTTTGCATTAAGTAAGCCAGATAAACTAAGGGCTTAATTGATGAACCTGGTTGACGCAAAGCCTGTTGATTGGCGGTCACATTAAATTGGCCGTCAATTTGAGTATCAAAATAATCACGTGAACCAACCATAGCCAAAATTTGGCCCGTTTGGGGATCAAGAACGAGAGCGGCGCCGTTGCTAATACCAAGATTTTCCACTTTAGCGATTTCTTGTTTGACAATCGCTTCAGCTGTTGCTTGCAAATTGTAGTCGAGAGTCGTATAGACCTCCAGCCCCCCGCCATCAACTAGCTCATCGCCAAATTCTTCGCGCAACAAGTCTTCTACCCAAAAGACAAAATGTGGTGCCTTGATTTCACCATTGACCCGCTCAAATTTGAAAGTGTCCAGTTCATCAAGGGCGGCTTGATAATCAGCCTCTAAGATATAGCCGTCTTCGAGCATACGGCGCAAAACCCACTCGGCGCGCAATTGCCATAAATAATCGCCATTTTCATCGGTGCGCCCAGCAAAAGGTGAGTAACGATTAGGTGACTGAGGCAGACCAGCAATCATCGCTGCTTGAGCAATATCAAGATCTTTGACTGATTTGTGAAAATATGTTTGGGCCGCTAAATTAGCACCATTGATATTGCCTCCATATGGGGCTTCGTTGAGATACATTTCGAGAATTTGTTCTTTGGTAAACATTTTCTCAATCTGCATGGACAAAATCAATTCACGAAACTTACGAATCACTGTCCGCTCGCTCGTCAAAAGCATCATTTTGGTGAGCTGTTGGGTGAGAGTGGAGCCACCAACAACCCGGTGTTGGGTCAAGTAATAGTAGGGGATACGCAAAATCGTCAGATAATCAAAGCCATGATGCTCATAAAACTCTTTATCTTCGACGGCAATGGTAGCATCAATCAAATGCTTGCTGGCTTGATCGATAGTGAAAGGCTCGCGGCGTTGATCTTGAAAAAAGTCATAAAGAAGGACACCATGACGATCATAAATCTTGGTACTATAGCCCGTTTCGCGTACCACTTGATTGGGTGCTGGCAAGTCACGAGCAATTGACCAAAAAAAGTAAGTAAACCCGCCCAATACTACCCAGGCCAAAACAAACATCACCACCCAAAACGCTCGCCAGCGCTTGAGAATGGTCATTTGGCTTGTTTTTTGTTTTTGCCTGCGCATGAGTGTTATTATAATATAATCTGATATAATGTCAAGCAGGTAATCAAGTGATCAATAGCTGTCATCCTCAAGAGTCTCAATGGTGATTTCGCGTCTTGGTTTACCAAAGTTGTCATTGATAACAGCGGTACTACCAGCTTCCTTGTCACCCAAGTTTTCCAGTGGTGCTTGAGTGGCGGGAGCCAATTGTGTGCGAGTAACAATATAAGTAGACCACCAAGTACCAACCAGCAAGATAATTATGATTACAATCGCGCCAATAAGCCAATAATGCCAAGCCCGGCGCGAAATTATCCGTCTGGCTGGTGCCTCAATTGTCTCGCTACTATCCAGCACTTTTTCGGCTTCCATTATTGGTGGGGTGTCATCTGGAGGTGGTGTTTTAGCTTTTTTCATGTGAGCATTGTAACACATTGATGCATATTGTGCAAGAGGCGGCTATGGTATAATAGGCGATATGTGGCAAAAGTGGTGGCAACAAAGCGGCAAATGGGTTTTAGCCTTAGTTTTATTCTGGCAGGCGACTATTTTAGGGACAAGTTTTGTCGTGACTACTTTCGAACCGTTCGGTTATCAGCCCAGTTATCCACTGTTTCAGTTACTTGAGCAACTACCACTACCAGCTTTTGTGGCTCGTTTGGGGGGATTTGACGGTGTGCATTATCAAACCATCATTAATCATCAAGGCTATAAAGAAATTGGTGGTATACAGGCATTTTTCCCCTTGTATCCGCTTGTAATTTGGCTTTTTAACTTCTTAACACACCAGACAGTGATAAGTGGTTTGTTGATTTCGAGTCTGAGCCTTTTTGGTTTTATTGCCTTGGGTCAGTGGTGGCTGCAAGAAAAATATGACACTAGGCTTTCTTGGTGGTGGGTAGGGGTGACTTTGTGTCTGCCAGGCAGTTTTTTTTATTTGACAGTTTATACCGAAAGTTTATTTTTGTTCCTTTTGGTAGCCCTCTTTTATGCCTATGATCATCGCCGCTATGCCTGGGTAGGAGTTTTGGGGATACTTTTGTCCGCTTGCCGTATCGTGGGTATCATCGCGGTGGCGGCTTTGTGTCTTGATTATCTTTATCATGCCTGGAAAAGTCAGCATATGTATCGGTGGGAGACACTCAAGTCAGTGTTGTTAATTGCTTTAGGGGGTGCGGGTTTAGTCACCTATATGAGCTACTTATACCTACAATTTGGCGATCCTCTAATGTTTGCTCATGTGCAGGCAGATTTTGGTGCTGGACGGGACGCGGTACATCTGGTGGCGTTACCGCAAGTTTTTTGGCGTTATCTTAAAATGTGTTTGGGTGGGTTTTCCAGCCTTTTTGAGGGTTATCGCATCCTTCAAGAGCTACTGATGTCTGGCTTTTATCTGGTGGGTCTACTAGCAGTCTCTTGGTGGGGCTGGCAACAAAAAAAACCGCTGCTTCCGTGGTATTTGTTACTTTTTTCTTGGGGTGCTTATTTGCTCGGCCCCTTAACAGGGAATTTCCAGAGTATGACTCGTTATACCCTGGTGTGTTTGAGTGTGCATGTGTTAGTGGCACATTATTTCCAGAGAAAAAAGGTCGTTGGTTTGACCTTGGCAGCCATCAGTGCGGTCATTAATTTGGTGAATTTAATGCTTTTTATTGAGGGTATTTTTGTGGCTTAATTACCCCCTTGACAAAATGAAAATGATATGTTATAATATAGAAGTTAGTGGGTTATACGCTAATAAGGAACATATATGAAAAAACTATTAACTACTATAGCACTTGCGATCACCGCGCTGGCGATTGGTGCCAACGTGCAAGCTGCTACCCGCACCTACACCGAGCGTGAGTGTAGTACGGATAGTTATGGCAATACTACTTGCCGCGATAAAACAACCAATGTTGAGACAGGTGTGATCACCTATTCCAATCAAACGGTTAATGGTTATGCGACCGGGAGAGTACTTACTTCTGGCCAGCAAATCCAGATCCTCAATACGGCTGTACCCAGCAGCGTGAGTTTGGCAGCCGTGATCATCGTGGCTCTTGGTGGTTTGAGCATGGGGCTCAAGGTGCTGTTGCGTCATCTTGGCTAAACACTGTCCGTTTAGCAACTACTAGCCATTTTGCGCCTGATGTGTGGTATAATCAGGCATGCAAGATTTTACGTCTCGTTTTCGTCAGGCATTAGCTGGACTCAATCCTCGTCAGCGCCAGGCAGTTGACACTCTTGAAGGACCAGTACTAGTTTTTGCTGGCCCAGGGACGGGTAAGACCCAAGTTTTGACTTTGCGGGTGGCCAATTTGATAGCTCAGGGTTTGGCTGAGCCAGAACAGATTTTGGCTTTGACTTTTACCAATAGTGCAGCTGTCAATATGCGCCTGCGTCTCCAGTCGTTGATTGGACCGGCGGCATCGGCGGTTAATTTTGGCACCTTTCATGAGTTTTGTCAGATCGTGATCCGCGAGCGACCAGAGGCTTTTGACTTTGGCAGTCAAGCACAACCATTGGGAGATTTGGAACGAATTGACATTATCCAACATTTAATTGATGATCTTAATCTCAGAGCTTTAAGACCCCACACCAGCCCTTATCATTATTTGGAAGCGATTATCAAAGCCATCAATGACCTCAAGCAAGAAAATATCACGCCCGAGAGCTATCGCGAGCTAATGGCTCAGGAGCGCGAACGCTCCTTCGAACTGCTAGAATCACCCAAGGCCAAAAAACCTCCGTCAAAAACCAAAATCAATGCCTGGAAGAAAAAACTGGCCAGACAAGAAGAGTTGGGACTTATTTATGAACACTATCTGGAGGAGTTGCGGGCTCGTCATCGCTATGATTTTGCGGATATGATTTTGCAAACGGTGCGTGTTTTTCGCGATCAACCGGATATTTTGGCGGCCTATCAAGAAAAGTTTCAATATATTTTGGTTGATGAGTATCAGGATACCAATAATGCTCAAGATGCTGTCTTGGATCTTTTGGTTGCCTATTGGGACGAGCAAGCTAATTTATTTGTGGTTGGTGATCCTTATCAGTCTATTTACCGTTTTCAGGGAGCCAATTTGGAAAATTTTTTGGGTTTTACCAAAAGATATCCTGCCGCCACAGTGATTAATCTGGAGACGGGGTATCGTTGCCATCAGCTTACTTATTCGCTGGCTCACGCCTTGATTGGTGAGATGAATCAGCTGGAAGCTGACTGGCAGCCAGAGGCGGCTTTGGAGAATTATCAAAAAATTAATGGTCAACCAGCGCTTTTAACAGCTTGTGCTAGTCGCGAGAGCGAGCTGATTAATATCGTGACGCGTATCAGAAGTCTTGTGGATGCCGGCACACCACCAGAGGAAATTGCCATCATTTACCGCAAAAATCGCGAGGCAGATTTGATTATGCATGTGTGCGAACAGTATGGAATTTTTTATGAGATTGAAGGTGGTGATAATGTTTTGGAACATGATCTTATAGTTACCCTCATCAATCTGTTGACTTTATTTGATCAACTTACCAATGAACGTCGCGCCCAGACGATTATCTACCAGCTTTTGTGGCTACCAGCCTGGCAATTAGAGCCTTATACCGTGGTTTTGCTGGTACGCTATGGGCGTGAACACAAGCTCAATCTGGCTGATATGATTTTTCGTCTTGAGGCGCCTTTATTTCACAATTTGAAGGCTTACGGGATTAAAGAGTCACAATTAGATAACATCAGTGATTTAAGCCAAAGGCTCAATCAACTTCAAAGACAGTCGCAAACAGAAAGACCGAGTCGATTTTTGCAGTTTTTACTTGAAAAATCTGGTATTTTGTCATGGGTGCGCCAGCAACCAGATAAAATCAATCTTTTGCTGAGCCTTTACACTTTTCAGCGTCAGGTAATGACTTGGGAACAGAGTCAAAAGGGTTTTGGTCTGGCTGACTTGCTCAAAAATCTTGAGTTGATGCAAGAACATCACTTGCGCCTACCACTGCAAGATCTCAATCAAAGCCGCGGGGCGATTGCTTTGACCACCGCTCATCGCGCTAAGGGTCGTGAATGGCAATATGTATTCATCTACGGGCTTAATAGCGGTGTCTGGGATCATGTCCGTGCCCCTTTGCATATTGATTTGCCATCTGGGATTGTCAGTCAACAAATAGACGAAAAAAAGGCGGCTGCCGATGAAGAAAAGCGACTTTTTTATGTAGCCTTGACTAGAGCGCGTCAACAAAATTTTATCAGTTGGCACGAAACCGAGATTGTTGACGGCCAGACACGAGCCAAACAACCAAGCGACTTGGCTTCTTGGTTGCAAGCCCAACAGGAGACCAAGCGCACTCGACAAGTGCCTGAGCTTTTGTCAGCTGAACAATTGAACTCGCGGCTAGAGACTCTATTACTGCCTCCACCAGTGCGCGATTGGGATGCATGCAGTCGCGAGTTTTTGGCCAGTAGAGTCTCGCAGCTAACGATGTCAGTGACTATGCTCAATGATTATTTATCCGATACACAGCTATTTATTGAGCGTTATCTACTCCAAGCGCTAGAATATGCTCATACTCGGTCGCTGGTTTTTGGTACTTGTATGCATCGCGCCCTTGAGGCTTGTGTGCGCGCTCAAATTCAGACTGGAGAATTGTTGCCATTATCGGCGACTCAAGAAGTGTTTGCCCGCGAGCTGATGGCTAGTGATCTGAGTGAGGCTGACTTGCAAGCCTCACTGGAGATTGGCAAGGAGTCGATTCAACTCTATTACCCTCAACTTCAGAGCAATGCGCGACCGCTAGCCGTTGAGCGGCAATTTGGGGTGTTGCCGCGCCTGTTGTGCGATGGGGTGCCGATCACGGGCAAAATTGACCGGATTGACGAGCAAGATTACCAAAAAGCACAAGTGATTGACTACAAAACTGGCCGCCACCAGACTCTACCAGAGTTACTGGGCAAGAGTAGCCAGGTCAAGTTATCAGAGCGTGAGCTGACTTTGCCAGAAAGTATCAGGAGCCAATACATGCGACAACTGCTTTTTTACAAACTTTTGTGTCAGCTGGCGCCAGATTTTCATCATGAGGTGACCTCTGGGGCTTTGCATTTTGTCAAAGCTCATGGCGAGGAGCTTAAAATTCATGTGTTTGATCTAGAAGATGGTGATGTCGCCCTTTTGCGCGCCCTCATCAAACAAGTCTGGCGTGAGATCCAAACACTGGAATTTTTATCGCCACACAATCCATCAATAGTTTGAGGTCTTATGCACCATATTTAGCCGTTAGATGGTGATTTAGCCCGCTATTTTCGCCTTTTTTGTGATATAATAGCCCGTATGAAATACAAATCGTGGGCGCTGGCATTGGGGCTAGTGATGATCACAGTCACTCTTGTCACCGTTTGGGATGGCTATCGTCGGCTTGGGGAGAGAGTTTTGGGTGAATACAGCCAGCAGGTACCGGCAGCGTCCTCAGAAGCGACCTTGACCTCTGACATGCCCGTAAGCGTTGATGATTATCATGATTATTTGTCGACTTTACAAGCACTTGACGCGGGTGTGTATCAGCTTCATTTGACCCAAATGGGGGAGAGTACAATTATTAGTGATTACCAGGTGATAGTTACCCCTGAGTGGACAGTCATCACACCTCAGACAATGATCGTAGAAAACAATGGCGTCCGGGATGAAATTTCCTTGTCATCACCAGAGGAGGTCAGCTACACTCACTATCAATTGCAAGCCAACGGCGATGTTTGGGCGCGCATTTACACCCGACACGGCGACCAGTGGCAAGAATCAGCGCAGCAGACTCTCACTAGTGCACAAAAAGACTTGACTTATGGACATTTATGGTCAGTGGCGTACCTGCCTATTGCTGATGAACCGGGGCGCTTAACTGCCGCTGCCCTCGATGGCGGTACTTATCACTTTTATTTTGCTGCTGAAAGCTTCATCAAGGCTGAGTTTGTCAGCGACGATGGTCATACCAGACTGGAATATCATCACACTAGTGAGTCACCAGAGATAAATTTGCCCGATGAGCTGCTCGCTTTTGTCCACGCTCAAGAATAATGACCCAATGGCGCATGTGCCTTAGTCACAAGTTACAAAAACCGCTCCTAAGGAGCGGATTTTGACGTTGATAAAAGAAAGTTGCTTATCCTTACATCACGCTTTGCGCAATCAAAAGAATGAAAAGGAAGAATAAAGCCACGCCGGCCCAAAAAAGCACCGTGGTGGGAAATTCCACCTCAAACAAAGTCGTGGGCGCTTTGCAGTTGTTGGTGTCGTTCACTTTGGACGCCACTCGCACCTGCTTTTTGGCCGCTGACTTAGTCGCAGTCTTCTTTTTCGTCGTTTTTTTGACACTACTTTTTGGCATATAATGGCATTATAGCAGGATTCTGCGCGCTTGTCAAATCAATTTACCGACCAATTTGTGTACAAAAACGCGAAACCCCGCGGCAAATGAGCCACGGGGTCTGCTGTAAATCACGAGTTACTCAAGCAAATAAGGGGTTATTTCGTTGACAGTTTTCCTTTACCCCAGAATGTCACCTGTTCGCCTTCTTTAATCTCAAGACGCTTTCCTGCCCAGACGGGGCCATGGTTTGTATCTACCTTGGCGATATTGCTGGGCACTTTTTTGATGACGATGTTCTGGTGTGCCATGAAAACCTGTCCTCTGCCTTTGCCACCCGGCGCCGGCCAGAATTCTCCGTATTTGCGCAGTTCGCCGATTCTTTTGATGCTGATTTCAATTGCTTCCTGCGGTACGTAGCTGTGTCCATTGGCGTTCGTAGTTGTAGGTGCCCAGCCGTCTGGCGTCACATTCCTATGATACCAAACGGTGAATTGGTGGCCGTCATAGACGAAAAGAGGAAGTCTGGTAGCATCGAAAATAGGACCCTGTTCGCTGTCGATTTTCATCACGGAATCAGGGATAGCTTCGATTTTCACAATTTGCGTCGGGATGACTGCCAGACCGTTAGTAGCGCCACGCACGGCTACCACTTTACCGAAATTTTTCAGGCTGGCCGGATCATCGAGGTTAATTGCAACTGCATCACTTTCCGTTTGCGCATTGAATGTCGGCTTCTGCCATGGCTTCACGGCGCCCAAAAACCAAATTGTCATCTGGTCGTTAGGCTGCAGCGAAACTGTGCGCTTACTTTCTGCTGCATCGTCGGCCCAGCGTGGTCCCTTCGCAGTGTCCACCTTTTCGATGAACTTTGATTCAAACGGGATGGTGAACTTGACGCTTTTCCTGGCAACAATAACAAGACCGTGTTCCATACCTCTGACATTTTTGCATCTTGAAAAGTAGTCTTTCCAGGTTGAGGGATCCTCAATGTCGAAGCCCTTTTTCTCTGGTTTGACGTCTGAGCTGGTTGCAGTCATGCGGGTTCTTGTTGTCTTGCTGCCCTTATTACTACGTCTAACCGTTAAGGAAGCAAGATCGATCTCTTCGCCGCCGTCTTTTTTGCCTGTCGCCGTCTTGTCCGCAATCGTTGGAACATCCTTTTTGCCTGCTTTTTCCCGAAGCTGAGGTACGTCGTTATCCTTGCGGAGCGACGCGTACTTACCGACAGCCATCGGGGTGAGCTTAAAGGTGCCTTTTTCGATTGTCAGATCAACTTCCTGGGTGGTTTTGAGTTCAAACTCCCAGATTTTGCCGGTTGACAATGCTACTTTGCCAGCCCTGATTTCTGCACCGTCCGCTGTGAAAGCGATTTTGCTGGAGATTGTGAGGATGTCACCTTCAAGCAGTGCATTTTTCGGGCTTACAACCTCTGACAAAGTGGCAGCGAAAGCGGCAGAAACGGAAACGGAAATGAGCGCGAGTGTTACTGTTGTTACTATGAGATTACGGATCGACTTCATTTGAATCGAATCCCCTTTCGTAAATAGTATCTCTACCAGTTTGCGAGTTTACTCATGATGTTACAGAGCTTTCTCGCAGTAGACCGAATTTTGAGTTTTTGGCTCTTGTCCGATCATACTGGTCGAAATCTAATTGTGTATTATACCACAACCTATAAAATTTGTCAAGACCCAATTTTAAGGCATCAAAACCATCCTATATTAACAAGATTGGTGATAATGGTGAGTTCACAGTTGTCTATAACTGATCACCCAAAAAAGTCATAATTGTGATATAATGAGTGCAATTGATGAAAGCCGCCTTGTATGTGGACGGCGAGAAAGGAAACTATGGAAAGTTCGATTTTGGCAGGGATAATTGTCGGTTTCATTATGGGTGGAGCAGCAACAGTAATGACAATTCTTGCGGTGGCTCTCATTGTCTTGTCGGTTGTTGCCAAGTGGCAAGTCTTTACCAAAGCGGGTATCGCCGGCTGGAAGTCATTAATCCCTTTTTATAATACCTATTTGACTTATCAGCTGTCCGGCCTCAATCCGTGGCTGTGTATACCCATTTTATTGGCGGGCTGCACTAGCAGTCTCAAGCTTGAAAACTATGAAGGGACGACACAAACCATTATTAGTGTCGTGATAATTGCGGTAGGCCTTACCGCCATGGTGATGGAGTTCAAAAGAGCCACGGGTACAGCGAAGGCTTTTGGTAAAGGAACTGGTTTTGCCTGGGGCTTGTTTTTCCTTGAGCCCATCTTTGAGATGATTTTGGGTTTTGGTGAGGCTAAGTATCAAGCACCGGCGCTGGCTGCGGCGGATCAACAAACTTCAACTGAAAAAACACAAGAGGCCTAATCTATCAGTGTCACACTCGACACTCCTTCACCGATTGAGTAGTGAGGGAGTGTTTTTGTTAAAATAAAATTTAATATAAAGACTCCTTTTAGATGACTCACTATATCCTGTAACTAACTGCTACTTGACAAATTGCCATCAATATGTTATAATATATAACACGATGACTAAAACTGATACTAAAGCATCAAAAACAGTCACTAAACAGCAACCGGCTCCAGTTTCGCTGTCCATTGTGGTCCCGGTGTATAATGAAGTGCCACGCTTACCTTTGACTTTTGAGGCATTGCTAGCTGATGTAGATTGGGGAATTTTTGCCCTGAGAGAAGTAATTTTTGTCAATGATGGCAGCACTGATAAGACGGTAGCTGTGATCAAAAACCACCGTGCTCAGCTGGAAAAAAAGACTGGTGCTCAGGTAAAAATCATCAGTTACACTCCCAATCGTGGTAAGGGCTATGCCATTCGCACCGGCATGCTGGCGGCTACGGGTGATTATATCTTGATGATGGATGCTGATATGTCCACCCCTTTGAGTGAACTCAAAAGACTACAATCAGGTGTCAGGCGCCGGCGGCCAATTATTATCGGCACTCGCAAGAGTCGCGTGGTGCGCGTGGAAAAAGAACAGCCCTGGATCAGAGTGTTTATGGGGCGAGTCTATACCCAGTTGGCTCAATCATTCCTCAATACTTATGTGAGTGATTTCACTTGTGGATTCAAGCTTTTTCGCTATGACGTCGCGCAAAAAATCTTTGGTCGCTCGCGCATTGAGCGCTGGAGTTATGATGCTGAGATCATGTTTTTGAGCGTTCGGCTTGGGTTTCGGCCCCTCGAGGTGGCGGTACGCTGGCACAATGATGAACGCTCTCGTGTCAATGTAGTGCGCGATGCCAGTCGTTCTTTTGTCGATTTACTCTCAATAAGAGCACATCAGCTTTTGGGCCACTATCAGCTGCCCCAAGGGATTGGTTTTGGCAATCGCAAAAACCGCTCGAGTGAAAATGGTGATTAGAACTACCAAAACTCGTCGCTGGAATTGACCAAATCCGTGATATAATAAGGAACCTAAGCGGGATTTTATATAAAGTACATAAAAATAGAAAGGATTTAATCACGCTCAAAAATGATTAAAGAAAGAAAGTATGGCAGATAAATACGAACGTACGAAAAAACACGTTAATATCGGTACCATCGGTCACGTTGACCACGGTAAGACAACGCTCTCGGCGGCAATCACGACCACTCTCGCCAAGCGCGTGCCTTCACCTCTCAATGTTGCCAAGGGTTACTTGGATATTGACAATGCACCAGAAGAAGCTAAACGCGGTGTGACCATTAATATTTCTCACCTCGAGTATGAGACTGAGAAACGCCACTATGCTCACATTGATGCTCCGGGTCACGCTGACTACATCAAAAACATGATTACGGGTGCCGCTCAGATGGATGGTGCCATTTTGGTGGTGGCAGCGACTGATGGCCCCATGCCTCAGACTCGTGAACACATCCTTTTGGCCAAACAAGTCAATGTGCCGAAAATCATTGTCGCGCTCAATAAGGCCGATATGGTTGATGACGCTGAGTTGCTTGATTTGGTTGAGATGGAAGTGCGCGATTTGCTCACCAAATACGGCTATGACGGTGACGAGACTCCAGTCATTCGTGTCAGTGCGCTCAAAGCCCTTGAGGGTGATGAGAAGTGGCAAGACGCGATCATGGAGTTGATGAACACTGTCGATAGCTACATCCCCGATCCGGTGCGCGATCTTGACAAACCCTTCTTGATGCCAATTGAGGATGTCTTCTCAATTTCTGGCCGTGGCACCGTGGTGACTGGTCGGATCGAGTCCGGTAAGGTCAAAGTCGGTGATGAGGTGGAAATCGTTGGTCTCAAAGATGAAGTCACCAAAACCACTGTTACCGGGGTGGAGATGTTCCGCAAACAACTCGATGAGGGTGAAGCTGGTGATAACGTTGGCGTCCTCTTGCGCGGTATTGACAAAGATGGTGTTGAGCGTGGTCAAGTTTTGGCCAAACCCGGCACTGCTGAGTCACACACTGAATTTGAGGCTGAGGTCTATATCTTGACCAAAGAAGAAGGTGGTCGTCACAAACCCTTCGCCAATGGTTATCGCCCACAATTCTACATCCGTACCACTGATGTGACGGGTGAGATCAAATTGGCCGATGGCATGGAAATGATCATGCCTGGCGATAATGCCAAAATCACGGTCAAACTCATTGCTCCAGTGGCGATGTCAGAAGGCTTGCGCTTCGCGATTCGCGAGGGTGGTCACACTGTCGGTGCTGGTGCGATCAGCAAAATCATCAAATAAGCTTTGGCTTTTATTTGACAACACCAACCGCTCCTTCGGGGGCGGTTTTTGGTGGAGGCATCAGTGATCCAGGCAAAATTACCTCTTGACAAAAAGCCCATAATATGATATAATAACTATATCTAACTATTGCTTATCCTTTAATTAAGGTGACAGCGATAGCGAGATCTTTAACAGTCAGACTAAATTAACTACCAATGATTGTTGAAGGTCTCAAAATCTCAAAAGGAGAAATGTTTTCATGTCGTATTTATCAACAAAAGTCAAGCGTGCAGCATCGGTAGCTACCAAGTCGGCTTTCGGTCTCGGTGTTAAGGCAAAAACCGCTCGTCCTGCATGTTCTCGTGCGGCCCGTCGCTTTGCTGGCGGCCTGCCGGTCATCGTCGAGGTTAGCATTGATTGCACTGACCATCAGCCCTCAGTATTTGTCAAATGCTGTCGTTTTCTGATCTGGGCGCTTGTGCTGTTTATAACTTGCGTCGGCGTGAGCAGCTGGGTCTGGTTGGAACTCGACAATCTTGATGACCGCGCGGAACGTATTGGCGCTGCCAGCCTCGAATACAAACTGACACGCTCACTGGCCAAAAGGGATCTATATCTCGAGTGGCAGGGTTTTAGCTGGCCGAGGATTTACAAGGTCACTAAGATCCGTCCCGACTCAAAAGTGGGCGAACTTGTCAGCGTTGACCAGACAGGCGCTCGTCTCATTCGACCTCTCGGCAAGAGCGCTGCATCGATCATTCTCGGCGATAACGATGATGAGTTGGCACCGATCGTAATTGAGCTTCTAAGTGACGACAAAGGGTGGTATTATGAAGATGAATATACCATCTTTCCGCCCTCACAAAGAGGTCGCGGCTAGTCGTTGCTAAGCTGAGCCCGAGCGTTTAGTCTGATTGTTTACCCCCCCCGCAGTAGTATCGCGGGGGTTTTTGCTGATCTAGCCATTATATCTGTAAATTGCCTCTTGACAAAAAGCCCATAATATGATATAATTAAGCAATCAAACTACAGTACTGATTCATTCGCGAGTCGTGAGCTGCGGTTTGGATCTTTAACAAACAAACTAAGTTTCGCCCACTCAGATTTACGGGGGTAAGTCTGATAAGACCAAAACACAAGAAAGAGGTAGAGTACAATGTCACAAGAAATCAAGACAACAAGCAATACAAGCGCTCAAGAATCACAGCAGGAGTGGAGAATCAGTGGTGTTCCCGGAGACATCGTCACCAGACCAGTCAGACGTATTGGTAATGTCATCGTTGATCTCATCGGCTTTTTGGCTGAGGCATTTTCCCGGGTTCTTTTCGTTTCACTTCTCGCCGTTCTCTTCAGCTTTTTGACTTACATCCTGCTTACCGATCTGGAAGCTAATCACGGTGAATTCAAGGGCTGGCAGCATGCATTCGATCGTTTCGGGCATCAGATCGGCATTCAGTTCGAGTTCGAGGGAGGTTTCATCTACACAACTCCAATCTCCACCGATCAGGAATTGAATACCATCGAGACCAGTGCCGAGAAAACCTGGACCGACACCCTTTCTGAAGGCTGGAATGCTACCTACGACTATGTTGTCAAGGGAGCTGTCAGCACTTATGATTGGTTGAAGGGTTGGTTTGGTGCTGACTCGGCAGATGCGGCAGAAATGTATCCTCACCATGAAGAAGACGAGTTCTACAACCCAATAGATGTCTACGATTTTGGTGAGGACTCCGACTCTAGTGTGTGGAAGTTACACAACTGTCGTAACTCGTGGTGGAAAACTCTCACCACTAGACGCAGAATCTTTGCGCACGACGCTAATGTATACGTACTCGAGATGCATCAAGGACAGGTGAAAGCACTTCCCCAAAACGTCATCATCTCAGATGTTGCAGGGAGTACTACGATGCTGGCATCGGTTGATATCATGCAAAATAAGGGAAATCGACCGCTCGACATCGTTGATCTTATAGCTTTGCATCCTTATGGAATGCAGGGTATGGAGATCAGGCGGGAAGAGCAAGCAAATACCTATCGCGTGAGAGTATACCTGGTGGCAGAAATATTCTATGTGCCGGAAAGATGCAAAGGCTTCTCGGTCGTCAATGGTGACTCGATTGTAAGAGATAGAAATTGTATCATCAATCGTCATCTTGAAAGCATCGGCTGGGTAGAATTCTTCTACGACATATGGGATCGCTAGTTAAGATAACAAAAAAGCGCTAAAAACAATAACTTAGTTTGTTTGTGACCGACTCCCGCGCCCCCGCACGGGAGTTTTTACGTGTAAATTGGTAAAAATTGGTTATAAATTGGTATTTACAAACAAAATAATTTAGTGTAAAATGGTAAAGTGAAAAAAGTATAAAAGGGAAAATTAGAAATTATGAAGAAAAAGAACGATATGAAAGAAACACGCAGTAGTGCTCTAGCAGCACTCGTCTTGGCCGCCGTCGGGCTTGCGGCCAGTCGTAGTTTTCAGCCCGGAGTGGGGCACGTACAAGCCGATACGACCCAACTCTCAGTGTATCCGGTTAATTCACGGATGTCCTTCCGGGGTCGTCTAGGCGCTGGCAACACTGAGAATAGTACCTTAGCCATTATTAAAACGGTTTATGACGCCGAAAAACAAATTAATTCGACTACCTCGGGCATGTTGCAAACTGGTGACGCGGTGCAAATTGGCGATGATGTTTATCACGTCAGCTTTACCAGCAATCAACTAACTGACGCACAAATTCCCTTGCGTGAGCAACTGGCGGCGGCAGACATTGCTGAGGACACGCTTGTTTATGCCACAATGAGTGCGGATATCAAGATCGTTTTTGAGTCCTTGGCTACTACTGGCACTAGTGTAGATAGTACCAATAGGGGGAAAATTCGCTTCTTAGTGCCTGCCGCTGAGGAGACGGTGGGTGATGGTACGATCCGTCAACACTACAATCTCTCGGCTGACGGTGTGCCGGATAGTGGTGGTTTTGACTTTGGTACTGGTACTCACGTGGCTACAATTGAGCCAGCAGATACAAATACAATCCCCTTTACTTGTAGCGCTACCTCGGCCAAAGATGCGCCAGTAATGATTGGCAGCACTCCCTATCATGAGTTTGTGTGTTATTACACATCGGCTTTGGGAAGCAATGACTACACCTTTACCATTAAGAATTTGATCACTCCGGCCCCAGTGAAGGTAGTGGATGAGGAGGATCCCACCAAGGTTGCTGCCGGCCGCTCAATTGGCTCCATGGATGCCTATAATTTCCGTGTCAGCCAGAAAGAGGTGTCCACCAATACTGGTCGCTACGCTTCAGTGCGTGATGCGATCACTTGGGTGGGCTTTAGTAACAGTGTCAAAATGACCGTGCGGGTGATGCCGCAGCTGACATTGCAGCTCAAGGGCTACGATGAGGGAGCCACTGTATGTGAATACATGCAAACAGATGGTAATTCAACTGCCTATGAAATTGACTTTGGTTCCATTGACAACACCAGCTTCAAGGTGATGGCGCAAAATATCACTGTCAAAACCAATGCCCCTCATGGCTACGTGATTACTGGTATTGCTGATGACCAGATGCGCTTG
>JAFRKQ010000018.1 GCA_017431625.1 bacterium | reverse complement strand
GAACAAGCTGTTGAAGACCTACGAGGGCGCCACGGGCGGCAAGACGGGCTACACCGGCAAGGCCGGGCGGTGCCTGGTGTTCAGCGCCGAGCGGGACGGCCTGTCGCTGATCGGCGCTGTATTGAACTGCCCCACCTGGTTCGACACGGCCACTGCCCTGCTGGACTACGGCTTTGAAAACTTTCGCTCGGAATCCGCACTGGAGGACGAATCAGTTTAATTTAACTTTGGGTGTACAAGAGGCGTACAAAAAAATTGTGAGTACATTGTACTCACAAATGACTCACAATTTTTATCCCCTTAGACTCAAGCGATCATTTTAGCAATATCCTGACGTTGGCTCTTAGTGAGTTGGCCAATGACTGATAAACGTAATTGTCCAGGCTGAATCAATTCTTTGGCCAAAGCCTGAATTTCATCCAAACTGACAGCCTGGATACGCTCCATCTCATCAGCCACCGTCCGTATCTTGTGCTCAAAAAGATATTGCGAGCCATAGTTGAGCGCCAGATTGTAGACGCTTTCTGCCGCCAGAGTCATCTGCCCGCAACGATAATCCTGAGCCCGACGCAGTTCTTCTGGTGTCACTGGCTTGTCACCAGAAGCCAAGGCGGTAAATTGGTCCACCGTCACCTTGATGGCTTCGGTCAGTTTCCCCGGATTTACGCCAGAGGCAGCGCCAAAAAAGCCACTATCGCAGTAAGCATCATCTTGAGCGTAGACATAGTAGCAAAGACCACGACGCTCACGGACTTCGCTAAACAATCTTGAACTCATATTGCCCCCCAAAATGGTCTGTAATAGCCCCAAAACCGCATCGCGACGGTCAAATCGATCAATGCTCGGCCAGCCCAAAACAAAGTGCGTTTGCTCGGTCTTACGGTCAATTATATTGACATGTCCGCCATAAGTGAAAGATTGTTCCCAAAAATCCTCTTGTCTGGGTGCTGGCGTTGCCAAATCCGCAAATTGAAAATAGCGAGCAACTTTCTGATTGATGTCTGGAGCCTCAATAGTCTCCTTTTTGCCTGCAATCACCACTAACATATTGTGCGGTCGATACCAAGACTCAATAAAGCGACAGAAATTATCTCTCTGGATACCACAGATGGAGTCATCGGTGCCCACAATATCATGCCCCAGACCACTGCCCGCAAACATCATCTTGGTAAATTCTTGAGCATTGAAGGCGTTGGGCTGATCTTCGTACATATGCTTTTCCTCAAGAATGACTCCACGCTCACGATTGATCTCATCAGGTTCAAGTAAAGCCTGGGTGGTTAGCTGAGACAAGACATCTAGGGTCAAATCAAGATCCTTAGCGGCCGCTCTCAAATAAAATGCTGTCATCTCCTCACCGGTGAAAGCATTGAAAACAGCACCAATACCATCCACCTTTTGCGTCAATATCTTATTGGTTGGATATTTGGTAGTACCCTTAAAAACCATGTGCTCCAAAAAGTGAGCCACACCAAAGTCTGTCTCAGCCTCATAACGAGAGCCCGCCTTGACCATCACCACCGTCGCTATTGATTCGACACCGGGCATTGGGATTTTTAAAATAGTCAAGTGATTATCAAGAGTTTCAATTTTATACATATTTACCTTCCTACAGCTACCAACTCTTAGTAACTCGGCTGTATTATACTACACAACAAAGTTACTCGCCAGACTAATCAGGGAGTGAATGAGGGGAAGACCAATGCCAATAACCATTATCATCAAAGTCAATTACAATTGTCCCCTGCAAATCCGTGCGCCACACCTGAGCGCCCAGATCAGCATAACGCTGCAATGTTAATTGATGAGGGTGCCCATAGCTATTTTCCAATCCGCACGATATGACAATATTTTCGGGTTGGACAGCCGCCAAAAAAAGGGGCGAAGATGAAGATTTTGAGCCGTGATGCCCGCTTTTTAGGACATCGACTTTTGTTAGCAGTCCAGTATCCAATATTGCTAATTCTTGGGGCTCTTCAGCATCACCAGTAAATAGAAAAGAAAATTGATCAAAATACAATTTTAACACTATAGATCCATTATTATAATCATAAGATTTTGGTACAAATTTTGTTATCATGTCCGATAAGTTTTCGAAACTTTGATGGTCTTGGTAAATATTTAATGGGAAGAAATCCCGAAACTCAGAAAGCACTTCTACGCAAACCCGCGACGACAAACATTGGCGCGCCCCTAAGGCCGGAAAGACCACCTCGAGGTTACCTACCTGGAGTTGCGACCACACTGCCTGGTAAAAGGCATAAAAATCATCAGAAGCCTTGGCCATATTGTAGATCATCAAATGTCTGACCGTGTAGGTTTGCAAAACTGAGGTTAAACCATAAAAATGGTCCGCATCTGCATGAGTCAAGACTAACCATTCAAGCTCATGATCAAAAGGCGAAACATTTTGAGTTAAGCAAGACAAAACATCAAGTGAGGGGCCGCCATCAATTAACAGCTGAAAATCACCATCTACGATCAAAGAAGCATCTCCTTGACCAACATCACAAAAAACAACTCTCGCCGTAGTGCGATGATGAACAAAAAGCGAATAAAACTTGGGAAACCAAGCAAACCAAACTATAATAAATAGTAGACAAATTGTTTTAAACGACATACACTTGACAACGACGCCCAGTCTGACGCCAAAACCAAACAAAACACGCAATTAACCCGTAATAAATAGCAATTTCAGTCCAACCAAAGGAAAAGCGAACAGAAACCAGGTGTCCCATCCAGTCAGCGGACAAAGTCAGAAGTTTCATACAAAAACCAGACAGATCAGACAAAAATAGATATAAAGGGCCAATTAAATAAAACATATAATTGTAAGTACCCGTCATAATTGAGAAGGACAACAGTGGCACACTCAAGCAAACAAGGAAGGTAAGCAGCGAAGAAAAGATGAGAGTTGAGACAAATCCAAGGGGCGCAAGCTCACCAAAAACATTAATTATCACCGGTAAAGACATCAGCTGAGCTGACAAAGACGTCAAAATTGAGGCTTTAATTAAAACGACCAGGCGTGTAAGTAAAGTTTTCAAGAAATTCTCACGCAAAGTAAGAGCAAAAACAGATGACGAGCAAGAAAAATAGTTGGCAAAAAGTTGAATACCGGCTGTCGATAAAAAACTCAATTGGAGACCAACATTGAAGATATTTAAGACCGATAAAAGAGACATAAAAAGAAAAACCTGAAGCAAAATCAAAAAAGAATTTGTATATTTATAAAAATAATTGCGACCAATCAAAGATAAAATCAGCATAAACAAAGCTCGCACCAGTGACAACGGAGTGCTAACAAGTAGCGAGTACCAGGCTAAAAAAATTATCGTGGCTAAAACAGCTAGTTTTCTGGAAAAGATAGAAGTGAATATTCCAGAGGTAAAGGCGAATAAAACCCCAAGATGAAATCCAGATACAGCAACCATGTGGGACAGACCCAATTGCTTAATTATAGCCTTAAATCCAGAGGTGAAGTCGGCCATGCTAGAGCCAAGCACCAGACCTAAGACTAAACTAGCATTCTCTTGGGGTAAAAATCGAGCCAAAAAATATTTGAGAGTCATTCTGATTTTAAGCGTCCAATCCAACATTTTTTGATATAATGTCACTATAAAAAAATTTAGCGAACAACATGGATGCTGATATGGAGTAATCTGCGATACATCAATATTATAATAATAATCGTTAACTTTATCAGTCGGTGCCCTCACAGTGCCAATAATCGTATAATATTCGCCTATAGTCAATTGGTTACAGGCAGGAAGGCGGAATTGGTAGCCATTAATAGCCTGGTAAACACAATTACTCGGATACGAGTTCAACAAATAGTTGAAACTGATTTGCTGATTTACGGACTTTATTTGGTTTCGGGTTAAATTTTGATATCGATAAATTATCATCAGAAATAATAGTGCAATCAGTATCAATGTATAAATATATACCCTAGATTTTTTCATAAAAATGAGCACCTGTTTTGACCCGAAATTAGAGTGTGAGCAAATCCTTATTTTTATCAAAAACTGTTTGTGTGAGTGCACCCTTGGTGACAACATCGCTTAGCTGAGTATAGGGCCGATTATCGATGATTTGCTGCGCTCTCACCTCACCTACACCATTAAGCGTCTGTAAAGCCTTTAAATCAGCATTATTTAATGAAATCAAAGTTGTATTACTACTAGAGATGTCCGCCTGAGAAGGTGGAGTCGTACTTGTTCCAGTCTGTGTCCAGGTCTCACCGCGGTAGGGAATGTAATACTTATGCCCATCGCTTAATGATTGGGCCAAATTTAGCTGCTTTTGCACCAAATGCATATCCAGCACCTCTTCTCTCAATCCGCCGGCTTTTTGGACCAAATCAGCCAATTTATCACTAGAAGCAACAACATAGACTCCAGGATTAACTACCCCGCCACCAATATCGACCACAATATATGCTTGATTTACAGGAGCCGGAGACGTCACACCAGCAGTCAAATCAGACATATTCTCATTGCTGTCAGGACATTGGATAGTAAAGCGTTCTTGACGTACATGAGCTGAAATTAGCCACCAAACTATAGTCAAAAAACCCATAAAAATAAGCAAAATTGATGCGAAAATAAGGTAAAACTTTTTGGCGTAAAGCCACTGTAATGCATTTCTCATAATCTGCGTTGAATTATACTGGCAATCATTTCAAATCATTTCACTCCCAACAAATGTATTTGGTTGCAAAGCAACCAATAGACATAAATTACAAGCTGAATTTTTATTACCGCATATTTACCGCACTATTCCCGCAATATCTGGTTGGCTATTTCCGCAAAAACGTAAAATTTAATATAAAGAGACTTAAATAAACTTTTCTCATTTTTGATTTGTACTTACAATTTTTTACCCGATATTTTAGCCTGTAGCAATTCGCAGCGAAAATCAAAATTAAGAAAATTGATGTTTCCAGGCTTATATCTGGTAACCCTCTGAAGCATTATTATTTAATATTTTCGGTTACATCATCTTATTTATTAGCATCCAATGGAATTTGCGAAATTTAAATGTCATATTCCTCACTCTGGCAGCGTTTTTCAACTTAACACCAAAAAAATTCCTATATTTAGGAAATTTTTTAGCAATTTCTCTTTTAGCAGCCAGTAACTACAACTGCTAACATCAGATTAAAACAACTTTCGCACATCTTTCAACAAATGATAAAAATGTATTGTTGTCAAATTTCGGTCATTTTGGCCACCAAACCAAAGTTAATGAACAACTATTCAGCTGCATATGGTGAAGCCTAAATTTTGCCATCTAAATTAGATTAATCCACTTGGCTATCTTCGTGGTAATGGCAAGTCAATATGTCTTAGTTATGATTACTTCGGTTGATCAATAAATCATTATTTGCCAACTTAGCATGAGAGTTTCTCAATGCAATTGTCGTCAATTTGGTTGAGGGATTAATTTAGCTGTTAATTTTCAATTGTTGCAGTATTGTTGAAAAACATTTTTTTCTTACTGATATGACTTATAATTATTAACGCATTATTATTGCATTATCTGGTTTATTAACGCATTTTATGCATTAATGTTATTAATGCAAAATTTGCATATAATAATTTATTAACGCACAGATATTTCTCACGCGAAATTTTGTAATTTTTACACCGAAAAAAATATCGTCAATTTTGACTTCAATCACGATAGAGAGTCGCCATTTAATGACCAAAATACCAATTTTCGTCTGTTTGCACTCTTGCAAAATCGGGTAAATTTCATATAATGAGTGTATTATGTCAAACATTAATCGTTCTGCAATATCAAGTAGCTTGGCTTTCGCCACTCTCTTAATTTCTCTGGCAGCAATCGCATTTTTACCTGACGGTTTCACGGTTTTCCCAGCCAGCCTCAAAATGCTGTCTTTTTTTGCTTTCACCAGTCTTAGTTTTGCCTATTTTTTGATTGTTTGCTTCCGCCGGCGTCATCTCTATCTCAATCTCTCACCACTTACACCCTCGCTCATTCTTTTTTCTCTTTGTCTGGGAGCAGCGATCATTGCCACGACACCCACTCACGCTACCGCATCTTTTCTTGGTCTTGGCGGACTCATGATTGCTTTTAGCCTGAGTGCCATTTGTTCAAGTATCTTGGTAAAAATCAACAACTCACAAGTGGCCACAAAACTAACCCTGACTGTGTGTAGCCTAGGAGTAGTTGCCTTGGGGGTAAGCCTCGCCAATAGTTTTTTTACCTTTTTGCCTTCTTCCTGGGCCCAAACTCTCAACACACCTGGTCTTTATCAGAGCTTGATGTTCATTGGCCTGGCTGGAGTTGGCGCTAACTACTTCAAAAAAAACAAATTTAAAACCGGCCAATTAATTCTCATTCCCACCTTTATTATCGGGTTAATTATGTCTTTTTATTTGAGCTTTCAATTACCGGCCACTACACCCTCATTTGCGGCCTCATTTTCGACCGCTGCCCGCGCCCTCGCTGCCAATAACCAATTTAGCTACAAACGGCTGTTTCTAGGCTCTAAATCGCAAAATTACGCCGATATTTATGATCAGTACAGTCTCGACACTGACACCAATCATCTCGGCCGATTTCATCAAGCCTATTGCTTACCGTTGACCATCTTCAGTCTTTATGGACTTTTAGCTTTAGCAGCCTGGCTTATTCTTATCGGTCAAACATTATATTTATGCTTTCGCCAAGAGGAGAAAAATCGCGATTTATACTTCATCCTTTTGATCTCTTTCTTTGTACAATTATTTACTGCAATTTATCCTTTAATATTGATGATTCAAGTAATATTAATCACTTTTGCTACCAATAAAAATAGACAAATTTTACTCAATTTGAATCTCGCCACTTTTTCATCAGAAAAAAGTACTCAAAAAGTAGAAAATCGCGATAGCAGCAGTGTTATCACCATGTCATTTGGCACTATATCTTCCATACTGCTAATAATTTTTATTCTTAATTTAGCACGTAACTATCAGGGTTTCTATCTTTTTGAACGGTCACAGCAAGCAGTTTTAGAGGATAATCTTTCTGATTTTATCGACTTATCAGCGCGAGCAGTTAAGGCTGCTCCAGACATCGATAACACCAATGCCAATGCCGCAATTGCCGAAACCGAGCTAATGCTGGCTCAACTTAATCAAGACAGCGAGCAAGCACTCAAGCATTATGAGAATGCCATTAATTTCATTCAAAAAGCAATTGCGATTGCCCCCACGCATGCTGATAATTACAACAAATATGCCCAAATTATGCAAGAAGCCTACCCTTACCTTGACAGTCAATCTGGCTTTGAAACATTGGCGGACCGTATTACCCACGCTTATGGTCAAGCTGCACTTTTGCAACCACACAATCCCAATATTCTCCTAGGCCTGGGTGGTTTCTATCAAGGCACGGGCAAACTCGATGAAGCGCTCAGCGTCTATCAACAAGCGCTACAACTCGATCCCACTTCGGCTCAAAGTAATTACCAGCTAGCCACTCTTTATGAGCAAGAAGGTGAAACCGACCTGGCCTTGACCAGTTATAACAATGTTTTACAATTGGTGGACGCTGACAGTAGTGACTATCAAGCTGTGCAAGCCAAAATTAAGGCTTTAAGCGAATAGAAACACTCAATAGCCCGCAAACGCCCCCGCTATCAGGGGGCGTTTTTTGGACCTAGAAGACATATTAATGTGTATTTTTATACATGTTTTTTTCTATTTATCAAGTAAAATACGGAAATTGTAGAGTTTTTAAGAACATACGCCCAAATAACTATCTAGCAGTAATTGGCCAGACATATCTCGACTCATAATCTAGTAAATCCAGGATTAATGATTCATTATTGAGTGTTTATTATTAATAATTTTATAGGATATATCAAGTGTTTTTGTAATTTTGTATACATTTTAAGAACACTTATAAGTCATTTAAGCCAGTACAAATATTTGCTAGCCTGGTAATAGTAACTAACTGTCATGTTAATCGTCGTATAGTTAAAATTAACTCATTTTAAATATAAAAATTATATTCATCTATAAATTATTTTTAGCATAATGTACACAATTTAAGAACATTAAACGTCTCTTGTCGATTTATACTTGTGAATATTCATGTCTGCTCTCAAACAACAATCCACATATTTTTAATTCTAAGCCACAGAAAACGGCTGCTTTCAATTTATACGAACAAAGATTCATTAATAATATTAATCGCCAAAAACAGCTATTTAATAAAAGATTTGCTTAAACTAACTACTAAGTACGAACCGTACGCTATCTCGCGCCCAGTCAGTAAGTAGTTTCACGACCATATTTGATGTAAATATAATATAAATTATTCTGTAATTAGAGTTTTATCCTATAACTATGAAATTATATTAAATACTCGAGACAGCTGCTCGCTACCACCATTACAGCTAATATTCGCAACGATAGCCACTGCGTACAAAAAAAAACGCGACTTCTCACAAATAGCCGCGGTGATAGCTAACGACAATCAGGCTCACATTGTGAGCCTCTTGTACTCACAAAAATTAGGCGAAAGTTTGCCAAAGGCGTTTTTTCAACTCTGCTAAGCCATCACCGGTGGCAGCAGATACCAAGACCAACCCCGATTCTTCAGCGGCAAACTCATCTTTAATGGCCGCAATCAGCGTCGATGAATATAAATCAATCTTATTGATGACAAAAAGGCAGTTCTTTTTCGCCAAATGTTCGCTATAATCACTCAATTCGCCCAAAAGTACTTCCAATTGCTCACGCAACCAATGTGCTTTGTGTTGATCACTTGCCTTAGCAAATACCTGTTCACCACTCAAACTCAAAACAAAGATCAACTCCCGACAATTATCCAAATGACGCAAAAAGTCAAAACCCAGACCTTTCCCTTCACTTGCGCCTTCAATTAATCCCGGTATATCAGCTATTACTAAACTACGTTCATCTGGATAGTTTAAAACCCCCAAAAACGGCTCCAAAGTCGTAAAAGGATAGTCAGCTACTTTAGGACGCGCCTTAGTTAGATGAGCAAGCAATGTACTTTTGCCTGCATTTGGCAAACCCACCAAACCAATATTGGCCAATAACTTAAGCTCCAAAAAAATCATTTTCTGTTCACCCCAGGTACCATATTCTGCTTCCAGCGGTGTAGTATTACGCGAAGACTTAAAGGCATCATTGCCACGACCGCCAAAACCACCCTGACAAATCACTACTCGAGGAAGTTTGCCATCAATCATTGCCAGGCGAACAAGCTTGCCTGGTGGCAACGGTAAAAATTCCGCTTGATCGTCATCGAGACGATCATGCAAATAATCACGAAAAAACGGCCTCTCATCACTATTAATATTATCAGGCTCCCTAAGGGGTGGTGGATTGGTCTCTTTTTCCACAAAATATTTCTCGCGAGGCAGATCATCGCGAGCCAAAAGACGACGGACACCCACTCTTTCACGTCGCAACTTCGATACATTATTTTCTTGATACAGCCAAATTACCGTCCCAGAAGGAACAGTGATAACCACATCTTGACCATTTTTACCTACTTGCCTGGCTTTGCCACCTCGTAGTCCATCGCCAGCAATAAACTTTTTCTTACCAGAAAAATGTTGCAAAGTGTTTAAACGAGTGTCGAGTTCGATAATGATATCGCCACCATCGCCACCATCACCACCTACCGGACCACCTTTAAGGACACGACGATTACGATAGAAAGCCACTCGTCCATGACCGCCATCACCTGCCTTGAGAAATAATCGTACCAAATCAAGCATTTTTTAACCTTTATTATCGTAAATAGTCCATCGGGTTGAGCAAGACCGCATCTTGGCGAATTTCAAAATGCAAGTGAGTGCCAGTAGAACGACCAGTCGTCCCCATTTCACCCAAAATATCGCCACGATTGACACTTTGTCCTTCAACAACATTAATTACCCTCAAGTGGGCATAAAGAGTCCGAGTACCATTGCCGTGATCCACAATGACTTTGTTGCCATAACCAGAGGTATCCCAACCAGAAGCAGTCACAATGCCACTATCGGCCGCCAAGATCGGGCCACTACTAGAATTGGCGATATCGATGGCTTTATGGTAAAACGAATAGCCTTGAGTGATAATGCCTGCCGCCGGCCAAATAAAATCTCCCGTAGCACTCACCGTCCCCGCATCTGGAGTCAGAACACGAGCAAAAGTTGCCACAGGCTTGGACGCTTCCTTGGGTTTTTGACCGCCAGGAATCATCAAATATTGTCCTACCGCCAACTCAAAAGTTTCATCATTGACAAAATCGTTGAAAGGAAAATCAACAATTGCCTGGACGGCTGCACCTTCTAGACCATATTTTTTACCAATACTTTCAATAGTTTCACCCTTGGTCACTTTGTGGCGAATACCATCCACCGGCAAAATTCGCAATTCATCACCTTCTTGCACTGTTGCATTTTGCTTGAGATTATTTTCCCAGATAATCGTCTCTTTGGTCAAACCATAGCGCTGAGCAATCGACTCCAAGGTTTCTTCCGATTGCACTGTGTGGACAGTAATCTCACCACCACGCAAAGCTTTCACTTCTTCAGCCTGCATCGTATAAAAGCTAACATCATCAGTGGCTGCAGCCAAGACATTACTACTCAAACCCGCCTCACGCTGCGATGACTGCTCAAAAACCAAGGGGGCCACTACCACCACAAAAAAGGCCGTAGTCACAACGCCAATGTGCAAAATCGGTCGCGAGCGTTTACCTCGATCATTATAAAGACCACCAACCAGCGTATCCTTACCTTTCTCAAAGTACGAAAAAGGAGTATAAACCCGCACCCGCAAATAACGATGCCAGAAATTTAAATAGGCACTAAAATCAGACAAAATTTGTACGTTTTGTTTTTTTTGCTTGGTCTTTAGGCTTTTTTTCTTCTTCATACTATATTCACATTTACACCCTTAGCTACGTAGCGACTGCAAAAATTCACGATTACTCTTAGTACGCCTCATTTGCGACATCAAAGTCATCGTCCTTTCGCCATTATCTAGTGTATCCAACATACGTTGCAATGTCAAGACCGCTTGATAAGTCACCGGATCCATCAGCAGGTCATCACGACGAGTCCCCGATTTTTGCACTTCAATGGCCGGATAAATACGCCGTTCGGCCAACCGCCGATCCAGATGTAACTCTTGATTGCCAGTGCCTTTGAATTCCTCATACACCAAATCATCCATCCGCGAACCAGTGTCCACCAAGGCTGTACCAATAATAGTCAAGCTCCCTGGCACCTCAAAATTGCGCGCGGCACCAAAAAATCGTTTGGGTGGGAAAAGGGCGGCAGGATCAAAACCACCAGACAAAGTTCGGCCAGATGTTGGAATAGATAAATTATAAGCGCGAGCCAAACGGGTGATAGAATCAAGCAAAATCACTACGTCCATTCCCTTCTCTACCAGGCGTTTTGCTCGCTCCAGTGCCAGCTCAGCTACTCGGCACTGACTCTCGGCCGGTTCATCAAAGTTACTCGCTGCTACCTCTCCACGACCATGAGTAATTTTTTCAATGTGACGGCGCAGATCGGTCACTTCTTCAGGGCGCTCGCCAATTAGCACTGCCATTAAGAAAATATCAGGATAATTAGCAGCGACACCAGTACTTATTTCTTTCAGTAAACTTGTTTTACCAGCCTTTGGCGGTGAGACAATCAAAGAACGTTGCCCCTTTCCTATGGGAGCAATCAAATCCACCATCCGCGTCGACAAAGGATCGGCACCTGTCTCGAGCTTGATTTGCTCGTCTGGATACACCGGGGTTAATTGATGAAAGCGCACCCGGGGCTTGTTCATATACTCTTCCAAAGGCATATCATTGACTTTGGTGATAGACATCAAACACCAGTAGCGATCAGTTTCTTTGGGTTCGCGAGCGACACCAGTAATAACATCGCCCGGTTGTAAACGATACTTGCGCATCATTTGTGGTGGCACAAAAGCATCTTCTTCACTTTCACCATAGCGTACACGCACCACTGGCATATTTTCCCGGAAAGTATCCAGAAAGCCACTAACTGGCCGCATGGCTTTACCACCACCAGCAATTTGATTGGGATTTATCGGCTGACTGCGCTTTTTACCTTTAAAATTCAAAGATTTGGATGAAATTTGATTGATGGGCGTAATTTGTGTTTGTGTCGGGACAGGAATTTTACTTAAATTCAGCTGACCGCTCGGCACTTCGGGCACAGTCGTTGACTCACTCACTACTGCTGCTTGAGCAGCAGCAATTTTTTGCAATTCCGCTTTTGGGTCAACTTTCACGCGCAATGCCGCCAAAGCCGCTGGTGACAAAGTTTTTTTGATCGGCGGCGTATCGTGAGGCTTGAGTACCGTCCCTTGAGTAATTGATGTTGGTGGCTCCAACAAAGGCTCAGGTTTGGCTGGCACTGACACCGATACACCCGGAGCACTAACAGTTTTGTAGGCGGTTTTTGGCGGCGCCACACGCAAAGCTGTTTTGCGCAGTGTTGGTGACGCCAAACTGCCACTCGCGGCCGCCTCGGTAGGTGTTTTTACTGTCCGGGGTTTGCGTGTCGGCTTTTTTTTGACTGGAGTGGCCGCAATGGAAACTGCCGGCGGCGCATCTGGAGCCATAGGCACCATTGGAATTGAAGGTGTTGTTGGTTTATGTTCCAAACTCACCGAATTACTTTCAATCACCTCAGTTTTTTTGCGTCGACCACGTCTGGGGCGGACAGGCTCCAAAACAGTAGGATCTACTGGTACGGCTAATGATGATAAATTTTGCATTTCTTCGGCCATATTTTTCTTTCCGCTTCCTCGCACTCTGCCGAGATCATCTACCAAAAAAAGAGCTAACTCGACCTCAAATCAGGAAAACATATTATAATACCGTCATACAAAGATGAGGCTTATTGTAGCACATAGTCGCGTTTTTGTCAAGTCTCATTAAGCATTAAGCTTGGTACAGGCTTTCAAGCCCATAAGTGTGCTCCCAAAAATACACCATATTCGGGATTTTTTATGGTTTATTTTCGTACGTCTTTTGTACTCACATAATTAAATATTACCTATAAATCAACAAATTTTTGTGAACCTTTAAGGCGTACAAAAAGCGAGCTGTTGGGCTCGCTTTAAGAGTAAAAGTTCAATAAGTAACAATTTAACCCTGAAGAAAATCAAAAACACGTCCCTCGGGATCAATCATCGCCACACCATGATCGCCCAAAAATTGTTCACTTGCTTTTTTGGCGCCCAATTGCTCTGCTTGCGTTATGGCCGCTGTCAAATCCGACACCGTAAAATCAAAATGAATCTGTTTTTGTTGTTTTCCTGGTTGCTCTGGCCACACTGGCGGTTGATAAGAAAAATCATCTTTAACAAAGAGCATACCGAAACCTGTTTGCGGATCACTCACCAAAGGAAAACCAAATGCTTCGCCTCTGGTCCAGCCCAAGAGTTTTTCATAAAAGTCTGCTGATTTTTCTGGTTGATTGCTATCCACAGTCACACTGTATTGTTTGAGAGAGATCGACATTTGACCTTTCTTGATAATTTATAAGTTTATATATTATAACATGAAAATGATAAAATTCTAGGGTATTTTTGGCAGTTTGCATGACTTTTGCTATTTATGCTCTTATAGTCATAACTGTGTTATAATATCTACTATGGAATTATGGGCTTTAATCGATGCTAACAACTTTTTCGTCTCTTGTGAGCGCGTCTTTCGTCCAGATTTACGCAATCAGCCAGTGATTGTTTTGTCTTGTAATGATGGTTGTACTGTTTCTCGCTCGCGTGAGGCTAAAGATTTGGGCATTCCCATGGGTGCACCCCGATTTCAAATCGCCGATAAAATCAATAAATACAAAATTCATTTTTTTTCGAGCAACTTTCGTCTCTATGGTGACTTGTCAACACGAATGATGAAACTCATTGGCGAATACATAGAAACTGGTGAACAAGAAATTTACTCAGTTGATGAATGTTTTGTGCGCTTAACGCACCTACCTACTCACGATTGGACACTGTGGGCCCAAAAGCTGTGCACAAAAATTGCTCAAAATCTCGGCATTCCTGTAACTGTGGGCGTGGCTCCCAGCAAAACCCTTGCCAAGCTCGCTGTTGGCATTGCTAAAAATGATTTTTTTGGCAACGGCAGCCTCGTGTGGCTACCCAGCGACAATCGCTGGCACACACAATATTTACATTCGTGTCCAATTACCAACGTTTGGGGTTTGGGACGAGCAAGCATTCGCCAGCTTTTAAGCCTTAAAATTGACACTGTCGGCCAATTCATGAATTTATCACCCACATACGTCCGCAAACTTTTGGGTCTGGGTGGACTGCGTACTTGGCATGAACTTCATGGAGTCAGCTGTATAGAGCTCACTCAAGCACCGGTCAATCGCCGCCAAATCTTGCGCAGCCGCAGTTTTGCTGCCAATGTTTATCAGCAAAACGAGCTAGAACAAGCTTTGGCGGCTTTTTTGAGCCTCGCCACTGACAATTTACGCCGTCAACATTGGCGAGCCAGCTTTGTCACGACTTACATTCGCACTAGTAATTATGTAGATTTACCCAGACGCTACGCTGCCTCGCACACCATAGGCCTGAGTCAATCAAGCAGTTATCTGCCGGACTTAGCCAGCGCCATGAAGCAAGGCTTGGCAGCTATCTATCGTCCTGGATTTGCTTATAAAAAAGCGGGCATTATTTTAAGCGGGCTGGAATCAGAAAATGCCTGGCAACCACAGCTGATTAATTTAATGCCTTCAGATCTGTCAGAAGACAAAAAACAAGCCCTCATGGGTGCTATCGGCAAAATCAATCGCCACTACGGCGACCACAAAATCAATATTGGCCTGACCACCACTCGTCCCAGCAATCAGGCAAAGCCAACAGCTAGCAAATGGCATTCGCGTGCTACCAGGCGCTCTCCAGAATACTCCACCTCATGGACCCAGCTCCCGCTCGTGCACTAATTTGTACTCACAAGAGGCTCACAAAATTTACACGATCAATCAATAAAATCAGATTGTGAGTACAATGTACTCACAAAATCAGCACTGCGCCAATTTGCGCACCACCCCCGTCACCACTCCCCAAATCTCCACTTGCGCCCCCTCAGGAATAACAAGAGGCGGAAAATGTTGATTTTCCGCCCGCAACTCTACTCGAGTACCACGCTTGATCAATCTTTTGACCAATAAATCACCATCAACCACGGCAATCACTATTTGTCCTGATTGGGCTTGGAGACTACGATCCACCACCAGAACATCTCCTGGTAAAATTCCTGCCTCAATCATTGATTCACCGGCCACTCGCACCAAAAAAGTGGCTGCCTGATGTTCCACCAGATAATCATCCAAACTCAAATCCCGATCAATGCTGTCTTCCACCCAAGTGGCAAAACCAGCCTGGACACTACTAGTCGCCAGAGGTAAGGAGTGCCCATTGCCCTTGGCTCGAGCCAAAACAATGATACTTTGAGGGCGATTGATTGTCATTTTCCTCCACTCTTTTTGCCATCAAACACCCTTGGCTAGAGATGGTGACCCCGACTCAGTCTGTAACAACTGTGCTTGAGTTTCTGGCGAGGCCAGCTTGCAGGTTTGTTGTGTGCGCAACACTTCATAAGCATGACCATCGCTGACCAAAAGCTCGCGCGTTACTTGATTGGAACAAGTCTCTTTCAGTCCGTCAAGCCCCATCATACCAAAAGGCAAACCATTTTGGATCACCGCTTGTTTTAAAAAAAGACGAATAGCAGTGGCCAAATCCATTCCTAGCGCGTCAAACACTTTCTCGGCTTGCTGTTTGAGATTGCTATCCAATCGAGTTTGAATTCTCGTATCAAATTGTTTCATTCTTCCTTCCTGCTTGATTGATGCTTATTTTACACCACTTTGGACACAATTGCAACTCTGTACGCCTCTTGTGTGTACAAAATAAAATTATTACTATAAACCAAGATATTTTTGTACATACATTGTACTCACAAAGACACTTGCCTGACAAATGTACCCTCGACAAATAGTCGCAAGTGTGTTATCATTATCATCACCATGCCACAAACGAATACCTCTTTGTCGCCAGTTGTTGCTAGTCCTGGGTCGACTCAGGAGGTGACCAGCATGCCCATGTCTACTCCTCTCGATCCCCTAGAACCCACCAAGAAAAAAATTGACAAGCGCCTGCTTTGGCTTATCGCTGGTATTCTGACGCTCTTAGTGGCCATTGCGGCTGGCGCTCTTGGTTGGCGTTATTATCGCTGGACGCGTCCAGAAAAAATCACCCTTGATGCTATCAGTCAACTGACAAGTACCCCTGGCATGAGTGCCACTATCACTTATGACGCCAACGCTTTAAATCAAGACCTAGATATTTCTTCAATTCACTTAAACAGTCAGAATCAACTCCTGTATCCGGCCTGGCAAGGTCGCCACCAGTTGGCCATCACCACCAAATCACGCACGCAGACATTACAAATCGATAATATCCTTGATAATGCAGGTGTTAATTATGTTAATGCCAGTGGCATCGCCACTTTTTTGGACTCCCTTGATCAAGCCCAAAAACGCCAACTTCATGCCAGTTTGGCAACCGCCCTCGAGAATGGCCGTGTCCTCCAAGCAGAAAATCATTGGTGGCAAGCTCAAAATGATGAACTGACAGCCATAGCTCAAGCCAACAAGACCAGTGATAATCATATTGACTACACTTGTCTTTATCGTCAACTTACCAGTGATAATCGTTCACAAATAATTGCCATTTACCAAGAAAACCCTTTCATTAGTCTCCAACCAGCCGCCACTAGTCCCATTCGTACTACCAGTGGCCACCGTCTTTACACTGGGCAAATTAAAGCCAATCAGCTTACCAATTTTCTCACTCAACTAGGAGCGCAATTTCACTTTGACCAGTGTAGTCGCAACAATAGTGATTGGTTGGAGCCACAACAAATTAGCCAATGGGTACGCCAGATAAAAAATCTGATTCTAGAAGTGGACACTCACAGCCATCAGCTCACCAAAATCTATCTCGAAGGCCAAAGTGATCATTATACCTACACCTTTGATCTTAATCTCTCCGACACTACTAGTCATAAGATCTCCCCTCCCGAAAACAGTCAGCCTATTGCCAATTTTTTGCGATCGCCCGTAAACATCAACCCTATCAGTGATCGCGAAGCCACTGATGCAGCCAGCGTAGCCGAAATCGAGTATTTACAAACCACAACGGCCGATGAACGCAACCTAGAGCGTATCAATCAGCTCAATCTTGTGGCCAATGCTCTTGAAACTTGCTATGATACTAGTATTGATCACTATACCAGCGACAATCTGCAAGAAAGTGGTCAGATAGACGCCCATCAGACAGGTGGCCCCTTTGCTCAAGCGAATAATCAATGTCTATCTGGTGATATTAGCCCCAAGGTGACTGACTATCCTTATTATTATTCTTTCATGAGTCACATCCCCTATCAACAGTTTGCTGGTTTTGTTTTATGCACCAGTCTTGAGCCCACTGTCGGCTGGCAATATTTGGGCAACAGTAACGCTATTATCAATAGCAATTATTACCTCGCCAATGGTACATGGAAAAGCTTCCCTCCTTGTCGACGTGGTAGCAGCAATTGTTATTACTGCCGCTCCAACATCCGCCGGCTTTTACCACTCGAAGACGCACCTATCTTTGAGCTTAATAACGAGCCCGAATACAGCGAAGATGAGTGGTGGCGCAACTATTAGCGCGAAGAATCGCTTTACGAGTTTTTTATAGACAAATTTTACTCAATAATATAATAAATAGGCGCAAAACAATGGTTTTATAAAAAACTAAATTGTACAAATTTTGTGAACAATTGCACTATTCCACAATATTGGCATAAACAAAAAGCCGTAATTTGGCATCCCACCAAAAAATACAAGTATACATCATCAAATCAGGATTTGGTTCGGTAATCTCAGTTGACTGCTCAATTTTATAAATCTCATAAGTCCAAATTTTATAATCGTCAACAATCTGTACACGATCACCAACTTGCAATTTTTCCAAGTTTTGGAAAGATTGTTGGCGTTTTTGCTCGGAAACATTCATATTGTAGTGGTGACCAGCCAAAATCACTTCCCGACCGCTCCAGCCAATACTATCGTATTGTGGGTATAAATAAATGCCACGATCCAAAATATCATCAACAACTTTGGTATCGGCAATGTCATTATTGGTGTAAATCGGCGCTTTAATCCCAGCGCTTTCACTCACAATCCACCGTCCTTCTGGCAAAGTAAGGTCATATTCTGGCTGCACGCGGTGAGTGGAGTCAGTCACTTGAGGGGTGACAGGAATCGGGGTGCTAACAGTAGTCTCAGGCATCATGAGTAGATCGCTACTGGTGTAGCTCACCGAAGCCATGGTTTCTTCCATCACACTCGACTCACGACCTAGATTGATACGGCCAGGTATGAGTAGATCCAAAACCCCAGGCAAAAAGTAAAGCAAAGTCACCAAAATCGACAACGTCATCATAAAATTGAGTACAAAATCCAGCAGATGGCCCCCAAAGTGAATACGCACCTGAGTAGGACCAGCTTTGGGTCTGGTAGTGAGTGCCACCTCCATCATTTGTGGCGAATAGTCAAAAAGCGATTTATTGTAAAAAGTGTTCCTTATTCGGACCATACAAACCGCGTCACTACGTGCGAGTGGATTGGGGTGACAAACTAGCTTGCATTGCTCCAAAACTGAGACCATATAAACCATATTATAACAGATTATTCAAAATTGTCAAGTACTAATCGTGACCAAAACAAGAGAGATTTTTGGCAAAAGAAAAAGCATTGGTATCGCTGGACAGTCCACGCATAACAATGCCCTTTCGGAATCGTGAGTGTGCTCATAAACATGTGAGTAGTGACTCAACGATATGTATTATATTACCAGAAATCAGCGATTTGTAAAGTAGCAACTTATGTCACTTTCTCTTACAAAAGTAGGCAATTACAACAATGAGCTTGCTATCATTGCCTTAACATAAACAAATTGCTTACAGGCGCTTTGCCTATAATCATGATAATCTCATATAAAAGACAATTTTACACGTTAGCCAATCATTTTTCCACCAATAATTAATTGAGACATAAAAGTTACTAAAATTTACTTTTTACTTGAGTAAAAAGTGTGGAAAAAAATATTATAAGATATATAAATTTTAACGTTTTATATGTTATAGGTCTTAATAATTATCATTTATCAATTATTTAGCGGTAAATCAACAATTATTAAAATCATAACCTCATGATCACATTGTTAAAATCTATATTTGACAACCCCACAAAATTATAGTAATATTGATCACGTAGAAAAATATTATGGCTGATGAGAATTTAAAAACACCGGCAAAGAAAAGTAGTGATCCTGTCGCAGTTAAGCAGCTCTCCGCGGCCAAGCGCAAACAGCTACTCAATTCTTATCTCCAGTCCGCTAAGAATGACACTACAACCTCCAGTCCAAGTCACAAAAAAAAGCCTACTGTGGCTCGAAGTACCAAAATTAATCGACCTCATGTCAAGCAACTAGGCGACCTACAAGAATTACTTGATGACCATCCAGATAGCAGTCGTCTGGCCGCTGGTGTCAAGCAGCTTGGAAGCATCGAGGCCATACTTCAGGGCAATGCCAGACCTCTACCCGCTCAAGTTGTCCCTGATACTGTCAGTCCTTACCAAAAAGCCAATCTTTTTGCCAAGGCTAACCAAGAAAAACCAGATACGCTCGATACGAGTGCTTTTAGTGACGATCAAGAAACAACCACTAGCAGTAGCGTCAATCGTAACCTTCCCGTTTTTGCCGCCGCAGTTTTTGGTATTGGTACTTGTGTTTTTGGCATCAATCAGCTAATCAAGAATGCCAACTACAATTTTGCTTCTGAAGACATTGGCCAGCAGCAACCAGCCGCCAGCCCACCAAGAATTCTTACCTTTCAAGGGCGATTGACCGATTATGACCAAAATTCGATTACTGCGCCCAAAAAAATGCGTTTTGTTTTTTACAATACTAGCGGTGGCAATACCCCGCCGCCGATCGGTGGCGAAATTCTCTGGGATAGCGGTGTGTGCACTATTCAGCCCAATAGTAGTGGTATTTTCACAGTCAATCTCGGCGCCGGTCGTGGTGACGGCTTTGATGATGCCAATTGTGGCCAGACACTCGGCAATATTTTTGCCCAAAATAGCAATGTCTGGGTGCAAATTAGTGTTGACAACGAGGTACTTTTCCCCAGACAGTTGATCAAAAGCGTGCCCTTTGCCCTCAATTCCGAATCACTACAAGGCTATAGTGCCAGTCAGTCGGCCACCGCCAATACCATTCCCGTGGTAGATGGTAATGGCAATTTTAAATTTGCCACCAGCGATACTGCTATCATCAATATTGGCAATTTGGGCTTGGTCTCACAAACAGGCGATCTCTACTTACTTCCAGGTAGTGGCAATATTTACATGGGCACTGCCACCGCGTCAGCCAATCTCAATCTTTCTGGCAATCTCAATCTCCAAGGCAAAAATTCCGCAGTTACTTACGATGAAACTGGTCTCACTTTCCGCTCCAATGTGGCCAAAACCGCCTGGAATAGCGCTTATATTGACAAAAATGGCAATTTAGGACTGGGTACTACCAACACCAAACAAAAACTCACCATCAACAACGGCAGTATTGCTTTTGAATTTATTTCTGGTCCTGATATCAGCAAAATGACTATTAATGAAGATATTACTGATGTCAATGCCCTGCGCAAAATTAGCGCGCCCACCAACAACCTCACCCTTAGCACTCAAGAACAATCGGAAAGTAAACTCGTAGCTGGTCGTTATCAATATGCTTATACTTTTGTCACCAGCGACGGCGCCGAAACCAGCCTGAGTCCGGCACGTGCATATGATCTAACCAAAGACGGTCAAGCTATTATTATCAATGATTTAGCCACCTCCGATCACCCCAGTGTGGTCGCTCGCAATCTTTATCGCACCAAAAACAACGGCTCGGAGTACTACTTGGTCAAAACTATCCCCGACAATACCTCACACTCCACTTTCGATATTGTCAATGACTACACACTCACACAAGCCTTCAATAACACCAACAACACCGGGCTTTATCGCTATAAACTTACTTTTGTTGGTGAAAACGGCGAAAGCAGTCCCTCCGATAGCTCGCGGGCTCTTGCCCTGACTGGTGATGGTCGTGTCATCAAAATTGATCACATTCCAGTGCCTTCTTCGAGCGAACAAATCACTGCCAGACGTCTCTATCGTAGCTTGAGTAATTCTGAAGACTATTATCTTGTCGCTGAGTTGACTGACTCCACTGTCACCACTGTCTACGATCATCTGAGTGATTACGAACTGGTCACCAAAGAAAAAATGCCTTCGGCCGCCAGTATTTACACCAATGGCCGACTTTCTCTCCAATTTGCGCCTGATGGCACTATCAAGACTCAAGAAGATTTGGTGGCTGGTGGTCGACTAGAAGCGTCTTATGGCGACAACCAAGGTCTCAAACTGCCCACCTCAGCCGGCAAACCTTATGCCAAGGTGGGCCAGCAAGTGGGTGACATCGTCTACGACAGCCTTGGTCAGGTACTATATATTTACAATGGCACTGACTTTGTACCTACTGGTGTCACCAATACCAATTCCGTCACACTGGCCAACTCCAGCCATTGTAGCGGCAATACCTGTCGTCTTGTACTTGACGCCGAATATGCGGGCGCCGTCATTTCTGGCGACGGGACCAACAATAATGGTACTTTCTCTAGTGGTCACGAAACTATTGGTGACAATTATCGCTTCAATTATTACGCCTGGCAATCTAGCGATCTGACCACCATCAATGATTTTGATACCACTGTCAATCTCACTTTGCCCAGTAATTTTGTTTCCTGGCAAAGCAGTGGTCTGACTCTCGATTTCGCCACTAGCAGCGTTGACCCCAGTCTCAATCATGTTACCCTCGAGGTTTATCGTGGTGGCACCCAGATTGGTGTCACCAAAGCCGACTTAGTCAGCAATGTCGCCGGTGAATGGATGAGTCACGCTCTGACAACCACTCCTGCCACTATTTCTGGCGAGGAGCTGACCAATTTGGGCTTTAAAGCTGGCGATCAGCTTACCATCAAAATTACTACAGCCAGTCGTCAAAGTCAAGAAGTCAAGATTGGTCAAATTAACCTCAATTACTTGACTGATAGCGGTATTGTTGACACTGGCAGTCAATCCCTCTGGAAACAAGTAGCTGGGGCACTTTTCCCCGCTACCACTACCAATGATGTTATTTTGGGCGGGGAATCCACTGCTTCCGCCAAAATCGGCTTCTTCAATCTTGCAGGTACGGGGACACCCACCCTTTTTGTTCGCGGCAACCTCTTTATGGATAGCCAAAACAAACAAAACAACCTCGATTTGGCCGAGCGCGCCAGCTTCAATATCCGCACGCTCAATGCCGAAGGCAACCCCACCACTCGTTTTACCATTCTGCCTAATGGCAATATTGGCATTGGCACGACCACCCCCACCGAAGCCCTTGAGGTTCAAGGTAATATCAAAGCCAATGGTTCCCTTCAGCTTACCCCCATCGACGCGGCGACTGCTGGTGAGTGTAATGCGGACGTCGAGGGCAAAATTTACTATGATCGTCAGCAAAAGACCTTTTACGCTTGTCAAGCCAATCTCACCACTGGTTTGTATTCCTGGCAAGCTCTCAATTAAATATTTGTACGCCTCTTGTACGCACAAATATAAAAAATAGCCATCAATCAATAGATTTTTGTGAGTACATTGTACTCACAGTCAAAATGCGCCCAAAAGTCATCATTCTTCCCCGAGATTTATGATTCTTTTATGTTATAATAGAGGTTAATTTTTATGAAAAACCATTCACTACTGGAAATTCGCACTGGCCGCGATAGTCTGAAAAACGCTGATGCGATGATGGAGCTATTCTCCACTGTCCCCTCCTTTCATGATGACTTCTGGAGTGGCATGCTAGGCAGCAAAGAAACCCTCAGTTTTGAAATCTTGCTCGCACACCAAAGTATCCGTTTTTTCTTGTACGTACCCAATCGTCTCATCGAATATCTTAAAGGTTCCATCAGTGCTCAATTTCCAGAGGCAGTGATTACCACCTATACTGATCCCGACTATTTACTCTATTTCCATCAAGATGCCAATCCCAATTACAAGCAGGATCAGCTCGCCCTAGTTGCCAATTCGTTGGTGCTGCAAAATAGTGAATGTTATCCACTCAAAGATTATCGTGACTTTGGCGATGTCGATTCACTCGCTTCCTTACTTTCCCATCTGTCAAAAGGCAACATCAATGAACGCGCGATCATTCAGTTAATCGTTGGTCACTCTGGCGACTCCTGGAAAAACAGCTGTGAGCGGCTCTTAGCGCCTCCCAGCCCCACAGTGTCTGCCAGCGGCAGTGTCACCGTCTCCAGCCTACCGGCCAGTAGCAAATCTTTAATCGAATCCAAAATCCACGCCAAAGCCCTCGCCGTCAATCTCAATGTAGCTGTCATTTCACAAAATCGCGATAGTGCTGAACTTTTCTTTGATGGTATTGTTGATGCCTATGGAGCCTTACGTCAAGAAGAATCAAATTCTCTGCGACGCAAGACTTCTATTTTGCCGGTCAATATCAAAATTAACGCGATGTTGGATCGAAAAATTAGCAAAACTAGCGTCTTTCATCTCTCAGTCTTTGAGCTAGCCAGCCTTTATCATTTTCCCAATAAGATCCTCTCCACTATCCCCAATCTCACCTGGGGTAAAAATCTACTTGGTGAACCACCAGAAAATCTCCCTATTGTTAGACGCGAAGATGATCCAGCAGTTAAGCGAGAGATTAATGTTTTCGCTGAAACAGTCTATAAAAACGAATCACGCAAATATGGCATTCACCGCGCCGACCGGCGCCGACACATGTACGTAATCGGCAAAACTGGTACTGGCAAATCCACAATGCTGTGCAACATGGCAATCAATGACTTGCGCAACAATGAAGGACTGTGTTTTATTGATCCTCACGGTGACGCCATAGACACTCTTCTCAACTACATTCCCGCTAGCCGGATTAATGACGTTGTTTTTTTCAACCCTGCCGATGGCGATCGCACCGTCAAAATTAACCTTTTTGAAGGCCGTAATGTCGAACACCGCGAACTGATCGCTTCTGGCATTATCTCTATTTTCCACAAACTTTATGAATACTCTTGGGGTCCACGCCTCGAACACTTCCTGCGCAATGCTCTTTTGACTCTTTTGCAGATGGACAATGCCAAACTTGGCGATATTATCACCCTTTTTACTGATAAAGACTTTCGCAAACGCGTCCTTGATCAGCTTGACGACCCAGTTTTGCGCAGTTTTTGGCTGGGTGAATTCGAGCCGCTCCAAGATCGCATGAAAAATGAGGCGGTTGCCCCGATTCTTAACAAAATCGGTCAATTTGTCTCGAGCCCACTCGTTCGCAATGTTGTCAACTCAGACCGTAGCAGTTTCAGCATCGAACAAATCATGGACGAGGGTAAGATCCTTCTCGTCAATCTCTCTCAGGGTATGCTTGGCGAGGATAACGCCACCCTACTGGGGGCAATGTTGATTACCAAAATCCAGCTAGCCGCTATGGGACGCGTCAATATTCCAGAAGAGCAACGGCGAGATTTTTACCTTTACGTCGATGAATTTCAAAATTTTGCCACTACCTCATTCAATAAAATTCTATCTGAAGCCCGCAAATACCGTCTCAATTTGATTCTCGCCAATCAATACGTAGCTCAGATCCCCGAAGAAGTACAAAAGGCGATTTTTGGCAATTGTGGCTCAGTGGTAAGTTTTGTCATGGGCAGCGAAGATGCCGAGGTTTTTTCCAAGGAATACGGTGGTAAATACACGGCTGAAGATTTAGTGGGGCTTAATAAACATCAAATTATCAATCGCATTACCATTGATAATATCATATCGTACCCCTTCCCCGCCTACACGCTGCCACCAGCGGCCGCTAGCAACAATAATCGCGAAAAAGTCATTCGTGTCAGCCGCGAGCGTTATGCCACCAAGCGTCTCGATTAATTTGCGCATTTTCTGCAATAATAATTACTTCTGCCTGGAAAAATATTAACGCATATCATGCAATTATTTTTGTACGCCTCTTGTACTCACATTGTGAGTCTCACAGGGACATGCTCACGTCATTGCCGCCATTACTTTCTTTATGCCATTACCCCACGCGCTATCAGCCACGAGTCAACTTTTTGTGAGCACACTGTACTCACAAAGTCACCGATGTTTTTTCATCTCACAGACAAATATTTTCCTAAAATAATCCATAAAAATAACAAACATCAAAAATATCATTGATTTACCAAGATAAAAAAAGTAGCCCATATACTTAGCAGTCATGCATTAATACTGCCAAATATTTGAGACGAAACATGAGCGAAAATCTTTTCGTCTGGCAACATTTTGTCCTCAAGGCTGGAAAATAAATACAAACAGCCCGAGTTTTCACTCGGGTTTGGTTACTCTTAGCGGACTTTAATGTGTCCCGCCATCGTGACCAGATTGTACTCAATATCAACCATACGCTTAATCCTGAAGCCCAGACACTGAAACTCAGCTCTACCGACTAGCCTCAATTTATCTCGATCGGCCAGACGCTCCAAAGACTTAACGGCAACAGTGACTGTAATCATTGACTCGCAGCGCTGTTCCAGGCAGTGAAAATACACCTTGCGACGCGGGAACGCACACAACGATCTGATTATCTGAGCAAAATGCGGCCCAGTGACAATAACAACCGATTTTAATTCCGGCAACATTGGCGACTCAGTCCTTCCATTTGATATTTAAGAACAGGGCCGATTGTATCAAAAAGAATCAAAATGTCAAGACATTTATTAATGCAATTTATGCGATAATAAATATTTATTATCGCAAATTTTGCACAAATAATCATCTGCCTGGAAATTTTATTATTGCACTTTTTTGCGGTAATTACCAGGATTGCCGCACATTTTGCCTATAATAAAATTACCAGCGACCAGGCAGACACGGTCACACTAAAGTCTGATTATAATATCAGCATCGCGGCCGCCAACAATATTTAGTCCCGCTCTAAATAAGTGAGCATACTATTTTTGTGAGCCTCTTGTACTCACAAAACTCAAAACGAGGCGCTTTGTTTATTGCCGTCATTTTCGGCTTGGCGCGTGCGATACAACCTTTTGTCCGGTTTCAACTCCAAATCGCCAATTAAGTCTTGAACCCGTTTGTGCGTCTGGTAGGAGTAAATATGTTCATAGCCAAGCCGCTTAACCTCCTTGACGCGCCGATCATAAGAAGCCACTGGCCGGATTTCCCCCATCAGTCCCACCTCACCAATAAATACGGATTTAACAGGCAAAGGCTTTTCCGCTACTGATGAGGCTAGTGCCATCGCCAATCCTAGATCAATGCCTGACTCACGCACACTCAAGCCTCCTACGACACTAAGGAAAATATCACAAATCCCCAGCGGCAAATTGGAGTGTTTTTGCAGCACCGCCGCTAAAACTTGTACTCTTGACAAATCCACCCCGCGACCCACGCGGCGCGGCATCGCCAACTGTGATGGTACCACCAAGGCCTGCACTTCTGTCAAGATTGGTCGTGTGCCTTCGAGCAAACAAACCACTCCACTTCCGGGTATTTGTGTTTGTGCTGTTTGTAAGAAATATTCACTGGGGTTTTTGACCTCTTGCATGCCACCTTCTGTCATGCGAAAAACTCCCACCTCATCAGTGGCACCAAAGCGATTTTTGAGTGTCCGCAAAAAACGCAAGTCATCACTGCGCTCACCGGTGAGTTCAAAAATCGCATCAACCATATGTTCTAGGGTCTTGGGTCCAGCAATTTCTCCACCCTTGACCACATGTCCCACCAAAAATGTGGGAATACCCGAAACTTTGACAATTTTCGTAATTCTTTCGGTACATTCTTTCACCTGTCCCAGGCTACCAGCAGTTCCTGTCAGATCATCGGTATGTAGCATTTGAATGGAGTCAATTATAAGAAGTTTTGGTTTTTTTTCACAAACTATTTGGACCACCTCATCAACATTAGTGGACATAATGTATTGAAGTGGCAGTTGTTCAATTTGTTCACTTTTTGTGAGCAGTCGACGGATGCGTAAATTAATTTGTTGCGGACTTTCCTCACCGCACATGTACATTACCACATTGTTTTCATCTGATTGATCAATGTTTTTATGCTCAGATTCATCGTCTAAGTTTTGTAACAATTTATTTTTACTTGATGTTTCATCATTTTTATGCTCTTTAATAGATTTTTTATCTATGATGTGATTTGTCCTACTAACATCACTACCCAACTGACGACAAGCATTGAGCACAGCTTGTGTCAACAAAGTGGACTTGCCAATGCCGGGCTCGCCACCTATTAACACTACACTACCACGCACCATCCCCATCTGGCCGTGACTGTCTGTCCCCAAGCAGCGATCGAGTTCTTCAATCCCCGTAGCCCGCCGCTCAAAACTGATATTCTGCCTGGTAGTTTCAGCTACCGATACAACTAATGATGATACATCAGATAAATTATGTCCGTTTGTTGAAATTTTATTATTTTTCGGCAATTCTTCTGCTAATGTATTCCACTGTTCGCATTCATCACACTTCCCCTGCCACTTTGCATAAGTATGTCCACAGTTTTGACAGACAAAAATCGTTTTACTCTTCGCCATGTTTTTTCCGATATTTTTCCACCACTGCCCGATCAGACTCAAAAACTAGATAATGAGGCGTACGACGTCCTTCGAGCAATTGGGTGGTAGAAATAGACATTAATTGAGGCAAAAACTCCACGCGCCCTCCGACCACCATCATTAAGAATTGCTTGTTCTCCAAATGCACGTCTTTTTTGGTCGTAAAAAGCAACTTCACACCATGATCACGCAACCAATGAATGCGCACTTTCTCTTCATCAAAGTTTTCCGGCAAAATAAATACCCGTGTACCATCATTAAGAGCGCGTTCAAGACGCTCTCTGCGTTTATTTTGATGATATATCGGCCTAAATTTCCCCTTAGCTAGACGGACGCGCCGATCAGACTCAACAGCAATGATTAGGCGGTCACAATACTTTTTGGCTCGACGGATCATTCCTATATGCCCTTGATGTAAAATGTCAAAACTACCAGTCACCAAGCCCACCATTTCTGGCTTGGGCCGATACCGTGGTGGAATGGGCTCTGGCGGTACCAGACTTGGATCAGGCTGTTCGTCACCAAAAACTCCCTCGTCTGATATATCCAATATCACCTTGGGTGGCTCAGAAAACATAATCGCCATCTCTTGTTCGGTGTAGCCACTTTCATCAAGAGTTGGTTTTTTTACTGCCAGCACACTCGCTGACGTCTGGACGTCTTTTTGCTCGGCCATATAGCGTATTATACCGCAAAAAGTCCTTATATCTGGAGGCAATTTATATCAATTATGATGCTAATTTATTACCAATCTTTACGCTTTTGTTAAACAGTTGTTAAACGTTTGTTTAACAAAAATATCTGGTTTTAAATGACTTAAATTGACAAACTAAATACACAAATATTAGACACTGTCTATTTTTTTCACGTTGATCGTTTTTTCGACTTGTATTTTTGGATCAGCTTTGCTATAATTATGATGTGAATTAGAGAGGTTATTATGGCTAACAAAGCTCAGAAAAATCAAAAAACCAAGCAGACAACTATCAATTGGTCAGTAATTATCCTTTATATTGCTGTAGCCGAGGCGGTTGGCTTTATTTCCAATCGTCTTTGTGGCGATGTCAAGGGATTTTACCAAAATCTCTCCTTACCACCCTTTGCCCCTGCTGGCTGGTTTTTTGGTGTGGCGTGGTTGTTTTTATACGCTCTGATGGCCGGCATTGTTGGTTGGATTCACCAAAATCCTGCTTTTAAGGACAAAAGAGCACGCATCATCGATCTTTATTGGGGACAATTGTTTTTAAATTTCTGTTGGAGTCCGATTTTCTTCCGTTATCAAGATTTTATGATGGCCACCATCATTATCGCCGCTTTAATCTTTCTCAATTATTGCTTGACGGTTTTGATTGGCCGCCTGAATAAAAAAATGGGTTGCTGGACTTGGGTTTATCTCCTTTGGCTTTTCTTCGCGGCTTATTTAACTCTTGGCGTCATGAATCTCAATTAGAATAGAAAATATATCCCTCAAAAAACGGTCTTATGGCCGTTTTTTGCTGCGATCAAGCGGATGAAAGAAAATTTGCGTTGGCGACAAATACTCTCGAGTGACCTTGGGACGCATGTAATTAAGCTGCCAGCGACGCAAAATTACTTCCAGTTTATCGCCCAAAAGTGACCACCAGCGAGGCTTACCAGTTATTGGCGGATAGTCATTGACGATATTTAAACCCAGCCAATCAGCATTACAAGCTCGAAAACGTTCGAAGCAAGCAGTTCGCTCAAAAAGTACGCGCATACGACTCACCTGCAAACGGGCAAATTCACTCTGGCGCGAAACTGGCACTCGCAAGTCAGCTTCATCCAAAAATAGATTGAGACACCAAGTATTTTTTTCATGCTTGCCTGTTCGCTTGCGCCCCAAAAAAAGTGCCCACAAATAAGTCAGGAGCCTAGTCGTGTAAACACGCCTCGGTTTGGTAATAATAAAAAAATCTAAATCATCATCTTCATCAACATCACCATAAGCTACCGAACCCGTCAAGGCAATTCCTTGAATATACGGTACCACAAAAACCAAAAACTTGCTCGCGCGCACAGCGAGAGCAAGTTTTTTTGTCCATATTTCTTGATTAATCTGGCTCTTGCGCATAACCATAGCCAGACAAAGTCTTGAGTATACTAGTGCGTACACTTGCATTGTCGCCACGAGCCTCTGGGTCTATAAGCTTATTAATCGCTTCAAAAAGGACTTTATTGGCCTCATCATTGACCGCGTGATCATGAGTGCGATCATTGAAAGGCAGATTGCGTGCTCGGCTCGCTCGCTGCAAGTAAGGAGCAATGTATTGATTTTGTGCCAATTCGTCAGCCATGTCTGGTCGAGGATAGATTTCACCAAAGCTACGAGTTTCGGCCTGAGACTCATATAGCTGACGCAAAACTTCAGGCTGACTCAAGTAGTCAAGTAGTCTCCAGGCTGCCAACTGTCGCGTTTCTGGTGCCTTGGCATTCACCCCCTCAGCATAATAAGTGGCCCATTCAACAACATTTTCCAAATCAAGTTGTGGCACTGGCGCCACACCAATCTTGAGGCTGGGACTGATCTTGGTGATATCATGAATCAGCCACGAGGGACCAATGATCATCGCCACCTGTCCGCGAGCAAAAGCAAGGGTGGAGTTGTCAAAATGTCGATCCCACACCTGACGATTATAATCAGTGTAGAAAGAAGTGTAATATTCCATTGCCTGCTGGAGCTTGTCTTCATCATAATCTTGAGCATCCATCCCCTGTTGCAAAGCCATCAGCATGATAATATCTGAAGCAAAATCAACATTGTCAGTCAAACCAATAGCTGCACCAGCCTGAACAATCTGATCACTGTCATCATATTTATTGAGCATAGTAGCCGTCTGACCAAATTGTGCCCAAGTTTGTGGCACATTCACGCCAGCCTCATCAAATAAAGCTTGATTGTAAATCAAAGCCAAACTGTCATACATCAAGGGAATACCTTGTATTTGCCCCTCAGCGTTTTTTAGTTGTGCGCTCGCAATCGGATAGAAAGTACTATCATAATTACTACTGATACGCAAGCTCGTGGGCATCGTTGATAGCTGATCAGCCAGTAGCTGGCGCCACGAGGCATGATAACGGAAGACATCTGGTCCATTGCTCGAATTCAAAGCTGTCTGCAAATCACTCAAGTAATTATCAACATCTTTCTTTTGTTCATAAATCACGCTCACACCAGGATTTTGATCCTCAAAATCCTTCAGCACTTGTGAAAAAGCCGAATTTGGCTCCCATAAACCCCAGTAATTAAGTACTACTGACTCTGGAACTGTAGGCTCAGGAGCGACTTGCTTGAGACGCCGTTGTTGGTTGTAAAAATAAACGATGAAAACAGCTATTAATAATAGTCCTCCCACAACCAGCCACAAGACCCAATCAACTGGTTTTTTCTCCTGACGCTGTGCCCCAACCTTGAAATTGCGCACTGATTTGGGTGCTTCGGCTGTTTTTGGCGCTTCGTCAATAGCTTTTGCTGTCCCTTGTTGAGGAGCCGTCGCTGCCAATTTGATGGCGGTACTAGCATTACCGCCCGACAGTGAGATAGTATTACTAGCAGACGCTTGGCCAGAACGACGATCACTTTCGGCCCGGATCTGCCCTTCAAAACTCGTCTGCCCCGGCCTCAAAGTTGCCACAACACCACCTGATGGCGAAGCCTGAAAGATAGGGGTACTCGACATCCCTGAAGTTGCTGGAGCCGGAGAAGGAGCGCTGGGCGTAGGAGTCGGCGCCACCGTCGGTGTCGCTCCTGGTACTTGCTGATTATTTATTGGTGAATTTACATCTGCCATAGACCCCTATTATACAATATTTTTGCCAAAAGTAAACCTGCAATTTCGCCAATTTTCATGTATAATTAAACATATGGCAAAAAGTACACCCAAGGATTGTTTGGGAAAGTTGCAATTGGCAACAATTATCATCAGTATAATTGTTTTAGGTTTAGTTGCTCTCTCTTGGTGGTGTGATAGTTACTACCAACAACACTTTTTACCACAAACTGTTATTGGTTCGCTTGATATTTCACGATTGACACCCGAGCAGGCCGCCCAAAAAGCTTCTCAAATCTGGGATTTATCTCCAGACACCGATTTGGTCATTACTGTTGGTGACGCTTACTTTGCCACTCCCAGCAGTAGTTTACAATTCTATTATGATACCAAGCAAACTATCGCTGATCTTTTTGACCAACAACAGCATTTATCAATGTTCACCCGCTGGCATTATTTACTCAGCGATGGTCATTTTTATCTCGAGTCGGTACCTTTGTCAAGCAATAACGATCTTATCGAAGGCTTTTTGCAACAAATCGATGAGGCCATCACCCAAAAAGGACATCATCCTCAAGTCCAGATCCAACAGGAGCAAATTATCATTGACCCAGGACAGCAAGAAATCAGCCTCAATCGCCAACAAACACTGGCTGACATCAAAAGACTTTTCCCCACTCAAAGCCAAATTGAGGCCACTCTCAATATCTCTCCAGAATATTCTCCACTCACACCCGCGCAAACACAAACCTTGGAACAACAGGCGCGAAAATTAATTAGCAAATCTATTGTTTTAACGACAGATAGTCTCGATCGTTATTCGGGCAGCATTGCTGATCGCGTCCTTATTCCCTTACTAATCCCTGATAGTCCTGCCAAAAGCGCCTACTTACAACAAGTATTTGCACAAGTTGATACCGTTGTCTCCAGACCACCTCAAGAACCAGTCTTGGAGATTGACGACGACACTCACAAAGTCACCACCTTCACCCCACCACATGATGGTCTCACGCTCGATCAAAATTCCTTTGAAGCACTATTATTGGCCGATATCCAAACACTGCTAAGTAGCGATAACAACACTATCAATCTTGAGTTACCGCTTGTTGTTACCCCACCGACCCACTCGCTTGGTGAGATTAATAATTACGGTATCAAAGAAATTATTGGCTTTGGTGAAAGCTACTACGCTCATTCCAGTAGCGGCCGGATTCACAATGTCGCCGTAGCGGCTTCACGTGTCAATGGCACACTCGTGGCCCCAGGAGAAGAATTCTCCTTCAATAAAGCCGTGGGCGATGTTTCGGCGGCCTCTGGCTATCAACCAGGCTACATTATTCAAGGTGGTCGCAGTGTCCTTTCGGCTGGCGGCGGCGTCTGTCAAGTGAGCACTACGGTTTTTCGTGCTCTTCTTGACTCGGGCTTGCAAATTACTCTCAGGCGTCCTCACAGTTATCGTGTCACTTATTATGAACTCAATAATGATCCTGGTTTTGATGCTACCGTCTATGCCGGCAATGTCGATTTGCGCTTTATCAATGATACCGACAATTATGTCTTAATTACCGCTACTACCGATTCCACCAATCTTTATATGTACGTCCAACTTTGGGGTACCAGTGATGGACGTCGAGCTGAAATCACCGACTACAAAAAGTTCAATGCTGTTGGCGCACCACCTCCACAATACATTACCGATCCCTCGCTCGCCCCCGGACAAATTAAACAAATTGACTGGGCTGTGGGTGGTTTACAAACGACTTTCACTCATACTGTTTATAATGCTGACGGTTCAGTACGTTCACAAAAAGAATATCCGTCCAAATACCAAGCCTGGAGCTCAAAATATTTAGTCGGACCTAGTGAGTAGATATTGTGAGTACATTGTACGCACAAAAATTAATATGGTTGATATATGGGGATATTTTTGTGAGCCTTAAAGGCTCACAAAGGCAGACATACTTTCGTCTTTACTTTTGAGTGATTTATTGATATAATCAAAACACTTTCATATGCAAGAGCACTTGATTCCACAAGACATCAGCAATTACAAATTTCACCTTATTGGCGAGCTTGATCTCAAACAATTTGGTGAGTGTATGGCAGGCGTCATTATTGCGGTTATTGTCAATCAAATGAGTTGGCCCGATATTATCAAATGGCCAATCATGATTGCTTCAGTTGGCTTTGGTTTATTGTCCGCATTTGTGCCTATTGGCGGCCAGCCAGTCAGCCACTGGATTGTTGTCTTTTTTAAGGCTTTATTCTCTCCAACCAAGTTTTATTGGCGCAAACAAACAGTCATTCCCTCCTATTTTACCTATGAGCTGCCGGCACGCAATCGAGAGTTTCTGGAAGCCAACTCCACTTTCAATGACAGTCCAGCGCGCAAACACAAAGCCTTGGCTTATTTTTCCACTCTCAATCACCAAGATCACGACAACGATGATCCTTTGGAAAGATTTACCGATAATAATATTGCTAAAGCTACTAAGGATTTTGAATATGACACTACCCCCGTGGAAACAAGTGTCATTGCTCCCCAGAAGGTGCTTTCAAAACCCCAAGTGGGCAATGAACAGTCAGTGCGCCAAAGACAGATCCTCACTCCCACCCAAGAATCACTCAATGCTTTTTTGGAAAGTAGTAGTTATTTCCAACCACAGCAGATCATGGAACAAATCACCGGTGTAGACGATAAAATGGAACACTCAGACACTACACTTGCAGCCGCACTCACCCAAGACAATCAAATTCCTGCCGATGTCGTGACTGTCGCCACGCCAGCAAATCACACCAACTTAACCCCTGAGGCAGCCGAAGCTGCCACCACCGCCATTGTCAATACTCCCGACACTACATTTACCAGCCCTATAGCTCCCAATACCGACTCCATCAGTGGAGTAACTATTACTCCCGTTACCCCAGTCACTCCAGTAGCTACCAGTGCTGTCAATGTCACTAATCCCGCTATCGATAGGCCCACCGGCAATGAAATTGTTTTGCCCACTCTTACTAATGATATTGACAATTCTGGTCCCACTTTTCTCCAAAATGGCAGCCTTAATCTCAATCCTCACTTAGATCAGCAAGTGACTTTACCCGACATGAATGCCGTCACACCGATTTACACCACGCCGGAAATGACTACGGCTACCACCAATAATATCGAGCTACCAGGCACACCGGTCTTTGCCGCCCCACCCACATCCCCACCAAATCCACCCTTGAAAATTAGTCAATAATTTGTTATACTCAATCTATGCCGGAAATTTCGTCATCAACTCAAAAATTTACTGACATTTTTGACATCACTAATAATCTTTTGATCCTTAATGATGGCTCAGTTTCGGAAATCATCGAAGTGGGGACGATTAATTTTGGTCTTTTGTCTGAAGAAGAACAAGATGCAGCTATTTATGCTTATGCCGGCATCCTTAACTCGCTCAATTTTCCCATTCAAATCGTCATCAAATCCAAAGCCAAAGATGTCACCAATTATCTCAATAGTCTGGTAGAAGCCGAAAATGCCACCACCAATCAATCTCACCGGGCGCAAATTGCCCGTTATCGTGAGTTTATCCGCACTTGGGTGAAAACTAGCAATATTCTCGACAAATCGTTTTTTGTCGTCATTACCGCCTCAGCTCTCGATCTTGGCATTGGCACCGCCAAAAATGTCTTTAATTCCACCGCCGAGGTTAATTTGGATCGCTACGAGCTAGCCCCCATTATTGAGCGCGCTACCGGCATTCTTAACCCAATGCGTGATCACCTCATTAGTCAATTTGGACGGATTGGTCTTTTTGCCAATCAAGTGACCACCCAGGAAATCATTAAATTGTTTTATCAGAGTTACAACCCTGGCGATGCCGAAGGCATTGGGGTTATGGAAAGCCAAGACTTTGCCGCTCCAATTATTTCGGCCAATGTCGTAGAAAGCAAGCTGGAGTAAAATTATGCCTTTTAGTTTCGCCAGCCTTTTTGGCAAAAAAACCGACACCGACATGTTTGACACCAACGCCCAGCGTGAGCGACAGGTCTTTGAAAAAATTCACCAATTCTCACAAGGCCTCGTCACTATTCAGGATGTTATCTCCCCCGAAGCAATTGAGGTGGATTTTAGCGAGCAAAAAATTAATTCTTCTTATACCAGGAGTTTTTTTGTGGCCGGTTATCCGCGCTCTGTTCTCGCCAACTGGCTCTCGCCGTTGATTAATTTTCCGGCCACTCTAGATATTTCCATGTTTGTTTATCCTGTGGACTCGGCCGATATTCTCGAGCGACTCAAACGTAAAATTACCGAAATGGAGGCCGAGCTTCAATCTGATTTGCGCGCGGGCAAAATTACCAATATCGACACTGAAGTCAAACTTGAAGATGCCGTGTCACTGCGCGAGGAATTAGCCAAAGGTACGTACAAATTCTTCCAATTTGGGCTTTATTTTACTGTTTACGCTCACTCGATGGAAGATCTTGACAAAATCAGTGCCGCTCTCAAATCCTCTCTCGGCTCGCAACTAATCATTGCCAAACAGGCCACCATGCAGATGAATGATGGCTTCAAAAACACCCTACCGATGGGTATTGATCGCTTCAAAATCAATCGCAACATGGATACTACCTCACTGGCCACCACCTTTCCTTTCACCTCTTCCGAGCTGTCGATGGAAACTGGCATCATGTACGGGATCAACGAGCACAATGATTCACTGGTGATTTTTGACCGCTTCAAAATGGAAAACGCCAATATGGTTATTTTCGCCAAATCAGGTGCTGGTAAATCATACACCACCAAACTCGAGGTTATTCGCCAACTCATGTTTGGTGTCGATGTGATTATTCTCGATCCTGAACATGAATATGAAGACCTCAGCAAAAAAATGGAAGGTACTTATATTGACTTTTCTTTCAACTCACCCACCAAAATCAATCCTTTTGACCTCTCCAATCTTTATGAAGAAGGAGAAAACGAGCTAGGGCAAAAAATCCTCTCACTTCAAGGTCTACTACGCCTCATGTTGGGAGAGATGACCGCCGAGCAAGAATCGCTCATGGACAAAGCTATCGTGGCCGCTTATCGCGCCAAGGGCATTACTCCCGATCCTGGCACCCAAACCAATGAACCACCTTTAATGGAAGATCTCTACAAAGCATTAATCGGTATGGAAATCCCACCAGCCCTTGATATTGCTGCACGTTTGGAAAAATTTATTACCGGGTCTTTCCGTGGTCTTTTCGATCAAAAATCAAATATCGATCTTTCCAATCCTCTGATTATTTTCTCGGTCAAAGAAATTGAAGAAGAGCTGCGCCCAATCGCCATGTACGTCATTCTTGACTTTATTTGGACTCGCGTCAAGCGCAATTTCAAAAAACGGATCCTCATTGTCGATGAAGCCTGGTACTTCATGAAAAATGCTGATTCTGCTAGCTTTTTGTACTCAATGGCCAAGCGGGCACGCAAATATTATCTGGGTGTCACCACTATTTCCCAGGATGTCGAGGACTTTTTGGCCAATGATTACGGCAAAGCTATTGTCTCCAACTCTTCCATTCAATTCCTCATGAAACAGTCTAGTGTCTCTATTCCCGCCCTAGTAGAAACATTTCACCTTTCCCAGGGTGAGCGCCAATTACTTTTGGCCGTTGACGTCGGTGAAGGAATTTTCTTTGCCGGTCAAAATCATGTTGCCTTGCGTGTGATTGCCTCACCTGAAGAACATCGAGTCATTACTACCAATCCAGAAGAAGTGATGCGTCGTCAAAACCAAGAGGCAATGGAGCGTGAGCGACTCCTTGTTGAAGCCGGTGCCTCCAGTCAAAATGCAACCCCAGCCAACACGCAAAATAACGCCGAGCTAGAAAACATTTATAGCATGATTAGCAATCTCACCACCACCGAATTAACCCCTGCCGCCGCTCCCAATGCACCAGCCACACCATCAGCATCCAATAACTCCGCCGTTGTCCAAGCAACAACAGTAACCACTGAATCGACAAATCGTATTCCAGCTGACAAAATTCCCGACCAGCCGACCACGCGTCCTGGCAACAATAATCCCAACGGTTTTGCTGGTCACGACGCCTACTCAATTGATGCCTATAGGCCCCCAGAAAATGTCACTACTACTGGTTAATTTTACTATTGCTTGTTAAACACGCGTTTAACAACTACCTCTGGTTTTTCGTAACAAAAAGGCTATTTTTGTTTTTTTACACTTCCTAGCAGCAGCCTATATGTTTCGTCCTTGACTTTTTACCACTTTTGTGATATAATAAATCTACTTTACATATGTTTATGAAGATAAATAATTTAATTGATACCACACCAACTCCCTCAAAAGCACGACTTATCATTGGTAGTTGGCCACTGTTTATCTTACTTATTTATTATGTTTATATTTGGTTGTGCGAAGTCATTGATTTGCTATTTTATTTTGCTGGTCTGCCGCAAGCCACTTTTTTCTCGAGACTGCCCATTCTTTTCTTATGTGCCTGGCTTGGCTGGGCTATCAAACAAAAAAAACTCATTCATGTCAATAAAATCAAGTGGGATCGTTGGCTAGTTGCAGGTATTGGTCTGGTGATAATTTTTGGTCTGGCTCGCAGCGTTTATCCCGACACTTCCTATGATACCCGCAATTATCACCTCTTGGTGCAAAAACCTGGATTTGTCAACTATTTTGCAACTGGCTTTGGTGCTGGCAATTTTCAATCATGGGGCTTTCGGCTCGCCGACAGGCTTTTTTATTGGCCGCGCGCTCTTTTGGGCTACCGACTTGGCACTACTCTCAACATTTTCTTTTTAAGTCTTATTTTGATTCAATTAACTCATTTAATCACTCAATTTGCTGATGACAATCGAGTCAAGACGTTGTTACCCCCGGCAGTTTGGGCTTTACTTCTGCTTGCTACTGAATGGAATAGTATCCTGATTATTGGTACTTATTATGTTGATATTGCCGCCATCCCGCTACTTTTGGAAATACTGACTCTTATTATCCATTCATCACCTCGCCAGCCGCCAAACATCTGGATATTGGCTTATTTGGGACTCCTTGGTGGTCTCACTTTGGCTGTCAAAATGACCAATATTGTCTATCTACTACCAATGGCTCTGCTTTATATTATCATTAATTATCGTCATGTCATCTGGCAAAAGTGGCTTCTGACCGCGATGATCGCTATTATCCCCGTCAGTATCTATTTGCTTTTTAATTTTACTGCCACTGGCAACCCTATTTTTCCTTACTTCAACCAGGTTTTTCACTCCCCTTATTATTACAATCTCAACTTTCGTGATTATCGTTTTGGCCCCAAGAACTTTCTACAAGGTATTTTTTGGCTAGGCAATGTTATCACCAATCCTCTAGAAAATATCACCGAAGTTCCCAATCCTGGCCGTCTTGTCATTCTCACCGCTACTCTATCCTGGCTAGCTTTGTTGGGTTTACTCATCTATCGACTAGTAAAACGACGTCGGCAAAATTCTTACTGGCCAATCCCGGTTTTGTTTGCTGCTGTTTATCTTTTATGGAGTTTTACCACCGGTTATGCGCGCTATTTTGCTTTTGGCTGGATTCTACTACAGCTGTGTCTTTTTTTGCTAATCATAGAAATCATGCAGCATCAGCGTTTATTGGGCAAAATTGGCATCATCTTGAGCGTCTTGGTGTTATGTTACACAATGATGCGTCAATATCACATGATTTTGATCCACGGTTCTGGTTGGACATGGACGGCCTTCAATTGGGATAGCTGGCGAGCTAACATTGGTCAAATCCTGCGCGATCATCACTATACTCGAGTCAACCAGTGGCCATTTCCTCAGTATTTTGTTATCCCCGAGTCAGCAATTACTGGCGAAGTCATGCTAGCCAATCCTGAAGCGGAAATTATCACCGCCAGTTATGTTAATTATCTTGACAATAATGATACATACGCACTCTGGCAAAACAAAATGAATGATGCTCTCACTAAACCCGCCTACTCCATCTGGCGCGGACCACTACTAGGAAGTGATGACGAAAAAAGCTTTTACGATCAGAATAATTTATATCTCAACAATTTAGAAAGTATTAGTAGTTTTATGGGTGAGCGTTATCTGGTGACTCTAGAACCAGCCTATGGCCGCCAAAACAGCTTCCAGTTGATTGATACTACCACTCATCTCACACTCCCAGATATAGGTCAAGAATATACTACCATGATTGTTCAAGCCCATTTGGCACCTTATCGACTAGAGATCATCGTCAAACAAGATGAACGGCAGCTGGCCCGGCAGACAATTGAGTTGGCGCCCGAAGAAATCCAATATGTTTCCATGCCCATCAATCCCAAGGGAGCAGGTACACTGGAGCTTACCTTGACTCCTACCCTGACTGGCAGCTATATTGTTGCCAATCCTACCGATCTGGGCATACTAATCATCAATCCCCATTAATATTCACGCATCTGCTGCCAAAATATAAAAGATTTTTGTCTGCATTTGGCGATCATCGATGCCATCAATAAAGTTTTTTTGCGCTCAACTTTGGCGTTTTTTCGTCTACAAACTCCCACTTGACACGGTGGAAAACTTGGTGTAAAACTAACAACATGACACCACAGACACTCGATTTGGATAGCGGTAGCCTTCAGACTCTCTGGCAGGAGACTTGTAGTGAGCTTACTGGAGTGGTTTCGCCGCTTTTGGTGGAAGCATGGGGAAAAACCTGCAGTCTTCACCAGATTGACACTTATGCTGATAATACACGCTGGCTATGTATTTTTTTGTGCCCCTCATCATTTAATGCGTTGCAATTTGAAAAAAATCTTGGGGCCGCTACCAAAAACGCCCTAGCCACCAAACTAGGTCGGCCAGTAGAATTAAAGTTTATTTTCAATCTTCCTACTACTACGAACACTACTGATGCACCAGCCACTACCCCACTCACCCCCGCACCTATCAAGCCAGCGACCGGTAGTGCTACCGATACTCCCGCAATAGCGCCCAAAACCCAGGCAGCACCAGTTTTGACCGGTAGCACTACCGGTCACGCCAGCAACATCACTACCAACTATAGCGAGGGTTTATTTGCCTCCAGTACTGTTCGTGACACTTTGGTCTCACGAGCCGCCACCGTAGCCAAGAACATTGGCTTGCGACCTGACTTCACTTTTGATACTTTCGCTGTATCCGGCTCCAATGAAATGGCTCACGTCGCCGCTTTGTCTGTGGCCAAAAATCCCGGCATTAGCTACAATCCGCTTTTCCTTTATGGCGGAGTGGGTGTAGGCAAAACTCATCTCATGCAATCCATCGGCAATTTTATCTTGCGCTCTAAGCCGGAAACATCAATTATTTATTGTACTGGCGAGGAATTCACCAATTCCATTATTCGCGCTATCCAAAACAAACAAGCACTCAATTTTAAAGATAAATACCGCACTTGTGAGGTCCTACTGATTGACGACATTCAATTTATTGCCGGCAAAAATGCTGTTCAGGAAGAGTTTTTTCATACTTTTAATGCCTTGGTCAAACAAAGCCACCAAATTGTCCTCACCAGCGACCGTCCACCGCATGAGATCTCTCTTTTAGAAGACCGCTTACGCTCGCGCTTTGAGGCTGGCCTCAAAATCGACATTCAGCAGCCGTCTTTTGAGTTGCGCTCGGCCATCCTTCTGGCCAAAGCCAAGGCTGCCGGTCTAGACCTTCCCATTGAACTAGCACAAACAATTGCGGCTCGCATTGATTCAGCGCGCAAACTTGAAGGCATTGTCATGCGTCTGAAAAGCGAGCACGAGTTGACTGGCAAATTGATTGATCAAACACTCATTAACACTATTCTTTCCGAGCAGCAACAACAAGAATATTCCCACCGCCAACTACACCCCAAAGAGATTTTGCAAGCAGTTGCCAATCACTATAGCATCAAGCAAGCAGTTATTTGCGGCACCAGACGCCAAAAAGAAATCGCCCTCGCCAGACATGTCGCTATGTTTTTACTCAAGTCTATGCTCTCTATGAGCTATGCTGAGATCGGCCGACTCTTTTCCAATCGCGATCACACGAGCGTCATGCATGCTGTCACCAAAATCAATGACCTACTCCCCAGCGACAATGCCCTAAGTCAAGATGTGGCGGCGATCAAAACTTCAATCCTTGGGGGTAGCTATTAATCGTGTTATAATAAAGCCATGACAATGCCAAAACTATCAATACCAGGAGTCTATCGTCATTACAAGGGCGACTTATACTTACTAGAATTCACCGCTACCGATACAGAAACAGGCGAAACTATGGTTATCTATCGTGGTCTTTATGATCCCACCAAGTATTGGTGCCGACCGCTAAAAATGTTTAGTGAGGTTGTCAATCAAGGCGGACAGGTTCACCGTTTTGAGCAGCAACGCATCGTCAGTCAGCATCAACATTAACACCGCCAACAAGTAAAAATCCTCTTCAGACCACGCTTCAAGCCCTTCCAACCATTGATTTTGGCTTGTTCCAATAAATATTGACTACAAGTGGGCTGATGACAGCAATGACTTACAAAACCACAAAAAGTCACTAATAAAGATTCCTTTATTGGTGACAACCAGCGATATATCTCAACTATCAAACAAGCCAGCTTATAAGCCAAACTAGACTCCTTTGCGCACTACTGTTAGTCGGGCTCGACCTTTGTCGCGGCGTCTTTTGAGTACTTGTCTGCCTTTAGCAGTCATCATGCGCTTGAGAAAACCGTGTTTACGCATTCTTTTTTTCTTTTTTGGTTGCCATGTTCTTTTCATAAGTCTTTCTAATATCAAGACGACCTATTATACCACACTTTTGCTAATTTTTCGGCTTGAATGGCATCGCAATATAAATCAGATCACTCTCACCTGGATCTTTGAGCATTGCTGGCGACGTCGGCCCATTGCACCCCAGCCAAATTGTCTCGCCACCACGAGTAGACAAAAAATCCAATAAATACTTGATATTAAAAGCAATATCCAAACTGCTCCCCGTCATTTTGATCACCTCTTGCTGGCCTTGGAAACTGCCATCACCTAGACTGGCCGCCTCAAAACCAACTTCTGTCTCGCTCAAATGGAGCTTGACTGTATTGCTATCAGCCCGAGTGAAAACACTAGCTTTGGTAAGATTGCGAGCCAAAAGCTCGCGCGATAGTGTCACCTCAGTGGCAAATTCTAGCGGGACAATTTTACTAAAGGGTGGATAATTGGCGCTAATAAGCTTACTAAACATCACAAAATGCTCGCCCGCAAAAATGACCTGTTCATTGGCAGGATTGTGATAGAATTGCACCTGTTCTTCGTCCAAAACACCAGCAATAGTAATTAAGTCACTAACGGCCTTGGCACTAATAATTACCTCTAGCTCCTCAGCCTGATTCACTTGCTCTTTTGTCTCCCAGATCGCCAGCCGAAAGCCGTCCGTGCAGACAATTTGTGTCTTTTGACCACCAGCTTTGAGTAAAATCCCAGTGAGTGCCGGCCGACTCTGATCGCTACTAGCAGCGAAAGCAATGTTTTTGCCAATATATTCCCAAAAACTCAGCTTTTTTTTGAGGCTCTCATCACTATTATAGCTGTCATCAAACTGAGGATAGTCATCACTAATAACGGGGATCTTGACACGATCACGGCCGTTTTTGACCAACATTTGCGTATCCTCAAGTGTGAGTGAAGTTTGCTTATCGTCAAAAAAACTTATCGCTTCAATAAAATTCTTACCCACAACTGTGGTTTCTCCAGGCTCATCAATTTGTGCCGGCACTCGCACTTTCAGCCCTAGGCTCATATCCGTGACAGTCATCTCCAAAGCGCTTTCGAGTGTCTTCAAGTGAATTCCTCCCAAAATGGGTAAGTGCGGCCGACGACTAAGACATTTGTTGAGAGCCTTAATATTGGTTGCTAAAAGTTTTTGTTCAATGCTGACTTGCATAAGTCCGATTATACCATACCTTTAAATAATATCTATAATAAATTAGTAGTCAATAGTAGTTGAACGCAAGTTGGTGGAAAAGTTGTATGTCTTTAATGGTTGCGGACCAATATCATTGATATCAAGGGTATATATTGAATAGTTAATGTTTCGGGTGCAAAGTTTCGGGTGTTGAAAACTCCGTTTTCGGTTGGGGAAAACTTATCCACGAAATAGTGGTAAATTCTCACAAACGTTTCAGTTTTCACCATGCTTGCATTTCTTTCCCCAAAGATTGCACAGTTTTTCCACCGATATTGATACCGACTTTTCCACCACACTGGTGGAAAAGTTCAAGTAAAAATAATGATAGCTGCTTGTATTAATATGATGGCTTAAAGTTAAGTAAAAATGTTCACAAAATGTATACAGCGTTTAACAAATGTTAAACGTTTGTTAAACAATTCTCAGATTGCCTATGTGACAGCAATTTGACACAAAAAAACGAAAATGCCGTTACATAGTTTTTACTACTTGAAAAATCGGTACTTATTTGGTAAAATTAGCCTCATGTCACCGTATTTAGTTACCGAGTTTCCTCAGGCTCTTCCCCAGGTACTTTTGCTGGGTGATGTGCCTACTGCGCTAGAGCAAATTGCCACTATTTTTCATGAACGTGGTTTTGCTAGTCAAATCTATCACTGGCAGTCACTAACTTCAGCAGCTGCTCGCGAGCGACTGGGACAAAAAAACTATTATAAAATTATCTGCTTGGTAGAATTAGGCGGGGCGCAATCTGATTTGTCATTAATACGCAGTGTTTTATCCGGGAGGCGAGAGCCTATTTTATTTATCACTCGTTTTGATTCGACTGTGGACGTTGACAATCTCCAGACACGTACTTGGTATCAGGCCTGTCGACAACAGTATCAGCATATTATTGCTTTGGCCGAAGAATTTCCCCGAGCGAATTTGTTAATCGTTCGTGATTTACTGGTGCGTGATCAGGCTTATCATCCTGGATTTGAATATATTTTCCGCCAGCTTAACAGCCAGGTTTTGACCGATCCGGGGATTAACTTCTTTTTTATCAGTCAGACAAATTTTCTCCAACAAATCACGCCGCAGTTTTTTGTACCTTTCACTGGAGAAAAATATCTTTTTACCGCACAAGCGATTTCTTCCAATCGTGTTTTTGATCATCTGGATCAGATCACTGATCATCATTATAAAATCGTTATGGAGTCTTATCCCCCAGTTGATTTTGCTTTCCCTTTTGCCCTCACTGCTCTTTCGGGACCAGCGGATATGGACATGTTGACTAGTGATTATTTGCAGTCATTTCTTTTGCCTCAGCCAACTACTCAAACGGTCGCGCGCCCGCAAAAAACTTATCCTGTTGCAGCTACTGTCAAAATTACCCCAGTGCCTGCCAAGAATAAAGCTAAAAGTAAAAAAAACCCAACTGGTAAAAAAACAACTGTAGACCAGTCGGCTTCAGCGGTCAAACTCGAGCCTATAACGCTACCACCAGGAATGACTTTATATGAAGACAAGGGGCTGCCCAAGACTGTTTTATCGGTGAAAAATGCTGATCGTAAAGAAAAAAAACCTGCAAACAAAGAAAAACAGTCTCTAGATAATGCCGTCAAAGTTGCGCTGGAGGCTACCAATGATAAACTCAAAAAAGTGAGTGATCGTCCTCATTTAAAAGCCAAAAGCGCCCGTCAAATCTTAAAAGCAGTCCGTACTACCATTACCGCTCAAGAAAAAACAGTTTTAGAGAATTACCTAGATCGTGAAAAACAAGTGATCACTCGCCCGCCTCAGTGTGAATATATCAATCTTCAAGGCTTTAATTTTTACCAATGTCAGCTCCAACCACAAGCGCATGTTATTGTGGATATTCCCCTACTACAAACTGCGCCATCACAAGAAACATCTACGTCAACTGCTCAAAAAAACATTGATGTGACAATCAAAAAATCACAAAAACGTCAAGAAATTGCGTCAAAATCCACCAAGGGTAGCTCTCCCTCTCGGTCTCAAGGCGCTAAAAAGACGCGCTCTCAAGAGGCTTTGGATTTTACCACTAAATATTTCAATCAGGAGATAACTCCTGAGCCTGGACGAATCGTCACCACAATGCCACTAGAAAGACCTGTAGCACCCAAAAAAACACTCGCTAAAGGTAGCGTCAAAAAAACCGGCCTGAAAAAACGGACTCGACCATTATCGACCAAAGCGGTCATACCTGCGGCTGGCCGGAGTTGGCAATTGCCTGGTGGTTTGGTAGTACCAACACCGGCCATGCGTCGTTTTTATCGCCGCTACCTCACCAATCAAATTGTTGCTGGTTCGGCAGTGATTTTGGCGATAATGGTGGTATTTATCTTTTTTTTGGTGGTGCAACCACGACAAAACCAAGAGATGATAACGACGGCCTTAAAGGCTTATTTTCAGGAGTGCGTGGATTTAAATAGTTGTCTGGGAGCCAGAGCTTTGCGCCATACTTCCACTTTCACTCTGGTCAAAAACAATGATTATCCCGATTTGGTGGCTTCAATCTTGAGGCTGGTATCGCGTCGCGAACGTTTGGAGGGGAGCTTGGATACATATTTTGCGACCGCTTGGCAGAATCAGTCGGGTTCGGTGGCTTCGGAGTTAAAAATTTTGCGCCAGACGCTTGGGCTCGCTCAAGAGGAATTGGCCAATGCCAAACGTTTGTTCGCTGACGCGCGTTTGAGTTTGCATGAGCTCACCGATGATACACATTTGAACACTTTTGCCATCAGTCTTAATGAACTTGAGTCAGAATTTCAGTTGCTCAATAAATATTTATCTTTCCTAGAAGCGGCCGCTAACATTGATAATTTGCCGATAACACTGGTGATTATGGATAATAATGTTGCTCGTACTGGTGGTGGGCTGATTTTGGGGGTGGCCAATCTCACTTTTGAACATGGTAGCTATAAAGGCCTGGAATTCTTGACTACTACCCAATTGATTAATGCTTCCAATATTAAGATTAATTCTCCGCATCAGCTGGCCGATATTGACTCGGTAGAGACCTCAGGCCTCCATAATCTGACTTTCGCTCGTGATTTCAATGAAACTGCGATTTTGCTCACTCAAGATTTGTCGGGAGCAATGACTTTCAAGCCTCGCTTGATTGTGGGAGTAAATTTAGACACAATCGCTGATCTGGAACGTCTACTTGCTGGTAGGCTCGTTAATGAGACACTCAAAAACACCGCCCCTGCTCACACTACTAGCGAAAACGAAATTGCCCTAGGAAGTGTTTTGTCAGAGCTTGATCTGCAGATTAATCGATTGGCAGCCACACGTGGTGATGAGTTTGTGAAGCTACTACTGAATAATTTTGACAATCAGGCATTTCAATTCTATTCCGTTTCTGATACGCTCAAAGATGCGATAACGAGTGCGGGTTTACGCAGCGATGCTGCTAGCGTCCGCTGTCCCGGAGGTTTTGGCTCGAGTGTTTGCTATTTGGACACTTTTGTCCAAAATGAAGACTATTTGGGGAGCAATACGGGTCTGACGCGTGAAACTACTCACGAAATCGTACTGGCCTCTGGTCTAACCAGACATCATCGGACCGTGGTTTTTACCAATAATTCTCCAGTGCAGGTGGTTAATGATTATTTGACTTTTAGTCTCCCGCTGGGGGCCACACTTGAGAGTTTAACTCTTGATCAAGAAGCGGTAGAACTCGATGAAGATGACGCCCTGATTCTCACTCTCGCCCCAGGTCAGAGTCAAACACTGGAAATCGGCTATCGACTCGATCGGACGATAGCCAATTCAGATTTTACTTATAGTTTTTATAATCAGCACCAAAATGGTAGTCCCGATCAAAATCTCAAGGTAATAATCGTGAGTGAAGTTCCTTATACACCGCGTATTATTGCGCCTACAGCTGTCACTTCTAGTGACACCATTACTTTTGGTCAACCAGGCGCGGAGAGCTTTTTTGGGGCTGTTGTTTATTAAAACCCGAAGTTGATCTAATTCTCTCTGGCAAATCGATCAAAAATGTGGTATAATAGCACATCTGTGTAGTAAAAAAGGAAGTTATGGAAAAACACATTTTAAAAGTTGAGATCAGAAGTGAACAAGAAAAGGCCAAACAATTGCGCCGACAAGGCATTATGCCAGTAAATTTGTTTGGTGCTGACGGTTCAAAAGCTTTGAAAGCTGATAGCCGCCAAGTGGAGAAAACTTTGGCCCAAGTGAGTGAGTCTACTGTTCTCTATCTTGATATCAATGGCAAAGAAACGCCGGTGATGTTGGGTGAAGTCCAGCGTCATCCCATTGATAGCAGTATCATTCATGTCTCGTTCCGCCAAGTTAATCTCAAACAAAAAGTGACGGCTATGATTCCTGTGGAGGTTGTAGGTGCTTTCAATGTTCCTGGCGCCTATTATCACTTGGTAGTTGATGAAGTTGAAGCTGAGGGCTTGCCAATGGAGTTGCCAGAGCTTTTCCAAATTGATTTGAGTACCTTAAAAGCCATTGGTGATGAGGTGACTTATGCTGATCTCCAATATGATCGTACCAAAATCACTCTCAAAATTGATGATGAAAAACTGCCAGTTTTGGTGGTGAGTGCGGTGGAAGAGACGGTAGAGGAAGAAAAGCCAGCTGAAGAGGCGGCAGCAACTGCTGAGGCTCCCAAGCAAGAGGAAAAGAAAGCTTGAAGTAAAAGTGAATAGATTCTGCCCCGCTTTTGTAAGCGGGGTTTTTGCTAGGCTACCGCACGAGATGATGTCTGATTAATAACAAACCAACTATTACCTTGGCACGCTCATTGAGTACAAAAGCTTGGCTCATCCCCCCCCACTCTGCTTGCATCACCTTGCAACTGGTGAATTAGATCACTGGAAAATGTTTACCATTGGGCTGTGTCGATGTTGTTTTGGCTGTCTTGACAATCATCTTTTCGCCGGCCTGCTCTAACAAAAGCTTTTCGATCGTCTCTCCATTGCCATAAAGGTGGAGGATTTGTTTGGTTCTGGTCCCACGAAAAACAGCCTCCACTCCCCCACTCAGTTGATGAATCTTGAGTATGTGGTGTCCAGTGGGTAAACCCGTAGTGATTCGCCCAAAAGCGACCTCGATTTCTGGATGACGATCAAGTATACGCAAAAGTGGTTCTAGTCCTTCAATAACAGTGGTGTGTTTACCTCGGCGTCGATGCATAGAAGCCATATTATACCACTGATGTGTAAAATGTGTTCAACAGGGCAAGAAAAGTAGATCACAATCCGTCTACAGATTGACATTTTATTACAAAAATTCCAGGCTAAAATGCCTGGTTTTCACGTGGAGCAATTTAGGCTTCACGTGAAACTTTTCCTATACATCGCTATAATATTGACTTTCTATCTGGAGACTTTAGATTCTTTTGGGTATTATTGCTACTCTGCTGACGGTAGTTGGGGGAGGTAAAATTGACTCTCCCCTACTCTGTCGTCATCTATCTGGCAAAGATCCGATCGTTTGGATCCATGATCCTTGCTTCTTGTAGGAAATGCTGGTATTGAGTTTGGTTACCGTAGTAATAATATACCAAGGCTAAATTTATCTTTTCTGCTTGGCTTAAGTTGACAATTTCTTCATTTGACAATTGATTGTATTGGCGAGTTAGTTTCAGCAGTTGATCTTCGCTAAGCAGGATTTGAGCGGCTTGGGTGGATTCTTGTAACTCTTCTGGCCAACTAGCATTAATAATCCTCGATTCTATAGTGTAATTCTCCAATGACTCCTGGGTATAGGCTTTTTGACGCGCAATGGCTATATTTTCAGAGATCACGCCACAGCTTAAATAAACAGCGATGCCGGCCAGGACGATCGTTGGTAGCCAGGCTGCCGTCATCATGAGTCGATATTTATTGGTAAAAGAAAGAGGTAGCGTGTCGATGGCGACTGTTAGTTTATAATTGAATTGATCAAGGCGATAAGTAAATCTAGTGGCTAAAAAGCGGCCGCAGTCGCTAACTTGTGACCATAAAAGTAAGATGACAAAAAATGGACACAAGAGAAGATTGCCAATTGTTTCCAAACCAGCAAGGTTAGAGTGTTGATGGGTTTGGCCAGTGGGCGAGGGCGAGGATTGTTGCATCATCATTAATTATACCAAATTCTTGCCAAATTTGTTCAGTTACAAAAGGAATGAATGGATGCCAGAGCTTGAGATAAACAAGCAAGCCGCGGCGTAAGAGAGTGGGGGAGAGTACGCCTTTTTTGCAATTCTCAATGGCTTCATCACAGAAAAAATGCCAAAAGCTATCGTAAAGTAAATCAGCGGCTAGTCCAGGCTTATAATTCTCCAGACAATTGGTGATTTGCTTAACTAGCTCATTGATTTTGGTCTTAAAGTCCTCATTGGTTTTTTCTTGACCAGTGGTATTTTTTTGTTCGTCAGAGAGTAGTTGGACAAAACGAGCGGCATTCCAGAGTTTATTGGTGAGATTGCGGGCAGCCTTGAAGTCCTGCTCACCGATGGATTTATCCTGGCCAGCGCTAGAGCGGACCACGAGAGCAAAACGCAAACTGTCGGCACCGTATTTTTCTGCTACCTCGAGCGGGTTGATGACATTGCCTTTGGATTTGCTCATTTTTTGCCCCTTGCTGTCGCGCACGAGTCCATGGAGATAAATATTGGCAAATGGGAGTTTTCCGGTCTCAAACTGACCCATCATGAGCATACGCATCACCCAGAAGGGCAAAATATCGTAGCCTGTTTCCATGACGGTGGTAGGGTAGAAGCGCTCAAAATCGCCTGGACGTGTATTTTGCAAAGTCACAAATGGCCACTGACTGGAAGAAAACCAAGTGTCAAAAGTGTCAGTCTCTTGAATGTCGTGAGTGTGGTCTTGATTGTTGTCGATATCAAGTGAGTAGGGGACAGTAATGGGGGCATCAACTGTCTGAAGGCCAGCCTTAATGGTTTCAAGATCATAGGCGGGCAAAATTTGGCTTAAAGTGCCAGAAATAAGCCATTTATTGTCGCCGAGCTCTTTGATACGATAATTTTGCGTAGCGGCGTTTTTGGGGCTTTCGGTGGTCAAAAAAGAGACTTCAATTGGCGAGTCTGGAGTCACACGGTACCACATGGGCATACGAATACCCCAAACAATCTGTCGACTAATATTCCAGTCATGTAAATTGGTTAGCCAATTGCGCAAAATCTTGTCATAACCAGCGCCAAAAACTTTGATTTCGCCAGCATCGAGTTTTTTGATAATTGGCTTGGTGAGTGGTTTGATCCGGACAAAAAACTGCACTTTGGGGAGTGGTTCGAGTGTCCGCCCGCAGCGATAGCAACAAGATAGTTGATTCTCGTATTTATCATCAATGTGGTCAATTAGACCCAACTCTTGCATTGCAGCCACCACGGCCTCGCGGGCAGCATTGACACTCATGCCGGCGAAGCGTCCAGCGGCTGTGGTCATTTTTCCTTGGTAATCAATGACTTGAATTGGCTCTGGCAACTCGTCTTTGTGGCGCTGCCAAACGGCATAGTCATTGTGATCATGTAAAGGAGTAATTTTGACCGCACCAGTACCAAACTCACGATCGACGTAGTCGTCGGCAATCACCCGGACACGGAAAGGTCCGTTGACACCTTGGACTTCAATTGTTTGACCAATCAAATGTTGATAGCGTTCGTCATCCGGGTGGACGGCCACGGCCGTATCGCCAAATTTGGTCTCGGGGCGGGTGGTTGCCAGGACAAACGGCCCATATTTCAGGTAATAGAGTTTAGTTTTAGCGGCTTGATGCTTGACCTCGAGGTCAGAAAAAGCCGTGCCACATTTGGTGCAATAATTGACCAGTTGTAAATCACGATAGAGCAGACCTTCTTTTTGTAAATGCTCAAAAGTATGAAGAACGCTTTTGACGATCGCGGGATTGAGGGTGTATTGAAAGCGCGACCAATCCACACTAAAGCCCAAGCGAGTGAGCTGTTCGCGGGCGACACCAGTATTTTCTTGGACATAATCCCAAATTTTTTGGTACAAAGTCTCACGGTCAAATTGAAAGCGCGATTGACCTTGCTTTTGGAGTTTTTTTTCAAAAACGAACTGCGTCTCAATGCCGGCATGATCAGCACCAGGTATCCAAAGAGTATCATCACCGCGCATGCGGTGAAAACGCACCAAAATATCCTCAATGGTGTACATCGCGTGTCCCACGTGAAGGGGATCATTGGCATTGGGTGGGGGCAAAACCAGCGAAAAAACCGGCTGACCTTGGGTTTCGTCTCGCGGCTCGCTTATATGATTTTTTTCCCATAAATCAGTGATTTTTTGCTCGTAGAGTTTGTGATTGTATTTGCTGTCCATATGCTCAATTATACCACGAAAAATAGCGGAATTAAGCTGGCTTACATCATTCAAAAGTGGTCGAAGCTAATCACAAGCAATTGAGTGGAATTATCTATCGCAACCCATCAAAAGTAATTAAGTGAAATTGTCTATCGTAACAACGGAAAGGCGGTGACTGATATTTTGTTACTTGTCCGGCCAAATAATCACTCTAAATCAAGGAAAAATGGTAGTTTCGACTTTTTTGGAATACAATTCCAAAAAAGTCAAAACCTGTTATCTCTAGGTCGTGCGTTAATATTGCGGCAATTGTGCGGGAATAAATTATGCTTCCTCGTAATAATAAGAATAGTCAATGCCTTTCATAAAAAACTCGCGATTGTCAATTTGGTTGGTTAAGGCAGGCTTGAGTAATTTTTTGAGGGTGACACTATCGGTAACGCTGAGTTTCATAGCATCTAAATAAGCGTATTTATCCACCAAACTCCAGTCAACACATTGTTTTAAGTTTTTTTTGAGCATCAAGTCAAGCCAAATGCGTCCTGCACGACCATTACCTTCACGAAAAGGATGAGCGACATTCATTTCCACGTATTTGTCAATGATATCATCAAAACTGTTTTCTGGCATTGCGTCAATTTGTGAAAGAATAGTGGGTAAAAACTGCGCGTTGGCAAATTTGAAATTGCCTTTGGCGATATTGACAGTGCGGATTTGGCCGGCAAAATCGTAAAGACCAGCAAAAAGATAAGCGTGAATTTGTTGCAAACCGTGAGTAGTGCCCACCTCGATTTGATTAAGTTCTCGACTGTCAAAAAGCGTATAAGCTTTATTTTTGCTTTGGCCATCGAGGCTACGGTCGCTGTAAATAAACCATTCCAAAAAACGATTAACATGCGCTCCCGGCATTAATTTAAGCAACTCAAGTGTTAGTTCATAATTGAGAATTGGCGACGTGTATTTGCGGCCGTTACGATCGGTGAGCGTGGCTTGACGAATATTAATGTGTTTGTTACTGTCTTGAGCGTTGAGATTTTGGTGCAATTTTTCCCAGGTGACTCTATTGATCGTATCGTCTTTTTGCCTGTTGACGGCTGCAATAATATCAAGTGTGGAGAAATACCACTGTTGATCTGTGTCAATCCAAACCGCTGTTATCGGCCAATCATCAAAAAAACGTGTCGAGGTTTTTGTCATGCCTGGTTTATATCATATTTGCGCGTAAAATGCAAATTTGTGAAGTCGGCAAGAGTTTGTGTGCATAATGTGATCAATATGTGCTGAAAATGCGTATCTCGCGCAAATTACTTATTGACAAAATTGATAAGTTGTGATATAATCAAGTCGTTCTTTGAAAATATCAATGGAGGAGGTGATAACTATAAACATAAAAACAGCTATGGGAAGACTTCATAGTGAACTGGTAAGGTTGGAATGCAATTTTGACGATTGGGTTGGCGAAGGCTCTTGCGGTGAGTGGGAAAGTGAATTTTACGGTATCGATCGCGAGGCATACGCCTGTCTGAGAGGTTGCTTTGAAGCATTGAATCCCTACCATAACTGGTTGCACTACATCTACGGGCTTGAGGAACTCTTACACATGACTTTTGCTTTTGCTGACTCTGATAAGCTGTGTGATAGAGTAACAGCTGAGGGCTATTTGTATGAAGCCATAAAGTTGACTGGAAGCTTACTTGGATATTGGTATTCGAATTCTGAGGAAAACACCGATCATGATGATTTTTATCATGAACTTGAGGAAGAATTCAAAGCCGAACATTTGTCACTAGTGCAGCTGAGTCGGATACGGATGGTTAGATGCTAGCCACTTCCCAAAACTAAAGCGGTTAAATATGGGGTAATCCCTGAGGCTCCGCGATAAAAAAGACCTGAAGAACGGCTTGAATCACACAAGGATAAAAAGTGAAATGACCTCGCGGTTCAAAAAGCGCCAGGTCATTTTGTGTCTTATAATACATAGTTTTACTTCGACTTGTTTGGAATACAATTCCAAAAAAGTCGAAACTGGTCATCACCAGACCTTGCGTTAATTCTGCGGCAATTGTGCGGGAATAAATCGGGAAGCTATCTTTTGGCCTGTGGTATAATACCCCCTATGAGGACAGAATGGAAAAAGTGGCTCAATAAGCACCACCAATTGTTGATGATTAGTGTTGCGATTTGGCTTTTTGCTTTTGGGTGCAAAACAATATTCTTCTCTGAGCATCAATATTTCGATCAAGATGCGGTGCGTGACTATTTGTTTATCAAACAACATTTGGAACAAAAAGACTTTTATATTCCATTGGGACCGGCGGCCGCTAGTTATTCCAATTTTAGCGTTTTACCGGGATATTATTATTTACAGCTATTGGCTCAAAGTTTAGGTGCTGACTATTTTTACGCGATGGTGTGGATGATTATGATTTTGGAAAGCTGTACTCCGGTCTTACTTTATTGGTATTTACAAAAACTGTGGCCACAAGGTTGGAAATTGTCTTTACTTGCTATTGTTAGTTGGTGTCTAGCACCCATGATAATGTCAGCATCGACGGCTAGCTGGAATCCTAATTTAATCCCTTTGGTCACACTTTTTTTTCTTTTGATCAGTCATTTGTGGTTGTTTGAACGGCGACAAATCGGACTACTTGGGGTAATTCTTAGTTTTGTGGCTTTTGCCAATTTACATTTTCAGTGGTTTATTCTTTTACTGGCAGGACTGATGTGCTTACTGATGGCACTCAAACGCTGGCGTGTCTCCAGAAAGACCATCTTGGTGGGGGTAATTATAGCACTAGTGACCGTGAGTCCGTATTTACATTTTGAAATCACTCATGGCTGGAGTAATGTTCGGGCAGCATTGGCTTTTATTGGCCAAAGTGGCACGAGTGAAAGATTGCGCAAACCCATTTTTTGGCTCTACTTTTTTCCTGGATTTTATGGACGGGCAATCAGTGGTCATTTATTTTTATCTGATTGGCAACAGCTTTATGAAAAAACATTGGAAGTGGTCTTCTCACCAGTGATGATTATTATGGTGGTAATTTTTTGGGGAGTGATGTTGGGATATGTCTGGCAACTTTGGGAATTGTGGGCGAGCGGATTAAAATTGCGCTGGCGCGCTTGTCTGTGGCCATTTGCCATTTGGTGGAGTGCAGTCATTACTCTCAGGCTGTTTTACAAAGGTGATAAACCAGATTATTTCCTGTATTGTCTCTTGCCTTACATTTGGGTGTTTGGTAGTGGGCTGGCCTATAGGTGGAGTCAAATTTTTCCCAAAGCGATGGTGATCCTAACCGTGGCACTAATAGGTGTAGAAGTGACAGGACTAATGAAGATTGCTCGAGTCAATGCATTTGGTGATTATCAGGAGTTTATCAGTGAGCTGTCGTCATATCCAACGGATCAACGGGCATTGGTGATTCTCAATCAAAATCTACGAGTGCCGCTGGAGTACTTTTTGCCAGCATGGGTAATTAAAACTTGGCCTGAAGCTAGTGCTACCTACAATATTTTCCTGTGTGATTTTGACCAATACTGTCACTTCTATGCACCTGAAAGCACTAATGCGGCGAGTAACTACTATAAATATGACTTGGTGACACCGGTGAATTATTCCATTGTCTATCCACATTATCAAGCGACAATGAGTGCAGCAGGACACAATCAATCATTGGGCTGGTATATAGTGGGTCAAGATAAGTAAAAATCTAATAAACAAAACATCTACGATATCGGTTTCGACTTTTTTGGAGTGCCCCACCAAAAAAG
>JAFRKQ010000017.1 GCA_017431625.1 bacterium | reverse complement strand
TAAATGCCCCCAAATCACTGTCAATATAAAAGTCACCAAATGCATCAGCCAAAGCCAAAAGGAAAACAGCCAGCACAATCAAAGTCGGCAATGAGATCATAATATTCGCCCAACCCACTTGTCGCAGGCGCCGTGCGTCTTTGTGGATTTGGTGTAGACCAGCCAAAAGATTCTTGACGGCTTTAATCACTAGGAGCAAGGGTAGACTGACAAAAAGCTCTATTAGCAGACCGACCAATAAATAACGCCGCCACTGACGCGAGACACTTTCACCACTAAAAGGTTGTGGAGCACTATTTCCTACCTGAGCATTAAAGCCTGTGGGGTCATATTGCCAATCATCAATTTTGCCGTACTCGATTTTGGGCATTACATGTGGATGATCAAAGCGGAATTTAATGCCCACAACAATGAGAGTGTAAATAGCATAAATGACAGCAATCATTAAAAAATAACGCTGCCAGCCGCTGAGTCGCTGCCAAAAACCTTGAATTCGTTTTATTATGTCTTTCATATGGATGATTATAACACAAAAATGAGGATTTGTGAGAGTGAGTTTGCAAGACAAAAATATAATATCCTATAATATTTTCTGTACTCAGTTTGTCATCAAAAACCAGAGGTAAGCGTTTAACAAATGTTTAACAAAAATAAATAAATGTTCACATTTTGTCTACATTTTGCTGAGCCAACTAAGGGGATCGAACCCTTGACCTGCGGTTTACGATACCGCCGCTCTACCAGCTGAGCTAAGTTGGCAAGTGATGATATTATACCATATGATTAACAACTTGCTTTTGGCAATTTACGAGAGATTTCCCGAAAATTACCCCGTAAAAAAGGCGAAATTAGGTGTATAATACCTGCATGGGAGAAAGCGCATCTGTCCGTCAACATTTACAACAAGTTTGGGAAATTGTCCGCTGGCAAATTTTGTATTTGGCAAGTTTGGATTTTGTCTTGTTGTTGCAAATTATTTTGTTTGGCGGTGGCTTATTGCTGCTTTACTTTGGTAATGCTCCTTGGCCATTAACGTTGCTACTGGGGCTTGTGTGCGTGAGTTTTTTTAATATCGCCCTCACGGGTGTCAACAAGAATCTCATGGGGCTGGCTCGAGGACGTGGCCCGGGTAAATATCCAGTTTTCCATACTAGCTATTTGCGTCTGGGTTTGCCGCCACTGTTGATTTATTTGTTGATTAATGTGGTACCGTTGATGATTGTGATTGCCTTTGTTTTTGTCTTGCTTAATGGTACTTTTCCTCATTGGCCATTGATATTGGTAGGGGTGACAGCGTTTTTTGCGCTGTGGCAATGGTTTTTTGGTCTCACCGTCCCAATTTTGCTTGATCGGCGATTTTCTATCGCTCAAGCTATGCAAGCTAGTGCCTTGGCGGTCAAAAACCACTGGTGGCTCAGTCTCAAGATTTTATCGGTCGATATCTCACTACTTATCGTGATGAGCCTGTTGCCAGTGATTGGTATTTTTGCGGCTCTCAATTGGATTAGTTTGAGCAGCTTTTGTCTTTATTGGCAGTGGCAAACGGAGATTGTTTGATGCCAAGATCATTAATGGCTATTGGGGCGAGCAGCGATTTGGGCGTTCATGTTGATGGTGCGCGTTTGGGGCCAGCAACAATTTTATCACGTGTCAAAGACAGTCAACTGCCGCGACTACTTTTGCCACCAGCAATTTATAAAAAACATCGAGCCACACATGATAAGGCCAAAAATCTTGTCGGGGTATTGGAGTACAATCTCCAGCTTTATAAAATTATAGCCACTGCCTTGAGTTCTGGTTACAAGCCAATCATGATCGGTGGCGATCACTCATTATCGATTGCTTCGGGTTTGGCGAGTCTTGATTATCATCAAAATCTAGGACTGATTTGGTTGGATGCTCACACTGATTTTCACACCCTCAAAACAACAATTACAGGTAATCTCCACGGACTGCCTTTGGCATGCTTGTGTGGTGCAGAAAAACAATTGACAACTTTTGATGATTGTCATTATTATGATCCGAGCAAAGTCGTGATCGTGGGCGCGCGTAGTGTTGATGATCCTGAGTGGGATAATTTGTGTGCGGCCGGGGTGCATATTTTTACCAATCAGGCGATTCGCGAGCAAGGGCTGATTTCTGTTTTGGAACGGGCGTGGAATTATGCCACCAATGACACTCGCGGTTTGCATTTTAGTTTTGACCTCGATGTGCTTGATCCCCAAATTGCTCCGGGTGTATCAGTACCGGTACCCGATGGCTTGCGGACAAAAGATTTGTCAGTGACTCTAGATTTTTTCAAGCGGCATTGGGAAGACATTCAAAGTTTTGATTTGGTGGAGTACAATCCTCGATTGGACCGCGATCATCAGACATTGACGCTGGCTGAGCGCATTTTGCAGACGATTATTGATATTAATGCCCAAAGTTAAAGAAAAAATATAATATCCTATAATATTTTCTGTACTCAGTTTGTCACCAAAAACCAGAGGTATACGTTTAACAAACGTTTAACAAAAATGAACAATTGTTCACATTTTGTCTATATTTTAGACATCAACGATTTCTACCTCGATCATGGGCTCACGCTGGATGATTTTGTAGAGTGAGCGACCCAAACCTCGCTCAATGAGCCGCTCGCAGCGATCACGTTTTTCACGGTGATGTTCCATGAGTAGTTCACCCGCACGTTGTTGAATAAATTCAATGACATCGTCAGCATCTTTCATAAAGACAAAACCACGAGAGATAATAATCATATCGTGCAGAGCAAAACCATATTTATTAATCCGGACTTTGCCGGCTTGTCTTTGGTCACGATAGCGCTTGATTAGGACAATGATAATGCCCGACTGGCCCAAGACGCGGCGATCAGATAGGACCACAGGTCCGACATCACCAATGCCCAGACCATCAACCACTTGTGGACGCAAAGAAACATTGGCAACCTTGTGGATCCGACCATCAGGCAAGAGACTTAAAATATCTCCCTCGCTGGGCGTGATCACATCTTGCTCACTATAACCAAGCGGCTCAGCTACCAGCTCACGATATTTGGCGCGGTGGCGATTGTTACCACCAATGGGCAAAATCTTGTGGGGACGAATACGCTCGACAAGTTCAATTAACTCTGGTCGGCGAGCGTGACCAGACTGGTGAATACCTTCATTGACAGCAGGATACATTGTTTGGATTTTATTCATGCTCAGGGCATCAATGGCGCCAAAATAAGTGAGCTCATTCCCAGGGATGGCGTCAGCAGAAAAAATGACGCGGTCGGTAGCTTGCAAAACAATTTCACGATGCTCACCATAAATGGCTCGCACCAGTGATGAACCTTCTTGTCCTTGTGAGCCAGCAATAATCAGCACGAGTTCGTCTTCACGGTAGTCAGGAATATCTTTTTTATTAATCAAGACGTGATCGTCATCATGTAAAAAACCTAGCTCTTGAGCCGTGACCACGTTTTGCTCGACACTACGTCCCACCAGTGCCACCTTGCGGTGCATTTTGGCGGCGACTTTCATCACTTGTACGATCCGGTGGATATGAGAACTCATCAAAGTGACGAGAATTTTACCGCGAGCTCCAGTCATGGCGCGCTCAAGGACGGGGCCAACACTGCTTTCTGAACCAACACGCTCTGGTTTTTCCACGCCCAGACAATCAGTGAGCATCAAGGCAATCCCACGCTCTTTGAGCTGATCCATAAAAGCATAGTCGGGCAAAACACCATCTACCGGAGTGTCATCAAATTTGAAGTCAGAACCGTGATAGATATTGCCCACCGGTGTTTCGATCAGAAAGTGTTTGGTGTCGGGTACTGAGTGGGTGATAGCAAAAGGAGTGACCCGGAAATATTGGCCGATTTGGACGGGCTCGCGATTGGTAGTTGCTATGATGTGTTTGGTACTACCTATATCCATGAGTCGATTCATGGCAAAACCAGCTGTAAGTTTGGAGGCGTAGATGGGAAAATCTGGCAAGTGAGGAATTAGATAAGGAAGCGCACCAATATGATCGTCATGACCGTGGGTGAGCATCATGCCAGCGATTTTGTAACCGCGCTCAAGGAGCTCTTGTAGATAGCTAATGTCGGGAATGACAATATCCACCCCTGGCATTTGTAAATCAGGAAAGCCAATGCCACAATCAACGATCAAAATTTCTTGACCGTAGATATAAAGATACATATTTTGGGTCACGTGCTCAATACCGCCAATGGGAAAAATCTTTAAGCCTCCGTCTTGTTTTTTGTTATGTGTCATATTTACCTTATTTTTTTGTCAATTTCCTCTATTATACCTCAAGATTTGGGTTTATAATATAACAAATGCAAACTCAATTGAAATTGCCAAGCAGTAGCCTCCATAAAGGTCAAAATGGAAAACTATTAATTATTGGTGGTTCGCGTCTTTTTCACGCAGCCTCTCTTTGGAGTGCTGGGGCGGCAGCACATCTGGTGGATATGGTTTTTTATGCCAGCACCAGTGAGAATAATAACTTTGTCAAGACGGCTAAGGCTAATTTTGCCGATGGGATCGTGGTGGAGCGGGAAAATGTTTGGGATTATGCCCGCGAGGCCGATGTCATTTTATTAGGGCCAGGGTTGGCGCGAGGGGAGCCAAAAACACAATTGCTACAAACGCTTTTGGCCAGCGAACAAACGCTCACGAGTGAACAATGGCAGGATGATACTTATCTGGTGACCAATTGGTTGCTAGCGCGTTTGCCAGAGAAAAAATATGTCCTCGATGCTGGTGCCTTGCAAATGTTGGAGACACAGTATTTGACGCCGCGTTGCATTTTAACGCCCCACCAATTGGAGCTGGAAGTACTGATTCACAATGCTCGCGAGCGTGGGCAAATGGACAAACTTAATCAAGCCACAATTTTGAGTAAAAATATCGTCGATGAAGTCTGGCGTGATGGACGAGTCCAGGCTCGCATTAGCGGCGGCAATGAAGGGTTGACCAAAGGTGGGAGTGGTGATGTCTTGGCGGGTGTGGTGGCAGGTCTTTATTGCTACAATGATACCCTGACCGCTTGCGAGTGGGCCAGCCAGACCATCAAAACTACCGGTGATATTTTGTATCGTGATTGGGGACCTTTTTATACTACCACTCAACTTTGTGAACGGGTAGGCAAAACTCTTTGGGAGTTATATCGTGCGTGAGCTTTTGGTGTGGGAACAAAACTGGTTGCGTCAGTGTGGCTGGAGTAGCGAACAGATAGCAGCTTTAAGTGTCAGTAATGATCAAACACCAGTGGAGTATTTGACTGGTCGCGCGCGTTTTATTGATTTGATTTTGCAGGTCAACAGACAAGTGCTCATACCGCGGGTGGAAACAGAACAATTGATAGAGTTGGTCAAACAAGCGGTGTGGCAATCAGGAACTACTATTAATAGCATCGTGGAGGTGGGCACAGGCAGCGGGGCGATAGCGATTGCTTTGGCGCGGGCTTTGCCCTCAGTGACAATTGTCGCTACAGACATCAGTGAGGGAGCACTCAGCTGCGCGCGAGCTAATGTTCATCACTACTTTTTGGACGAGAGAATTAAACTTTTGTGGGCAGATTTACTAATTCATTCACAATTACCGCCAGCGGACAACTATTTTTTGGTGGCCAATTTACCATATATTCCTACTCGCGACTACCAAAAGCTAGATACATGTGTGCGTGAGTATGAGCCGCGGTTAGCACTTGATGGTGGGGCGGATGGTTTTGAGGTCATAAGGCACTTGTTAAAACAAGTTGCTCCATTGGAAAATAAACCACTGGGGATTTTTTTGGAAGTGGATCCCAGCCATAGTTTGGATTTTGTGCGCGACTATAGCCAGTATCAATGGCAAAAGGTCACTGACGAATTTGGCCGGGGACGGTTTTTGGTGGGCACAAGAATAGATAAAATAGACGCAAATCATAATGAGTGATGAATCAAATATCGTCTGCAAACTCAAAGCATTGACAAAAACTCTTTGAGTGTTACAATCACTATCATTATGAGTAAAGCAGATATTTTTAGCAACATGCAAACCAAGGTACTCATTGATTGGGTAGCGAGTCAATATGGTGAACGACTGGAATTCTTGTGGGAGCGTCTTCCTGATTGTGCCGTGTGGCGACATGCCGGGAATCAACTTTGGTATGCAGTGCTGATGCGCGTGTCACGGCACAAAATTACAGGGCAGGGTAATGATAAAGTAGATGTTTTGGATTTGCGCTATCAACGCGAGCTTTTGCCAGATTTTGTTCGTCATCAAAAAGGTGTTTATCCCGGTTGGCATATGAACAAGGATAATTGGATTAGTGTGATTCTGGACGAAACATTGACGACTGATAACATCAAAACTCTAATTGATAATAGTCGCGAAATTGCTGGGAGTAAAAAATAAATTGGGCGAGAATGCATAAACGATCGACGAGCAAAAAGACATTGTCCTATAATATTTTTTGTACTTTATTTGTCACGAAAAACCAGAGGTGAGCGTTTAACAAACGTTTAACAAAAAATATTAATTGAGTAAATTTTGTGTACAAATTATTGATGAAGGGAGTAGTTAAGAGTAAACAGAGAATTATCAACCGAATCAACATGAAAGAAAATGGATGACAATTGACAGTGAAAAGAAGCGAGGGACGTATTTCGGCCTAATGCGATTGTCAATTGAAGTAGCTGTTTAGGCTACTCCTGAGATAGTTTGTGTTGGTTCTGGTCGGAGAGTCGCTCGTTTCTTTTGGCCAAAAACTTTCATCGCGGAAAGAGACTATGAAAAGTCGGTATATTCGGCAGTGTTTTTTGGCGGCTATAAGCATATATTTTCTGGTTAGTTTTCCTTATTTCGTTTCGCCCTCTCTTACTCAATCATATGAGCAAGAGAGGGAATTTTACAATGATTCTTATTATCTGATATAATAAACGCATGCAACATTTGACAAAACATCTCATCTCAATGCTTACGAGCCGACAAAAATGGACTTTTGTTTTCATTGGTTTGATTTTAGTTGTTTGTGCGGGTTTGAGTCAACTCACACCCTTAGCGATTGGCTATCTTACCGATAGTGTTTTGAGCCGTCCGGAAATTGTTTTTGTGGAAATCATTCCGATTCTGGCATGGATTTTACTTGTCAATATTGTCAATGAAGTTCTGAAAGTCAGCCGACGATTATTGGTGGAAAGTGTGGCTACGAGTTTGGAGAGTCATGCAAGGACACGGGCGACAGAGGCTTTATTGCGAGCCCCGCTTTCATATTTTCGTACACATTTGACCGGTAACATTCATGGACGCCTTAATCGCGCACTTGAAGGTGTGGTGCGTTTGGTGAAGTTGATGTTTATGGATTTTGCACCCGCGATCTGTAGTGGCTTGGCCGCAATCGTGGTTTTATTTGCGCAGTTGCCATGGACACTAGCGACTTTGAGTTTATTGGTGATTCCAATTGGTTTGCTTTTGGTGTGGCGACAAATCACGACGCAAGCGGGTATTCGGGTGGATCTTTTGGCACATAAAGCAACCATGGATGGAAGTTTGGTGGAGCTTTTGGGTGGGATTGAAAGTATCAGAGTTTTTGATATGGCAGCTATGGAGACCAAGAGACAACAAGATCAGTCCGAAAAATTGCGTCGGCGCGAAATGATTCACCATCGAGCGATGGCTTTTTATGATTGTCTGAAATTTATTAATGAAGCGGTTTTTAGTGTCGTGGTTATTGCGTGGTCGGTGTGGTTGGCAGCGAGTGGCGAGATTTCCGTAGGGGCGGTATTGACCGCTTATATTTGTTTTACTCAACTGCTAGGGCCGCTGCGTGAATTGCATCGGATTTTAGATGAGTTGAGTGAAAGTCGAGTGTTAGCGGCTGATTATTTTGCTATTAGTGATTTAGAGCCTGACTTTTCTTATCGAGTGATAGATGACAAAAAACAACGATTGCACAATGGACAGGTGGACATACAACATTTATCGCTTAGCTATCCTGAAAAACCAGAAGAAAGAATTATTAACGATTTAGATTTGACAATCGAGAGTGGACGTTTTATTGGTATCGCCGGACCTAGTGGGGGCGGTAAATCTTCATTCATCAAAGCATTAACTAAACTTGAACCAATAGTAGGACATATAAAACTAGGTGGAGTAGACATAGGTAAACTTGACCGCAGTGAATTGGCACGTGATGTCGTGTTGATTCCACAACAACCATTTTTAATTGCTGATACCATTGCTCACAATATTACTTATGGTTTGAGTCAGAAAGTGAGTCGTCAACAATTGACTGCAGCTGCCGAACGCGCATATTTGACTACAACTATTGCTGAGTTACCCGATGGCTATGATTTCATGGTAGCCGAAGGTGGGCGCAATTTGTCTGGAGGCCAGCGTCAGCGGATAGCGCTAGCACGAATCTTTTTGCGGCAGCCCAAGATTTTAATTCTGGATGAAGCGACTTCGGCTCTCGATAATACTAGTGAAAAATTCATCCAAGAACAAATCGAAAAATTACAAGCGGAAACGGGCGTAACTGTGATTTCAATTGCTCATCGTCTATCAACTTTGCGACATTGTGATGAAATTTTGGTTATCGCTAATGGGCGCATTGCCGAACGGGGTAGCTATGAAGAGTTGAGTCATCAGTCTGGTCTTTTTGCTCAAATGCTTCGTGGAGGAAATACATCTGTCTGTTCCTGACTTTGTCTTGGCTGCTTTTTGTGATTTATGGATTTAATTTTACACAACTAATATGTTTGATAGGCGTATTTTAGCGCTTCAAAAGTGTAAAGTAATAATTATTTTACGTATGCATCGCCAAAAACCTCAGCGTTTTTTTACTTAAGTCCAATTTTCATAATTTTAAATTGCATGCTAATTTTTCTCAAATTGTGGTATAATAACTTTTGGAAAACTCAGTAATGGTAAAGGAAAGGAGCTTGAGTGAAATTCTAAGATGAAGACGAAGCAAGAGCTGGAGGCTGATTCTGTAGACAACGGGGCAAAGGTGCAAAAACTTTGGGCTAGCGCATGCGATAAGGTAGGTGATATTCCCCGGTCTTAATGCGTTAGTTTTCCTTTCCAAGCCAGCATTGAGTTTTCCAACCGGGAGGGCGAGAGCTCTGTATCGCCTACCTTTAGTAGTTGTAGGCGCCCGGACAACTAAATACTAAACGAAAGGAAACCATGTTCAGATATTATGGGCGAATCTTTTTGGCGGCTATTACTAGTGTATGTATAACATGTGTACATATACTATATGTATATCATATGTACACACAATCTGTGTATGCGGCTAGTGGCAATAAGACCATGAAACTTAAAGATGTGGCGGTAGGCAAAGTGGTGCAAGTAGGAGAGTTGAAGTTTGTCAAGGTGGCCGCTAATCAATATCTAGCTCTTGCTCCCACTTGCGTGGAAGAATTAAGCATAGGTGAAAGTAAAACTTTTACTTACACTGGCGCGCCAGAAGAATTTTTGACATGTGTTGGTAGCACTTATAGACTTGAGGTGTGGGGAGCTAGCGGTGGTAACGGCGGTGCTGGTCGTGGTGGCTATGGTGGTTATGCTGTTGGCTTTATTTCACCTCGAAGGAATCATAATCTTTATATAGTTGTTGGTGAAGGCGGTAAGTCTATTGGTGGCAATGTACCTGGCGGATATTTTACCACACCGGCAACTTATAATGGCGGTGGGCAAAGTGTTGGCACAGGAGCAGATACCACAAACCGTAAAAGAATAAGCGGTTCTGGAGGTGGAGCCACTCATATTGGTATAGATATTGATTTGGGAGTGTTGGCAAATTACAGTAACCAACGCGATGCAATTGTAATTGCAGCTGGTGGTGGCGGTGGTAATGGCATGGGCTATAGTGGCTATGGTGGTGATGGAGGTGGCTTTCAAACCAATCTCGTTATCACTACAGGTTATTCGGAATGTGCAGCAACAGGCGCTACGCAGACAACTGGTGGTTTAGCCGGCAATCCATGGAGTTGCGAAAAAGCTGGCACCAAATCTGGTATTTTCGGACGTGGTGGTAATCCGCCAGTTAGTGATGGTGCCGGCGGTGGCGGCGGCTGGTATGGCGGCGGCGGTGCAAATTACTCAATGGCGAGTGGCGGCACTGGATATATTTCATCATCTTACCTTGTTGGTCTTGAAAATAATGTTAAGCACATGACTTGCTACAATTGTCCAGAATCAAGTGAGAGTGCCACCCTGACTCTTTCCAATACTTGCGCGCAAGAAGATCCAATTAGTGATTGTGCCAAAATCGGAGATGGCGCTGCTAGAATTACGCGTCTAAATTAGCTTTGCAGTCTACTTATTTTCCTTATTTCGTTTCGTCTTCCCTCGCTTTAAAAGTGAGGGAAGAATTTTGTTGGCAAAGGCTAGCAACTGTTTTGCCGTCTGTTAAATTTACCGCTTAAAACGCACCAACTATGATATAATACCCACATGAAAAAACTGTTGCGACGACATTGGCCATTGTTTGTTATACTTGGGTTGGCATTTCTCTTGCGTCTTCCTTTACTGGCCGGCTCTTTTTGGCTTGATGAAGCTGCCCAAGCCCTCGAGTCTGCTCGCCCCTGGCACCAACAACTGCAGATCACTGATGATTTCCAGCCGCCACTGCTTCATCTACTCACTTATATGACTATTCATCTTTCTCATCAAGAGTGGTGGTTGCGTTTTTGGGGTGCGCTTTTGCCTGGTCTTTTCACTATTGCTGGCACTTATTGTCTCACTCGTCATTTTTCCACTCGTCGTGCAGCCATTGCGGCTGCCGCGCTTTTGGCCACTAGTTCGTTTCACATTTTCTATTCGCAAGAACTCCGTCCTTATTCTCTTTCTGCGGTTTGGGTAGTTTGGTCATGGTATTTTCTTTTGCGTGCGTCTTCCTCTCGTTCCCGTTTGTTTTGGTGTTTTCTGCTGACCACAATCGCTGGTCTCTATTCCTCATATCTTTATCCATTTGTCTTTGGTGCTCAGTTAGTTTATTTGCTTGTTTGCCGTCATTATCGCCAATGTAGTTATGCCTTCAGTAGTGCTATCATTGCTTTTCTTCCTTGGTTGCCTGCTTTTTTGGATCAACTGCAAGCCGGCCAAACGCTTCGCCTGACCTTTCCTGGTTGGGAAAATATTGTCAGTTTTACTTTTGTTCGCTCATCACTGCTCACTGTGGCCAAATTTATCTATGGCGTTTTAGATGTCGAAGTTAATTTTTTCTTTGTCGCAGGCACACTTCTAATTGTCGTCCTCATGTGTATGGCTATTTTTACCCAATTTCACTTACTCGTCAAACAAAAACGCATTTGGTTTCAGCTGACTATTATTCTGATACTCCCATTTCTGGCCGCTAGCCTGATCTCTCTTTTTGTACCTGTCGTTCAACCCAAACGAGTCATCTTTCTTTTGCCTTTCTTCTATCTTACTATTGCGATTTTGGTTTTTGGCACGCGCCAGCATCGTCATCGCGTTTCACCAGTTGCTTTCGCTCTGCCAATTCTGCTACTGATCATTAATCTTTTTTCCACTTTCTGTTATTATACAGATGCTCGTCTGCAACGAGAAAACTGGCGTGATTTGCTTGCTACCCTTCACCGAGATTGGGACGTGACGGATACAGCTGCTGTTTTTGCTTATCAAGCTCCGTTTTCTCCTTGGGTGTGGTACGAGCAAACAGTGAGTTCTCCCTTTCCCACTTTTAGTACGGGTACCTATGACACCAGCACACTCGTCGATCTCAATGCGATCTCATTATTGGATGATTACTCTCACATTATTGTTTTTGATTATTTGCGCGAGCTCACTGATCGTGAAGATAAAGTCCTTCATTGGCTTGAAGATCATCACTTTGTGGCTGGTAAAATCTACACCTATCACAATCTCGGTCAAGTTCGCATTTATGAAAAACTATCCCTTTAGCGTGGTGATTGCATGACCCACCAAGAATTTATTTTCTGTTGTATAATACATCAAAACTAAGTAGACAGAAAGCGAACTCATGACAATCACGAACAAACAAAAAATCTTTTGCGGCGCGACACTTGCAGTCATTGCGGTGATCGGGTGCGGATATTTATTGGTCAAAAAAACCGTCCCTCACGACCCAAATGCTAGTTCAGTGGCAGGCGTTGAGAAGTCTCAAGATGTTGGTGCGACTGTGGCCAGTGAAGACGAGAATCTTGCCAATCTGTATGCCATTGACGAAATGGTTTATCGAATCACTTACCATAGCGACTATGGTTATGAGGACGAGGATGGCCAGCAAGTGGCAATTGTGCGCGACGTTATTCATAAAATCAGCGTAACGCCAACGCTACAAGTGACTTTTTTTGAGGGGATGACTGGCAACAATAGCCAAGATGGAGTGATTGATGAGCCAGGTAAAGATACGCCCAACTACACGATTTATCATGATGATGGCACCACTACTAATTACGCTTATGGCATTGAAGATACTAAACAGTGGTATGTGGGCGAGAGTGACGATGTTTATTATGGCCTAGACGCGGAGCATCGGATTGCTCACACCTGGACAGTGCGCGAGCGCCCGACTAAAATCAGCGAGGGGGTTTATCAAGCGGCAGATTATGAGCCAGGTAACAGCACTTACACTTTTTATTTTGATGCCGATCATCAATTGGAGCGCGTGGAGTGGTACAATCCTGATACCAATGACACTGATATTTATGTTTTGCTCAATGAGCCAGTAGTCACAGAAGTACCAGCAGATATTGTGGCTAACGCTGTGCCTTTTGAGATTTGAGTGCGACAAAATGCCGGTAAGCCAAAAAAACAAAAAGGCCATTTCTGTCACGAAAAACCAGAGGTGAGCGTTTAACACGCGTTTAACAAAATCTGGAAATTGAACACATTTTGTGAACATTTTCAGAAAGGACAACTGACAGTGAAATTGCTCGCGCGTAATAAAAGTTTTGTGGTCTGAGAGATACTGGTTAGAATGCCTTCAGTATTGATACCAAGCTCAATGCGGGAGTTAATGATGCTGACGGCACTACAAAAAATTTTTTGCGTTTATTGATCCTGATTGATAGTGATTGCCAGTTGATAGGCATTGAGCATTCTTTCAGTTGTGGTGTTAATGTCAAATCGAGCCAGATTTAACAATAGTTTTTCCCGCAGAGTTTGCAAGTGGTTTTCATCTTCTAACAAATCAATAATGGCTTTAACCATTGACGTTTCATCGTTTTCTGGCACCATCACACCGGCTTCGCCGACAACAAACGGTAGGCCTTTGGAGTGATAAGCAACTACAGGTAGGCCGTAGATTTGTGCTTCAACACTAGTCATTCCTTGCGTCTCACTCAAGCTAGCAGTGACAAAAAAATCACCCAGTTCATAATAACCATCGCTTAAAATATTTTCGTGGGGCACATCACCAACAAAGGTGACTGCATTGTCTAATTCCAAATCATGGGCATAGGCCTTAATTGCCATTAAATCTGGGCCGCCACCAATAGCCACCAAGTGAGCTTCTGGGTGTTGAGCGACAACTTGCTGCCAAACTCGCAAAAGTCCACGCAAGTTTTTTTCTTGACTGACACGACCAATCGTGACAACAAAACGTTTATCGGCTGGTAATTGTAGTTTTTTGCTAAGACTCATAATTTTTTCAGCCGGCGTGGGAGACTTTTGGATACGCATGCCGCTGGGGATAATTAGAATTGGTTGTTTAAAATGATGGGCGTGTAGATCACGCGCCACATAATCGGTGGGAGCGATCGTGACATCAGCGCGAGCATGAACAGTTTTGGCCAGATCCCAACCAAGCTCTTCTACAAATTTGCTAGTACGCTCAATGTGAACTACTTTGAGATATTCTGGATCCATAAAATAAGTGTGAAAAGTCATCACAATTGGCAAATGCTTCATTTTGGCATAAGCAATCCCGGTAAGACTCACGGGCATGGGTGACATCACGTGCACAATCTCAGGGGCAAAATCTTGCAATGCTTTGTGTAGTAGTGGCGACCATGAAGCGAGACGTAAATCGGGATAAAAGCCAGCCGGGATCGAGCGCAACCAAACAATCTTGACTCCGGGAATAGAAAACTTTTTGGTACTGCGATGGATTTTGGGTGCGATCACCATGACCTGATGACCATGCTCGGCGAGACTAGCGGCCAGGTGCTGAGTGCTGGTTGACATCCCATCATTTTTGGGGTAAAAGGTATCGGTAAACATAGCGATGCGCATAATTAATCTCCGGTATCAATGCTAATTTGAGCCAGCTCGTCAAGATTGGTCACTTGATCAGGAGTCTTATCGGGTCGCCAGTGTAAAATCCGCGGAAAGCGTAAACCAAAACCACTAGTGTGCAAACTTGAGCGAGTGATTTCGTCAGCAGCAATTTCGGCCACCAAATGTGGTATCAACCAGACATCGGGTGTCAAGCCGTTTTCTACTTGGTATACCTCTGGCTGAGCATCACTGCGCCAATCGCTTGCCATCTCCTTAAGTTCGCGCAGATTGTCGTCAGTAAAACCCGTGCCAATTTTACTAATAGTCACAAAGTGGCCACGCCCGTCTCGCAAGCCCGTGAGAATCGCACCGATGCCCATTTCGTGGCGGCGTCCTTGTCCGTAATAATAACCCATCACCAGTAAATCCAGGGTGTCATTAAGTTTGCCTCGGCTCCCTTCGGGTTCTTTAATTTTAACCCAATTCCAGCCTTTACGTCCGCTTTGATAATAAGTTGTCTCGCCCTTAGCCACCATGCCTTCCAGGCCTGCTTGGAGTTGGCTTTGGTGATACGCATGCAAAGTATCGGGATTGTCGGTGGTGATAAAAGTAGTCATTTGCGCTTGTTGGGCAGTAGTTAATGTTTGGCGCAAGAGTTTTTTACGCTCGGCTAGCGGTGTTGTGAGCAGCTCTTGACCATCAAGTAACAGAATATCGAAAATAAAAAATTTCATGATAATCTCTTGCGAGGCTGATTCAATATTGTGAATTCGTCGTCGGCTCATCGTCTCTTGAAAAGGCAACATTTTGCCAGTTTGAGCATTAAAACCCACGGCTTCAGAGTCAAAGATTGCTTCTTTGATTTTAACAGATCGTGCAAATTGCCACAACTCAGGAAACATCGCTGAAACATTTTCTAGACTGCGAGTAAAATCCATTACTCGCACTGACTCATGGTCAATACGGTGAATATGAATTTGGATCCGCAAGCCATCATATTTAGGTTCGGCGATGACAGTGTTCATTTTTTCAATAATGTCAGTACTCGAGTTGAGACGTTGACACAACGCCGGCACAATAGGTATCCCAATTTGGGCGTGATAGTCATTGTTGAGTTGCTGGCGACGCTCAGTTGAGGTGAGATTCTTGAGCGGCAAATAGCTTTTGGCCAAAAGACCCACATCAGCTTTTTTTTGCCAGATACTTTCAAGGAATTTGCTTTCAGATTTATCACCACATACCGCCCACGAAAGACTATCGAGAATGGTCATCGTCGCAAACCCCAGACGCAATTTACTAATGACCATGCGGACGATAATCTTAGTACTTTCAGCATCTACCACACGCAAAAGTGCAATTAGTTCGGCAATTTTGGCTTGTTGTGAACCATCACCGGAAAGCTGGGCAATCATGACCAACTTTTGGTAAACATCATTGATAGTCAAGTGACTGGTAACTTTGCCAAAAAGTTGACGATGGATGTCGGCGGCTGTTTCACCCCAATCACCATATTGACGGTGGATTTTTTTGACCTGCTCCAGTAGACTTTCTTCATCGGCTTGACCAAAAAGATCCACACTCACCCCTCCTTCAAGTCCGCCCTCGCTTAAAGCCAGCTGAGCTAAACCTCTGGCGATGAGTTTTTCTGACAAATTAAACACGAGCTGATCATATGGAGGTCGCAATTGTCCCTGAATGAGATTGGCTGTCTGCCAGGCTTCACGCTCATCTAATTGACCCCAAAGCTGACTGAGTAACTGAGTAATCTGTAGTCGCGAATTGATTTTTTCAATTTTGGCTAGTATCTGACTAAGTTGACTGAATTGCATATTGCTGATTGTACCACAAAAACGGGAATTTTCCACCGGTAGATACTATTATAATAGTATCACAACAATGATTACTGCTTAAATTCGATATTAAAACTAGCAAAACTACTTTGAGGAATACGTAAATAGCCAGGAGCACGGAGATTAAAAATTTGCTTAAACTCACTACCACTTAAAGTCATTGTGCCACGATTGGTTTCAAAACGCACTTGCGCTGTTTGGCCATTGTCACCGTGACTAACGCTGACACCATCAATGTGAGTAACTGCACCACCTGCTTGATTGGCAAATGTCTTAAGTTCCTCCATTGAGTAGGGGTTGCCACCACTGCCACCAATATGGCAAGAGTTGATCGTAATTGGCTGAATACGACCAATGTCAGCATTAGTACCACCAGAACGAACAATGTAAGCATTAAGAATATCGCACATTTCCTCTTGTGACAACCACGGGCTTTCGCGCCCGCAGCTATCGCCACTGGATGAATAGCCAGAACGCCACCAAGCCTTGTAAAACCATGGCGAACCGGCTTTTGTCTCCCAAGCTCGCTCAGACCAGTTGTTCTCACCACTACCGTCAGTGGTGTCCCAACCACTAGTATTAGCATAGCCACCATGTGTAGAAGCATATTGAGTAGAGACAGGGTTACCGCTATCGTCCACTAGTACCCAGCCGCGAGTTTCGTTGACTGCTTGTTCCCAAGCCCCACCTTTTTTGCCGTTTTTGTAGACTTGACAAGCCTCGGTGGTACATATCGACCCATTGCCATTGTTGGTGTGACGAATGGCAAAAGTGCGTGCGGCAATTGCTTGGGCTTTGAGAGCTTCTAGTGGCCAGCCACCTGGCATCTCGTATATACTTTGTAAGTATTGGCCCTCAAACGACATCCGTCCATAGCCTTGGACATTAATTTCGTCCATCTCATTATAGTTTTTTTCCAAATGAGTCCCAGGATAATAGTGAGCCAAAATTTCTTCGACATTTTGTCCGGCATCAGCCCGGGCTTTGGCGCCGTATTGACTCATGCCATTGCGATGAGTATAAGCACCAAAAGAAAACACTGCAAAATGATTGGCCGGCGCGGATGCTTTCCATTCAATGGAGGCTTTAGGATCGTCAGCAGCGGGCACATCACCAACAGCAGTAATAGAGGTACCAGAGCGGGCATTGATAATTTCTTTTTGTCGGGCCGAGAGTTCTTCGATTTTACTACCCAAGACTTGCTGGTATTTTTTTGCCTCTGTAATTTCATGTTCAAAAAATTTCTCCTGCTCGCTTAATTGCGCTTCTAAAGCTACGAGTCTGGTGCTGGTTTGCTCTAAGGTGACTTTATCTGATTGAAGTGTCGCAATCTCACTAGCAATGGTAGTGATTTGTTCGTGGTTGCGTTCTTGTGCGCGCCGCATACCCAAAGCATTGAGAAGTGAAGAATGAGCCTGATTGGGTTTAAGCAAGACCAAAAGTGGTGAACTCTGGCGTGAAGCTTTGTAGTTTTTTGCCACCACCGATTCAAGAAGTTTAGTTTTTTCTGCTTGTGTTTCTTCTCGTTCTTGAATGCTTGCTTCCAAGTCTTTAAGTTGCACTTTGATATTAGCTACTTGTCTTTGGGCTGAGGCCACGCGGGCAGCAATATTTTTCACTTCGGATTCCAAATTGGCAGTCGCGTCTTCCGACATTTTTTTGAGTTTGCCCAGCTCATCAATTTGTGTCTGGAGCTCATCCACTGGATCTACTGCCCAGACATTGATACTACTGAGGTTTAATATATATCCAACTAGTAATAGACAAACGAACAAACGTCGCATATGTATATTTTATCACAAGAATATAATCATGGCAGGGGAGTTTGATTGTAGTTTTATTGTATCACTATTATTTAAACATACCAAAAATTATTTATTCTAAATAAATATTACTTTTATTAACTTTTTAGTACAAAAAGACTGCGGAGCTCCGCACCGAGCTCCGCAGTCAAGATCAATGTTTCTTTCTGTTTTTAATAGTCATTACCAATCCCAAAGCTCGCTCTTGCAAACTAGGAACATGATACGAGTGAAAGCGATTGTTTTTTTTGTCAATAGTGATACGCTTGTAAGGAAATTCTTGTCCTCGCCCACAATCAAGCAAGAAACGGAGAATTTTTTCGCTGGCAATACCGGCAGCTACACTAGCAGTGCTGCCCATTTGCGGCATAGCGATACCAAAGGGAGTATTTTTTCTGCCCGCGACCCAGCGGCCCAATTCGTCTTTAATCGCATTTTCCAAACCCACCATGCGTGCTGCTACTTGAACAAAATCTTGTTGTAAGAGCGTGCGGAGTTTTTGGTCGGACAGACCAAAAATCAAACTCTCGCCTCGCGCTCGCGATAAAGCATTTTGAAAAGAGATTTGAGCAATAGAACCCACATCGGAAATTTGCACCACTGGTACTTGTGCTTGCCCAGCAATTTGCAAGATCGCCAGTTTGTCGGCCAAAGTGTCAATCGCCTCCACGCAAACATTTACTGCTGGCCGTTTCTGGTCACCTGCAAGTATGTTCGCAAAATTATGTTCATTAATACTTTCGCGATAAATGTAAATAATTTGTGTGGGATCCTGACGGTGCATGCGTCTGGCAAAACTAATAGCTTTAGGCTCGTCACTGCCGATATCCATCACGTCATAATTGGTACGATTGAAATTAGTAGCATTGGGCGACTTAGGATCGCTGATAGTAATGCTACCTACTCGACCATCGCGAATGAGATTTTCGGCCGTGGCACTAGCGACACTGGCTCCGGCAACTAAGATATGACTGCGGGCAAAAAGTAAGCGCGCTTGCAACCACGAACAAGTGTAGTCTTGATTTTGTAAGAGTTGACCAGGACTGGAACACAGTGCTAATTTCCAGGTGGGCACTGGTGGGAATTGCACTAGTGCTTCTAACTCGCCGCTTCTCGTAAAATAAAAAGCATAAAAACCATAATCTCTTTTATCGGCGAGCGTTTCATAAGTGGCAAACTCATGTTGCAAGTAATCAAAAACAGGACCGTTAGTTGCTGACAGATTTTCTTTGAGTTTGGCATGAGTAGACTCAATAAGAGAATAGAATTTTTTGGTGGTGAAATGGAGCTCGTGACTATTGATTTGAATATCCAGGTATTCATCTGTCAAATCAAAAAGACGAGTATTTTTAAGTTCTTCGTGAGTAAGCAAGAGTGGCTGATAGGGATAGTGGGTCAGCGGATGGGTGAGTCGCTGGCGCAGATGCTGCAAATTCCAGTCTTGATCAATGAGTTCCTGCCAAATTTGCTCATCACTTGGTTTTGACATACAAACTTTCTTTGTCAATCACATAAGGCCGGGCGACAGCAAAGTAATCGGGCCAATGTTGTTTTTGGTAGCGAATAATATCATTATCGCGCATGGTAGCAGCGGTAATTTCTTGAGTTTTAATCCCAAGCCGATCCATAAATTTTTTGACATGAGGATTCATGGTACAAGCTAGCCACGCCGTTTCCAAATTGAGAGTCTCGAGTGCTTGATGAATGAGACCACGCAAAATAAATGCGCGCCAATCATTATCGCGCAGCACATCAAAAAGTGGATGAAAAGCGAGTCGCTCAAATTCATATGGAGTCTGGTTTTGGTATTGAGCCGGCCAACCACCATCAATGTCAAAAAAATCAAAAAGTTCAAGTCGTTCTGGTACCAATCTGACGGTGCCCAAAATGATTTCTGCAGGCTGATGCTTTTGGTGAGCCACTAAAGGGTGAGCGGCAATGATGGTACGAATGTGTGAACTAACGTCAATTTCCCCCAAACTAAAAGTGTGTTTCTCGTGAGGATTGGCATAACGTCCTTGATAGGCCAGAGTGATGATTTTTTGCAATTGGGGCCAATCGCTGTCAATTGGTGTCCGAAATGTCACAGCAGTTTTTTGCCAATTAAAATCTGGTGGTATCTGGTGAATTAATTCCCTTGCTATCAATATAATTTGCTCATCATGAATTCGTGATTTTATATTATTTAGATATATTTGAGTCATATTGGGTGCAAAATTCATATTTGACTTTCTATTATTTTTGTAGTACAACTTTAACAGTTATAAATTATTGGTGATTATAAACGAGGAACGTAATATGTCAAGGACTAAATACGATTTCGGACTTTATCACGCCACGCCAGTAGCGGATTTGAAATCGCTAGTTGATTTCGCCGCTGTCCAGTATGGTGAACGTCCAGCTTTTATTTATCAAGAAGCAATGGGGGAGGAAACTCGGCGCATTTCGTATGCCCGCTACCGCCAAGATATTCAAGAGGTTGCCTGTGGTTTGGTTAATGCACTTAAAATTGATCTTGGTCGGCGCGACAGCAAACGAATTGCTCTTTTGGCGCCCAATAGTTATTGGTGGTCAGTTTGTTACTTGGCTGTCACAACGATCAATCACATCATCGTACCGCTTGACCCCAATTTGCCAACAGCAGACCTTTTGGCTTTTATGCAGCGGGCTGGTGTGAGTTCACTGATTTTCACCAGTGATATTGATGATAAAATCAAGCAGCTCAAAACGCAATTGGCCAAAATTAAACACTATATTAGTATTGATCACAGTCAGCAAGCATCTATTAGTTTGGAAAAAATCCAACAATTGGGAGTCAAACAATTGCGGAAAAATGCGGGCATGTATGATGACGTCAAAGTTTTCCCAGAAACATTATCAACCTTGATTTTTACCTCGGGAACGACTTCTACACCAAAAGCAGTGATGCTTACGCACAAAAATTTAACAGCAGATGTCTTTGGCATGAAACAACTGAATGAATTTGACCATGAGACTTTACTGTCAATGTTGCCACTTTATCATTCGTATGAATTCATGGTGGGTTTACTTTTTCAAATCTACGTGGGCAGTACTATATACTATATGACCGGTGGTTTGCCCAAGTTTCATGAGAATTTACAAAAGGTACGCCCCAGTGTATTGGTGCTTGTGCCCTTGATTGTGGAGGAAACTTACAAACGAGTTTGCGCCAGCGTTACTGATCCTAAAGATCAAGCCGCAGTTGGTAGCGCTTTGCGTGAATATTTTGGGGGTCGTCTCACACGAATTATTGATGGTGGAGCGCCGCTTAATAGTGACATTGCTGAGGCTTATGATCAAGCGGGTATTAAGTTGCTACAAGGCTATGGTATTTCTGAGTGTGCGCCAGTGGTATCGATGAATCCTGATTGTTACTACAAACCGCGCAGTGTTGGTATGCCCCTGCCCAATGTGCGCGTCAAAATATTTGAAGCTGATGGCGATGGTATTGGCGAAGTGATCGTCCGTGGTCCCAATGTGATGTTGGGTTATTATAAAGATGAACGTCAGACTGACAAAGCCATTATCGATAATTGGTTGCACACTGGTGATTATGGTCGTTTTGATGAAGATGGATTTTTGTATATCGTAGGGCGCAAGAAAAATGTCATTGTGGGCAAAAACGCCAAAAAGATATACCCAGAAGAAGTGGAATATCATCTTAGCTGCCAACCGGAAATTCGTGAAGCTTTAGTGTACGGCAAAGTCATTGATGATGATACCAAAGTGGCGGCTTTGATTGTAGCTGACCAGGCAGCAATTAGCAAAAGGCATCCAGAACTCGGTACTAAGCCAGCTGCCGGTAAACTGGAAAAACTTATTGGTGCAGTGGTAGATAAAGTCAATGCAACAAACATAAAGTATAAAGCGATTGTGGATTGGCAATTGGTGGACTCGCTACCACGTACCAGTACTGGCAAAGTCAAGCGTTCACTTGCGACTAGCTAGAAAATAGTTTATAATAGTGAGCGAGTCAACCAGAAAGGCAAAATGGCAAATAGCGATAAAAAGATTTTACTAGTAGAAGATGAAACTGAATTGCGCGAATTGTATCAAATATTACTGACAGGTGAAGGATATCAAGTGGACGCGGTGGCTGACGGTAAAGCAGGGCTAGAAGCCATGGAACGCGGTGGTTATGATCTTGTCCTTTTGGATATTATGCTACCATTTATTGATGGGCTGGATGTCTTGGAGCGTAATAGCAAAAGCAAAAGCGAGACCAAACAGTCAAACAGTAGCGTTGTTTTGCTCACTAATTTAGCTCAAGACCAAACTATTGCCAAAGGTCTGGAATATGGAGTACGCGGCTACATGGTTAAGAGCGATTATAATCCAGAGCAATTACTGGAAGCTATTGCTGAGTTTGTGTAACAATGATCAGCTAAAATAAAATGCCACTGCTTGATATTAAGCGGTGGCATTTGGCAATAATTAACTTTGTATCAAGTAAAATCTAAACAAGCAAAAAGTGCGTGAATAATTGCCGCCATTGGTGGTACAATACGACTACACGAAAAACAAGCAAAGGAGTGATCATGAAAATTGCACAAATTGTTGCTCAAGAGATTTTGGATTCGCGCGGAAATCCCACAGTATTGACAACTTTAACACTGGAAGATGGGACTCGTGTCCAGTCGGCAGTGCCTTCAGGGGCATCGACGGGATCGCACGAAGCAGTCGAGTTGCGCGATGGTGATCAAAAGCGCTTTGGCGGCAAAGGCGTGCTGCAAGCAGTGGCCAATGTTAATGCTGTGATAGCGCCAGCTTTAATTGGCGAGGAAGTGGACAATCAACAGTTTTTGGATCGCAAAATGCTGGCGCTTGACGGTACTGCCAATAAAGGCAAATTAGGTGCCAATGCGATTTTGTCGGTCTCAATGGCGATCACTAAAGCGGTAGCGGCGCAAAAAAACATCCCGCTTTATCAGCACGTAGCGGAACTTTTTGGTCGTCCAACTGATCGCTATGTTATGCCGATTCCCATGATGAATGTCCTCAATGGCGGCAAACATGCAATTAAATCCTCCGATATGCAGGAGTTTATGCTTTTTCCGCTGGGGCGTGGTAGCATTTGTGAGGCGGTTCGCGCTGGAGCAGAAACCTTTCACGCTTTAGGGAAAATTCTCAAGGATAAAGGCTTTGCCACCACTGTTGGCGATGAAGGTGGTTATGCGCCTTCGCTAGGCAATAATGAAGCACCTTTACAATTGATGGTGGAGGCTATACAAGGTGCCGGCTATCGACCAGGTATCGACATTGGTATTGCTTTGGATCCTGCAGCTACTGAATTTTATGACTCGACCGCTGGTAAGTATCACTTAGCTACTGAAAATATTCACTTGACAAGTGAGCAGATGATTGATAAGTATGCTGATTGGCTGAAACGCTATCCCATTGTTTCAATTGAGGATGGCTTGGCCGAGGATGACTGGGATGGCTTTGTAACCAAGACGGCGCGTTTAGGAGAGCATTTGCAAATTGTCGGTGATGATCTTTTTGTCACCAACCCTGAACGTTTACAGCGTGGAATTGAATTGCGGGCTGGTAATTCAATCCTAATTAAACTCAATCAAATCGGTAGTGTGAGCGAGACTATTGAAGCTATCAATCTTGCCCGCGCTCATGGTTATACCGCAGTGGTCTCGCATCGCAGTGGCGAAACGGCGGATACATTTATTGCTGATTTCGTAGTCGGCGCTGGGACTGGTCAGATTAAGACTGGTTCTGCTAGTCGCAGTGAACGAATTGCTAAGTACAATCGTTTAATGATGATTGAGCGAGAATTGGGTGAGCGGGCCGAGTATGCAACTTTCCCTTTTAAACGCTAGATAATAAAAGGTTGAAATTACAGAAATGCCATTTTTGTTACAAAAAACCAGATGTGAGCGTTTAACACGCGTTTAACAAAAGTGTGAATAAAGTAGCAAAAAATAACTGAAAGTAGAGAAATGACATCAGCACAAAAAGTTTTGTTAATAATTTTGGACGGGTGGGGAATAGCGCCCGATGGTCCTTATAATGCGATTAGTCAGGCTCACACACCTTATTATGATCAATTGATGTCTTCGCCTTTAGCGACACAATTGCAAGCCGCTGGCGAAGCAGTGGGGCTGCCGTCAGGACAAATGGGTACTTCAGAAGTCAATCATCTAACAATTGGTGCGGGGCGAGTAGTCTTTCAGGATCTAGTGAAAATTAATCGTGCTATCAACGATAAAAGTTTTTTTCGCAATCAAGCTTTTATTCATGCTTTTGAACACGTCAAAAAAAATCACTCGACTTTGCATATTCAAGGCTTGCTATCTCCTGGTGGTGTTCATTCACATGAAAATCATATTTTTTCACTTTTGGAGGCCGCTAAAGAGTATGGTCTTGAGAGGGTTTATCTTCATGTCTTCACTGATGGTCGCGACACTTTGCCCCAAACTGCCAAACAATATGTGAAAGAATTGGAAGACTTTATCGCCCAAATTGGTGTGGGGCAAATTGCTTCTATTTCTGGTCGTTATTATGCCATGGACCGTGATCATAATTGGGAGCGCACTGATAGGACATTTGATGTCTTGCAAGGAAGAGCTGATAGTCAGCACCGCTTTCACTCAATTGAGGAAGCCATTGACGCCGCGTATGCACAGGGGATTACTGATGAGTTTATTGAACCAGCTTTGATCGAGATCAATGACGCGGGTGAGATTGGTGCAATTTCTACTCACGACGCGGTGATTTTTGCTAATTTCCGCAATGATCGCACTCGTCAACTAACGGAACGAATCATTGATGTGCAGCAGCAGGAAGATTTGGATTTTGTGACGATGACAAATTATAAGCCTGATTATCAGGTGCTAGTGGCTTTTGAACCAGAAAACTTGCGTCACACCTTGGGTGAAGTGATTTCGCAGGCTGGTAAGCGCCAGTTACGGGTGACGGAAACTGAAAAGTTTGCTCATTTGACATTTTTCTTTAATGCTAAGCGCGAGGAGGCCTTTGAAGGTGAAGATCGGATGATGATCGATTCCTATTCGGATATTAAGACTCATGATGAAAAACCATATATGCGAGCGCCAGAAATTACCAGACGTTTGGTCAATGAAGTTAAGGCAGGTGAATATGATTTTATTGCGACCAATTTGTGCAATGCCGACATGGTGGGCCATTCGGGCAAACTAGCGCCAACAATCGAAGGTATTGAGACGATTGATAAAAGTTTAAGCGAGATTGTGCCAACAGCGGTGAATAATGGCTATCACGTGATTATTACTGCTGATCATGGCAATGCTGAAGAGCTGATTGATGAACAAACGGGTACACCAAAAACTTCGCACACGACCAATCCTGTGCCATTCATTTTGGTAACTCCTGATAAAACCATTGACAGTCTCACACACCACAATGGTCTACTTTCTGATGTAGCACCAACAATACTCAAACTGATGACGTTACCAATACCAGAGGAAATGACGGGACAGCCATTGATTTAGAGCCATTTGCTTTTAAGGTAGTTGAAAATAAAGCGAAAATTTGGTATAATATACGAGTATGATCGAGTCATCGCAGTTAGATGCTAGACAGAATTGGCGACAGTTTTGGCGTAGTTTTTTCTCGCTGGTTTTTACGCGCGGTTTTTTAGTCGGGCTCTTGCTGGTAGGTGAAGCCTTGTTGATTCTCGCATTAATCAATAATCTTTTTGATACTAGTACTGTGGGTGTTTATATTGGTGTTTTGGCCTTCAGTGTGATTGCAGTGGTATACTTACTCAGTCAACCATTGAATTCATCATTTAAACTCTCATGGGCTATTTTTATTCTATTAACGCCTCCCACGGGAGCGATTATTTATTTAACCTATGAGCTTATGGGACGTTTGACTCAGCACCGCGGCAATAGGCAAAAGTGGCAAGAGATTTGGACTAATTTTTTGCGTGCAAATACTAGTATGTCAAAAAAAATCGCCAAATTACCCCAGGGTCCGCGCCAACAGGCTCATTATTTGAGCCGAGTTGTCGGTTTTCCTGTATATGAACGGACAAGCACCCACTATTTTCCTTTGGGGGAGGATTTTTTTGCTCAGCTCAAAAAAGATCTGCATACAGCACAAAAATTTATTTTTTTGGAGTACTATATTATTACTCCTGGAGTCATGTGGCAAGAAATTTTGGATATTTTGTGTGCTAAAGCATCTGCTGGCGTAGAAGTGCGAGTAATGTATGATGACGTTGGCTGCCTTTTTTCTTTGCCAACAAATTATGCTCGACAGCTACAGGCAATGGGTATTAAAACTATTGTTAATAATCGCTTTCGTCCTTTGATTGCTTTTCAAATGAATAATCGCGACCATCGTAAAATTGCTATTGTTGACGGTAAAATTGGTTATACTGGCGGGCTCAATTTAGCTGACGAATATATCAATCTAATCAATCGTTATGGTCACTGGAAGGATACGGCAATTAGGCTTGAAGGTACAGCTGTCAACACTCTCACGATGACGTTTTTGCAGATGTGGAATTTAGTACACATTACGGATCTTGATTTTAATCAATATTTGTGTCACACCCAAGACGAAACAAAAGACGATGGTGTGGTCATTCCGTATGCCGATGATCCGACGACTCACGAAAATGTGGGTAAAAATGTCTATTTAAATATGATTAATAAAGCGCGTGAATCAATCTATATTACCACCCCATATCTAGTACCTGACGATGATCTTGTCACCTGTCTGACACTAGCAGCCAAAAACGGAGTGGATGTGCGTCTAATTATTCCCACGATTGGTGATCATTGGTATGTACATGTATTATCACAAGCTTGCTGTTTGCCGCTATTGGAGGCCGGCTGCCAAGTATACGAGTATTCTCCTGGCTTTATGCACTCCAAAACTATGCTAGTTGATGGTGAACAAGCAGTTATTGGTTCCGTCAATCTTGATTATCGTAGTCTCTATATGCTCTATGAAGCATCGGTGTATACATATCACTCGCAAGCCGTGGAACAATTGCAAACAGATTTTATTCAGACTCTCAAAAAATGCCGACGTGTAGAATTATCGGATATCAAAGAGACTCATTGGACCACTAAAATCATCCGCAGTTTTTTGCGTTTAATTGCACCTTTGGTATAAAAACGCTTGTAGACTATAGATCTTCAAGCGTTTGAACTATGACGTAACTTTTAAATTTTGGCGAGCAGTTCTTTAAGTTTGGCTACCTCGGCCTCATTTAAAGAAATACCTTTACCCATTTTGGAGTGATCTGGAGACCAATCGCGGATATCAAGCTTCGCGGGGGCACCATTCCAAGAAACGCGATTGAGTTCTCGACTCCAACCACTTTGACTGCTGGATAAAACCCCCAATTCTTCTACTACTTCAAAATGAAAATCATTCATGATCCCTTCCTACTTGTTTGTCAAACTATCCTTATTATACCACAAAGTGTGTTGTTTTGACGCGTTAATATCAACTTGGTAAAAACTTAAAACTAGACCCCAAAAACTGCTCCCCAGTTGGAGAGCAGTTGAGACAATAAGATTTTTAGCCAATTTCTTCAGCGAGTTTGCGCCATTGTGAATTTAAGTAACGCTTGATTTTTGATAAATCATCACTTTCGTATTTCTTGCTGGCTTGTAATTTTTCAATCACATTGTCAACCATTTCTTGATATGATTTTTTGTCAATTTTATCAAGTGATTTTTCAAAAGCTTTTACCTGTGACTCCCACAAACGACGAGCATCGTCATAAAGAGAAGTGGTAATTGCACTTACTTCACCAAAAATGTCATAAACGCGATCGGTAATGGCATCGCGTTCAGCATCTAAATAGTCGTTAAATTCATCCCACTTATCGGCCACAAGTCGTCTGTTAGCACGTCCAGAGCGAGGGGAGAGAAAAAACATGGCTACAGCACCAGCTGCGGCACCAATGGTCATACCAGCAAGTGCCGGCCAAAAACTACTTTGTCTTTCACTCATATTAGTCCTTTCTATGACTTGTATATTTTTACAAAATGTGGTATGATTGTAACCCATGGACAAAGAAATGTCAATAGAAGAAAATAGACTATGTTTAATATATTTAAGAAAAATAACCAACAGTCAACAACGCCAGTAACAAAGCGCTTTTTTAGCGTTTTGCTTTCGCCCAATTTGGTGCAAGCAGCCATGTGGGAGGCGGATGAAGTCGTGAAAATACTGGGTAAGTCAACAACCAGACCGTATTTTAATGATAATGATCTGCTGGTAAAACTCGATCAATGCTTACAAGATTTGGGGCCAGAGGGCGAATCAGTTCATCAGACTTTGTTTCACCTTGACTCATCTTTTATTGTTGGCAATGATATTGATCCCACGCGTAAAGATTTGTTCCAAAAAATGACTGAAGCTTTACAACTGGAATCATTAGGTTTTGTTGCTAATACTGAAAGTGTTATTAATGCCAAAATTGAAATCGCTCCGGAATTAACACACCAGTTGGTAATTGAGTTTACCCCACAAAAAACTATCTACTCACTGTATGATGGCAAAACGCTGGTAGAGACTATCACTCAAGAAGTTGAAGAGGGTTTTGCGCAGCAATTCAAGAGTGTTTTGGTGCAATTAGCCGGCAAACTCGGTAGTGATTACACTGTTTTTTTTGAAACCGAGATGCAAACGCCCGCCACTGCTCCCAGCGAACCTTTGGTGGTCAATCTCATTTCTGGTCAGATTTCTACTGAGGAATTGCAAATGAAACTTGATACTTTGCCTGCTAACTTGCCGCTTAAAGCCGAAACTTTGGGAAGCGAAATTCTATTATCATATATTCTGTTGCCTAGCGCGACAATTATTGCTCGCTCATACGGATGGATTAAACCGCCACAACCAGAGATAACCGATCAAGCGAGCGTACCTCCAGAAGAACCAGTAGAAGCCAAAGAGGAAATGCCTGTTTTGTCGCGTCAGCGTTTAGCACAAGCACAAACCCAGGCAATGGTTGCCTCGGTAGAACCAAATGATTTGACACCTATAACCACCGACAAGCCTAAAAAATCTTTGTCTCATGGTGCCAAGATGGGTGTGATTATTATGATTGCCATTGTGATTTTACTTGGTCTGGCTGGAGGAATTTTTTGGTGGTTAGTGCAAAGTGGTACAGCGACAGTCAGTGTTACCACCAAGCATGATTTTATTACTAAAACACTGGATGTTACAATTGATCCCGATGCCAAGCAAGCGGACTATGACAAACTAGTGTTGCCGGGCACTGTGAAAGCTGGTGAAATCTCCGTTGATGTCCATATTAATGCTACTGGCAAAAAGAATGTTGGTGAGAAAGCAACTGGTAAAGTTGAGATTGTCAATAAGACTGATAAAGAACGTAAAATTCCTGCCGGCACTGAATTGGAAAATGGGGTCGTTAGTTTTGTAACTAAAGATGAAATAACGATTGAGGCTGCCAAAGAAAAAGATGATCATAGCGGTCGAGATTTTGCCAAAAAAGATGTAGATGTGGTAGCCGTGACCATGGGGACAGCGGGCAATATTAAAAAAGGTGTGTCCTTGCGTGTCGGGAGCAATGTGAAGGATGATATTGAGGCTTTTTCCAAGGAAGATTTTAGTGGCGGCACAGATAAAACTATTAATGTTTTCTCGCAAGAGGATTATGACAATGCAGTTAAGCTAGCTCAGGATGAACTAATATCAGCGGCTCGTGAACAGATTGAGGAAAAGAAAGGTAAAAATTATCAAGTACCTCAAGTCGACGAAGTTGAGATTACTTCGATGAAATTTGATGCCGAGGTTGATGATGAAGTGGAAGAAGTCCTTTTAAATGTGCAAGCAACTGTGCCAGTGATTGCTTTTAGTCAAGATGATTTTTTACCAGTGGGTGAAGCCACTGTGGAAAAGCTTTTGCCAGAGGGCTATGCTCTGGATGGCGACCTTGTACTGATGTCAACGTTGGATGACAAAAAGACAGCTCGCAGTGATGGTCAGATTTATGTCAAACTCGATTTAACACAAAATACCGTCAGTGTGATCGATTTGGATGCTATCAAGCAAGCACTTTTGGGTCAGAGTATCAATAAAGTTACCAATATTTTGAATAATTATCCCGGAGTAGATCAGTACAAGATAACTTGGAGTACGCAACTGACGCCAACAGTAACTGGTAATTTACCCAAAGATGCCAACAAGCTTAAAGTTGTCAGTGCGGAGGAGATCGGAGAGTAAAATGTTGGCTGACAGGAGCGTGAAAAAGATTAAATGGCCGCTTTATCTAACGATGCTACTCGGTGCCGTTTTGATGGTGACAGCGAGTTTACCTTTTTTGCAGGGATGGTGGCAAAACTGGTTGGATGTTCAAGCAGAATCAATAGTGTATCCAGTTGAAATTGATGAGTTTTTATCCAAGCTTGAGTCCAATCCTAAAATCTTGGCTGATTTTAATAGTGTCACTACCCGCGATCCGCTCATTGTTGATGAAATTGACTATGGCAACATTGAAAACTGGTTTAGCAACGGCAAGTTTCACGCTCAAAAACAAACATCACAAAGCTATCGCCTCGACATAGATAAACTCAATATTCACAATGCTCTTGTTAAGGTTGGTGGTACAAATATTGATTATAATTTGGTACAATTTAATACCGATGTGGCTATTGGTGACTATGGGGCACCGGTGATTTTTGGCCATTCAATGCTGCGACAATTCTATAATCCCAAGGAGTCAAATAAAGAGCGATATAAAGGACTTTTTTCGACTATCATGACTTTAGAACCTGGTGATGAGATTCAGGTAACTATTGCAGAAGTCACCTATACTTTTTTAGTCACAGATTTGCAGGTAGTACAGCCCGATGATGATTTTATTATGAGTCAGGATAAAAGTAAAAAACAAATTAAACTGGTAACATGTACACCTGAGGGAACACGTTTGCGGCGAGGTGTAGTCACAGCGGAGCTTAAAGTTTGAGATGAAAGTCTTGAGTCTTGATTATGGTACTAAACGAGTCGGTGTGGCAGTGTCGTATGCGAGTTTGGCACAACCGCTGATGATTCTTCCTAATGACATATACTTAATTGCTAAGATTGAGGATCTAATCAGCCAACATCACATCCAACAAATTGTTGTAGGCTTGAGCGAAAATGAGATGGCCAAAAAAACTCAAAATTTTGTGCAACAACTACAATCAGTAACATCTTTGCCAATTACTTTTATTGATGAGACACTAACAAGTTTTCAAGTGCACGAGTGGCTAAAAACTGCTTCAGCTAAAAAAAGACGCGAACCGATTGATCATTATGCGGCAGCAGTGATTTTGGAAAACTTTTTACGTGAACAACATAATTAGCTACTTGATAAGTAGTTGCTGATACTAATTTATTTAAGCATTTTCCATATGTGGTTAAGCAGTGTAACTCCTATTGTACAAAACCAACTATAAAGTAACTAGTAGTATTATGCTCATCAACTAGCGGTTGAGCGTTTTGCGAGTTGCCATGCCAGCGCCAATCAAATTCAAATTCATGATCACGTGCGAGGCTAACGGCCAGTGCGAGAATTTTTGGCGAGTCGACATGATCATTATTATAAGTCAAAATCTCACTCAAATTATAAGCTACCATCGCTTTTTGAGTTTGCTGATCAAATTGTTCAGCGTCTTGCAAACTGCGATAGTGGGAAAAATCGACACTAGTAATGACCAAAATATTTTGTGAAATCAGCTCATGAATCAAATTTTGTAAAGCCAACCAATCATCATCGCTGGTACTGGCGCTCACAAGAATCGGATGTAATTGCCAATCAAGTTGGCCATCGTGTAAAAGTGTTTGCCACGTATCAACACTTTCTTCTTGGGTGATAGTATTATCATTATAAGCAACATTGCTATTAATAGCATATTTTGACCAAAATTCTTGATCTTTGGTAGTGACCACGGGTTTGATGCCACCATGCTCATGATGATTGGGTAAAAGGACTACTAGGTGTTTGGCCTGCGGCTGATCGGCCTGAAGTTCAACTAAGAATTGGATAATTTGGCTTTTGATCAAAAGATGATGCGGAACAATACCACCGACTAAACGCTGGTGAGAATTAGAAGATGTCGGTGTGTCAGCAACCGGTTGATCGACGGCTGACAACACTGCGGGTGTAGGTACATACAGTTGGGTGTACAAATGAATGCTGGCAGTTACACAAATTAACCACAAACCGCTCCAAAACCACAAAACTTTATCAGTTAAAAACCGAATTTTGGCTTTTTGGTTAATTGGATTCTTGTTCATGATGACTTTCTGGCGTATTTTTATTCGACTGCTGGTGATTCATTTTTTGTCTAACTGTCAGCGCTGCAATTTTTAGTCGCAGCCACAGACGTCGGATAGCTAAAGGATAGAGACGCATTGCTATTATTATGGTAATGACAGTGATCATGATTAATGTGGCGACAAACAACCACCAAGTGGATGTCGTCTTTGGCGTTTGAGTTGACTCGATTTCTGACATTAAATCAATGTCGTCAACAGTGACACTGGTTATTACCTGGTTGTCAGTTGGATGCTTTTGATATGCCCAAGAGGGGCGTTCGCTCACAAATTGCCAATTTTCGGTCATTCCAGTTCGCGCGGCAAAATTGGGTTCGTACATAGCACTGGCACTGGTTGGTAATACTGAGACTTGTTGATGAGTATTGGTTACCACTGCTTTGTAAGAGACAAGAGTCATACCAGTTGGTAAAATGTTAAAAGTACCACTCACGCCAGTAAAACTAAAAATTTGTCCATGCCAATTGTGGTTATTGGCATATAAGGGGCGCAAATTGGCAGGTAGATAGTCCTGAAAGGTAACATAATGACGCTTGCGACCTTTATTTTCCAATCCCACATAGATGGTAATAACGTCACCATTTTTGAGAGCCTGATTTGCATTTTGACCTTCACGCACATAAGCTTTGTGAATTATGAGTTGATCATTGGTGAGAGCGTCGTTGCTGCTAGTGCGCCACTGACTTAAATTTACGGTGGTAAAAACAGGACTACTGCTAGCATTGACACTTTTGATTTCCAGTTGTCCTTGTTTATATTTTAGTTTGTCTAAATCAAAACTAAAATGTTGGTATTGTTTATTAGTTTTGGCAAAATCTATGTCACCAATAACTTGGTTATCTAGTAATATTTGATAGTGATCGAGGATAATGTTTTCGGGACGATATTGACGCCATTTGGTCAGAGCTTCGATGGCTTGAGCGGTGGCAAAAGTACTCAACCAGCCAGCATGCTTTCTCACAGCCAAAAGTTGAGTCACGAGGGTGTCAAGTTCCGGCCGCTCGCCGTAAGCTTGACTGTAGGCAACGAGTGCTTGTACGGCTAGAGCTAAATCGCTCTCATCGCTACGGTAACGGGCCGAGTTTTCATCGCTATATTCACGTGGCACGTCCAAACTGGCTAACATCTGTTGTAAATGTTGGCTAGCGGCCGTCTGATCATTAAATAACAAATCACTCTCTACCAACCATGATAAAATATCAGTGTCTTGAATTTGTGTATCTTTGAGCAATTGATGATAAAAACTTGGTTGTTTAAGACCAGAAGTATCGAGCTGCCATGGTTCCCAATTATCGTCGGCGAGTGCTTGATCGATCAATTGGAGTCCGTAAAGACTGCTTGTAAGTTTGCTGATTTGACTAGGGGTAAGCCGGCGAACATCACTGACTTGATTAAACTGTTTGAGTTGGTCGCGAAGATAAGCGGCTGCATTTGTAAAGATCGCACTGTCAACTGGTGTTTGTTCATTATTAGCTTGCAATAAGTATTTGACAACATAGGTTGTTTTGAAAGTGTGACTATTGCCTTTTGGTTCCCAGAATCCCCAACCGCCATTGTAATTTTGTAATTTAGCTAAATTTTTAATTCCTTGTTGGGTAAGGTCATCTAAATTCACCTCAAAATCATTGGCTGCAAATAGCTCATAATTGCGTACCATTAAAATCGGGATTAATTTGCTAGTTATTTGTTCTACGCAACCGTGAGGATAAACAAGTAGATCTTTCATGGCTGTACGCAGGCTTGAAAGAATATCAGTGGCAATGTCCACTTCCAAATGTGAACGCTTAGCTTGGGTATCGGGTTTGATCTCCAAAGGTATGGTAGTGGGACGTAGTGCAAAGTGTGAAGTTTTTTGTTCATAACCATAAGGTAATATTTCCACTGTTTTGATCAAACTATCACTCAATTCTGGATGAAACAAATTTTCCACTCCAGCCGTGATTTTTACTTGCGTGTTCTCACTTACGGCTTTGGTGGGCAGAGTGATAGTTACGCTACTGTGAGGTTGGATCACAAAGGGTTCTGGAAGACTGCTGAGAGTTTGCAAAGCAGAGTCGGCATGCCATGTCAAGCGAAAAGTTTCTGCTTGATCGGTGAAATTGCTAGCAATAATACCCAGGTCAAAATGATCGCCGACACGCAGTTTTTCTGGAGCCAAAATGCGCGCCACAATATCTTTTTTCACTTGTAAACGCGTTTGCGCCTCACCAACTTCAGTTTGCGCGGTGGTAGCCACACCAGTAAGAATCCAACTGGTGAGATTGTCTGGTAGCGTAAACTCAATCTCAGCTATACCATTGTCATCAGTGACAATATTGGGATTCCAATAAGCAGTGTCCTTGAAAATATCGCGCAGATCATCGCCACCGCCCCCACCGCCCCTTTCAGCACCATAGAGACCGAGGGATTCGAGTGAGTGGAAAGTTTGAATCCAATGATAACGCTCAAACCAGAAAAACTCAGAAATTTCTGGTCGTCTATCGCTTTCGAGAGCCAAAAGTGCCTCATCAATAGTCCAAAGTGTTACTTGGGCAGACATTGGTTGTCCAGTAAGTTCATTGCGAGTTTGTATTTTGACTTTGACTTGCTCACCGGGGTGATAGACATCACGATCAGTGCTAATTTGCAAAGCTATTTTTTTGGCGCGTTTATCCATTTCTATCTCACTACTCGTGGATTGATAAGCATTACGATTAAAAAGTGAAACCTCGGCATAAGTATTAGGATAGTCGGCGTCATCAAGATCATAGCGGCGTGTTGTGGTGGCGCTGGTGAAATTGTCTATAGCCCAGCGATCCAATCTTTGACGGCCAAACCCAAGAAAGTAATTACGCTTTTCTAGCTCTGTGCCCACTGCAAAATTAGCAGTTATTTGATCATCACTGGTTAATTGTGTTCCTTCAAGATCTAGAGCTAAATCTCGACTATGGTCATCATCTTGTTGACTACTAATTGGCGTAGGAGTTGGGGCAGCTTGATGAGAGATGGTACGATAAAGGCTGCTAGTAGTATACAGGTAGTCATTGGTATAAACACTAAATGATAAGTGATAATTACCATAATTTTTCGGGGTAAAGTCAAAACTAAAATGACCCTGAGTGTCAGTGGTAGTTTGCAAATCAGCAGTTGATATTAGTTTATATTCTTTACCAACATGGTCGTGGACATCAACGTGCATTTTGACTTGTCGATTGGCAGGGCTAACATTGGCTCGACTAGACTCGATGTGCCCACTGATTTTGCTTGGCTGTCCTATTTGCCATTTGCTGTCCTGACTATCCCACACAAAAGAAAAAGGTGTGTAATCAATGGTAAAATTCCTACTTTCATAGGTGGGTTCACTAGCGCCATCACTATGACGAATGAGCAAATAATAGCGAGCACTATTGTAATAGTCGTTGTCGCGTCGCTCTAGTGTTCCTGGGAGGGTGAGCTGGGCTTGGCCTTGCGAATTCAAAATAGTGCTTTGCCAGTTATTACAACTAGGAACACCATAACCCCCTTCATAACCAGACTGCCAACACCAATCGATTTGATAGCCAATCATAGGTTGACCAGAATAGTTTTCGCCATTGATAGTGGCGCCAAGTGGATCACCAGAAACAGTGTGGGTGGTAGGTGCGTCAATTGTCAGCGTATATTCCGGTTTGACATATTCACTCACGTTAAAGCTACGGCTACCTCCTGGAAGCACCAAACGATAGTAATCAAAATCCCAGTCTTGAGGAATTGTATACTCGCCGGCTATCGTCCCATATCCATCTGGAGTCATGTTTTGCTGCCACACTAGATCTTCATCGTTTTCGCCCCAATAACCACGAAAAATTTTCACAGGAATTGCTTCTTGACGCGGTTGATAGCGAGCGTCATCATCAGTACGCACGATAGCTTTGAAATATATTTTTTGTCCTCTCTGATAAAGCGGCTTGTCAGTAAAAACGTAGTCACGCTCACTAGGGCGATAGATTTCTCTAGCGCGACAGCGGCTGTAACGGCAGTGATCGTCACTGTTTTGATAGCCCAAATCATAAAGTCCCAAAGGAATCAAAGCGTAGCCGCGATCAGTCTCCACCAACATAATATCCGCATTTTCCAGGTAAGGAACAACTGTTAGTTGATCATCACCAAAGCTATACTCACCCAATAAATTCACTTGTCCCAAAAGAGAATAATACTTGCCGCTGCCATGAAAAATTTGGTTGCCTGTCGCCAAATCCTGAGACCATAAGACCAAAGCATCGTCAGTGTTTTTAAGCATCGCACCAATCGGCGAGCGAGTAAAAAGCGCACTCTGAATGTGACTATCCACTTGAGCCACCACGCACCAAGCGCCAAAGCCATCGACTTTCAGCTCGTAGTTGTCATGAGCGAGAGCGCCCAGAGTGGTAGTTACTATCTGCTGATAATTATTGGCATAGTCGCCACAAGGGCGGGCATTCCAATTTTCATCATGAACGAGTGTCTGTAAGAGTTGGTCTTTTGTGAGCGCATAAATAGTTAATTGTGCTTCGGGATGCTCGCGGTAATTATCCTGATGACAAGATTTTTCGGGATTAATGCAGGTGCGAAAATCTTCCGGATCAAATTTTAAATTCTCATCCAAACCAAAAGGCACTAGTAAAGAGCGAGACCAATTGGCGCCGAAATTAAAAGCGACAGTTTTGGTTTGAGTGGCAGCTCGACTATGAGCGAGAGCCAAAAACAAAAAGACCATCGCTAAAAATAATTTGCTGCTCCAGTTGCGCATCATACTTACAATTGTAGCACAATTTATATCGCTGTGTCAACTAGCTGATAACATTTGTGTCACGCGTCTGTAATTTTTTGTCATCAAAAACCAGGCATTTTTGTTAAACAAACGTTTAACACGCGTTTAACAAATCCGCCAATCTCGCGCAAGAATTTGTGGCCGATTGCGTCCTTGCCATAAGTTAAATTGCAGTTGGCCGGCTACGAGTAACTCCTGTCCGATAGCTGGCAGGGGTAAACCCACTTGTTCATATTGCCATACCAAAATATCTAAGTAATGACGAGTACGATCAACAAGAGTCACTTTCAAATGCTCTTTTTGTTTGCCCATTGTAGTGACATTAATCACTGGTGCCTGCACGCTCATCATTAATTCTGGATTGTCAGGACCATATGGCTCGAGGTCAACAAGTAATGACGGTAACAAAGGATGATGGAGAATGTCGGGTGATACTGGTGCTTCGAGAGTGAGCGTGGCCACCAATTGCTCATCAGTGATAGTTTCATTGGCGTAGTGTCGCATAGCAGCAATCACATCATTGAGTTTCTCGGAGGCAATACTTAAGCCCGCGGCTTGTTCGTGACCACCAGCATCAATCAGTTGTTGGCGAAAGTGACGAATAAAATTGGTAATATTAAATCCCGGAATAGAACGAGCCGAACCTTTGGCTAGTTGGTCACTTTGAGCAATAACAATCGCTGGTCGGTGATAAGTGTCTACCAGCTTACTGGCAATCAAACCAATAATACCTTCATGAAAACTATCACTAGCGACAATAGTGATTTTATCAAGATTTTCAGGATCAATGCTTGCTTGTGCTAACTCCAACATATCGCTGGTGAGTTCTTGACGGGAACGATTGATATCGCTCAAAGTAGTAGCCAGCTTGCGGGCAAAACCAAGTTTGCGAGTGCACAAAAGTCGCAAGGCATCTAAAGTGTTTGTGAGTCGACCAATGGCATTAATCCGTGGACCGAGGCTAAATCCAATATCGCGAGTATTAATTTTTTCTTGCTGGAGTTTGGCAGCTTGACACAAAGCAATAATACCAGGACGACAACTTTTTTGCAGCTGTGTAATTCCTTTTTTGACTAAAGTACGATTGATATTTGTCAATGGCACTTGATCGACAATAGTTGCTAAAGCGACTAAATCAAGATTTTCCGTACTAACTTTTTGGGCTTGCTCGAGATCTTGGGCTTGAGCTAGAAGACGATAAATTAAATACCAAGCCACACCAGCACCACATAATTTTTGGGTGTGAACTGTAGCTACTACGGGAAGAGTTTTATCTTTTTCTGGTTGATGATGATCGGTAACAATGACATCTATTTGTTGTTGATGACAAAACTCTAGTGCAGGATGAGCCGTGATACCATTGTCTACAGTGATAATAAGATCGGGTTTTTGTGTGGCAATTATTTCTTGCAAAGCTTTTATTGACATGCCATAACCATGAGTAAAACGGTTGGGGATGAAAGGAGTAGCATGAATACCAAAAGCTTGCAATCCTTGCCACATAATCGCGGTGGCACAATTGCCATCAACGTCATAATCACCAAAAATCAACACCTGCTCGCCGCTGTCACGCGCTTTTTCTAGCCGAGTCATGGCCTTTTGCAGTTGGGATTCGTCGATACCCAAAGATGATGGAGTGATTTTGTCCCAGGAAAAAACGGCCTTGTAAGTCTCAAGATCCCAATTGCGATTCTTCAGTACCACTTGGTAGAAATCTTCGGCAGAGCAAATCGTGTCTTTTTGTAGATAATGCCAGTGGTATTTTTGTCGCATAACTCGATTATAACACAAAACTGGATGAAACGATTGCCGAGCTCCGCACCGAGCTCGGCAGTGTACTACACAGCTGCGGCACTTTGATCAAAGTAATACTTAAAGCAATTGTGATAATTTATTTACCACAAGTCTACTCTTTGTGGTGTATCTTGATTATTGTCAGTGGATGATAGCGGTGGCTGTTGATGCCGAGAGGAGTGATGACGATAATACCACCAACCAGCACCAACACCACTCACCACCAAGAGCGCGACAATCACTCCCCAATTGATAGTCGAGTGCGGCTTTTCAATCACGGTGTCAGCATAGTCAGTATTGCCCTTAAGAATCCAAGCTGGCTGTTTATCCAGGAAGGTAACTTGATCGGTGAGTGCTGTTTGTGCCACAAAATCACTATCATACATAGAGGCCACTAGTGTAGGTTGATTGCTGACTTGATCGGCGACATTGGTGAGCATGGCTTGATAGGATACAATCGTCATTCCTGGTGGCAACTGGTATAACGCACCATTGAAACCAGTAAAAGTAAAATTACGATGGGCCCAAGTATCATTGTTGCGGGAAAGTGGACGTAAATTGCTGGGCAAATAATCATCAATATTAACAAAATATTGAGTTCGACCGTAATTTTCAATCCCTAAATATACCGTCACGATCTCGCCAGGAGTTAATGGTTGACCGCGGTAACTGTTCGAACGCACAAAAGCTTTGTGGATTTTGAGCTTATCGCTTGTCAGTGGGTCATTGATAGCTGTGCGCCATTGATCAGTGGTGATCGTGACATACACGGGTGTATCTTCACCCCTATCGGTGCGTATAAGTGTCAGCACATCTCCCGGGTGAACACCATCGAGGGGAATATGAAAAGTTTTTTCGCGTGTGCTTGAACTAAAGTCAACTGAACCCAAAGTTTGCGAGCCTAAACGCAAAGCATAGCTGGCGCCACTGTTGTGATTGAGTGTTGGTTGCAAATCAGCCCACGAAGCGAGTGCCTCAATGGCGGCGGCAGTGGCATAAGTATTACGCCAACCGGCGTTCTGACGATAACCCAAAAGTTGGGTGACATATTTTTCTAGTAAATTATCATAGCCACCATAGGTTTTTTGGTAAGCCACTAAGGCTTGTAAAGCTAAAGCCATGTCGGCATCGGCACTGCGATAGCGATTTAAATTCTCACTGCTATCAACAAGTTGATTTTGATCCAACGCCTGTAACATTTGTTCGAGGTGACGCTTGGCGCTAATCTGATCTCCTTTAAGGAGATTGGCTTGTACCGCCCAAGACAACAAATCAACGTCGTTTAATTGCAGAGAGTTGAGTCGCGAGTAATAGGTATTAGCCGCTACTTGTGGAGTTAAACGGTTGGTGATGGCATTAGTTGTTTGTACTGGTGTAGCGTTAAGATAGAGGAGTAAGCCATAGACGCTGGCAACGATATTAGCGTCATCGCGATTGAGTTCTTGATTATCTTCATCTTTGATATCACCTGTCAAAACACCAGTAAGATACTCGGCAGCCTTTTGCAAAACCTGCTGATCAACTGGAGTGGCATCACTATTGGCTTGAAGTAAAATCTTGAGAGCATAAGTGGTTTTGAACGGATCAGCTTGACCGTTTGGTTCCCAAAAACCCCAACCGCCATTGCTATTTTGCAGTTTGGTAAGATTCTTAATGCCGGCACTAATCAATTCGTTGGGATCATTAACGAGTTTGGTATCAGCAAATAATTTTTGCTCACGAGCCATCAGGGCTGGTAACAAACGGCTGGCAGTTTGCTCGACACAACCGCGCGGATAATCAAGCAACTCATTCATGGCAGTTTTGAGACTGGCAAAAATATCACCAGCTATACTAACTACAAGCGTGGAACGACTCAAATCACTATCAGTGTGCAGACCAATATTGTATTCACCCGCATGCATAGAGAACTGACTGGTTTTTTGTTGATAGCCAAAAGGGAGTATACTTATAGTTTTGGTGAGTACATCGCCGGGACCATTGGCACTGATGTTGCGCACGCCAGTAGTAATTCTGGTCTCATTCATAGGAGCAATAGCCTTGACGGGTACGGTAAATGTTTGTGTTTCACCAGGATTGAGAGTGATGACACTAGGAAAAGTATCACCTGTTTGTAAGCCTTCACCAGCTTCCCACACTGGAGTCAAACTCTGAGTGTAGTCAGTATAATTGGTGATCATAAACCCTAAGCGAGAAACATCGCCAACACGCAATCTTTCGGGAGCAATCAATCTTGCCACCACATCTTTTTGAACAACAAATTCATACGTGCTTTCGCCAACAACAGTCTCTGGTCCAACAGCTACACCAGTCAATACCCAAGTGGTAAGATTGTCTGGCAAAGTAAATTCGGCGTGGGCTTGACCATTGGCATCAGTTAAAAGTTTTGGTTGCCAAAAAGCAGTGTCTTTAAAAATTTCACGCAAATCATCACCGCCTCCGCCGCCACCCTCAGCGCCATAGGTACTAATAGTCTGCAGTGAATGATAAGTGCGCAAGCCGTGATAACGTGTAAACCAAAAATAATCAAAAATCTCTCTGCGATTATTACTGGCCAATTGTAGTAAAGCTTTGTCAATAGTCCATAAAGTGACGCTGGAGCGCACGGGGGCACCTGTTTTTTGATTGTGAGTTTTGACGGTAACTTTAACAGTATCGCCAGGGTTATAAATAGCGCGATCAGTGGTGATTTCGACTTTTATTTTTTTCAGATCAGATTCCATATTAATTTCTGCTGTTCGTGATAAATAGTTATTGCGGTCAAAAGTGGAAACTTCATGATAGGTGTTGGGTTGATCAGTATCAGTTATGGTGTAAGTAACTTCATTTTTGGCATTGGTGAAAGTGCCCACTTGATAACGATCAAGTCTTTGGCGACCAAAATTGGCCCAAAAACGGCGTCCAATTAGATTTTTGCCCACATTATAGCCAATAGTGATAGTTTCCCCAGGAACATAACGGTGTTTTTTGTTAAGGTCAAGCTGTAAACTGCTGTCAGTATCCGTAGTGAAAGGATTTCGCGCATACTGATACCAATCATTATTCTCTTGGTCGCACCAGCGACTGGAGCTGGATTCACTAAACAAACCGTGCTCGTCATAAACGCGGAAAGTTAATGAATAGCTATCGCAAGCTGTTGGAGTAAAATTAAACTTAAACTCACCACTGCTATCGGTACGCGTGTCAAAAATCATCTCTTCGATAAGTTTTTTTTGATTTGATTGGGGGTATTCGTATCTTTGGGCCGTAAGGGTGACTCGTCTATTAGCGACGTCTACGCTTGGTCGGCGAGAAATTATTTGGCCACTAAGAGCGATTGTGTCATTTGCTTGGAAATACCAAGTCTCATTATCATTAGTTGCAAGTTGGACAATAAATGGAGTGTAATGAATAGAAATATTTTGGTGACTGATTGTGGGCTCACTGACGCCATCGCCATAACGTACAATCAAATGATAATCTTCATAGTCAGTGGGATAATGATCATAGTCTTCTTTTTGTTTGGGTAAATTCGTAGGAATTTCTAAGGTGGCTTTTCCCTCATCATCAAACATGGCCCACTGCCATTGTTGACAATCAGGTTCATTTTGATCCCACCCATAAAGCCAACCTTTCTCAAAACAGTATTCAAATGAAGCGCCGTTCATAGCGTGGCCAGCGAGACTATGACCAGTAATGGCGGCCTGAAGTTGATCGCCGGTAATAATAATCTCGCGTCCATAATCGCTAGCAAATTTTTTGTCATTGTTGTCATAAATCCACTCACTAGTAAGCTCGTATTCTGGTTTGACATATTCACTGATTTGGAAGTAGGCACTGGCCTGATTGCCAAAGTTAATACTATAGTAACCGTATTCGTAATGATCAGGAATTTTGAAGTGACCATCGATACCACCGAATTCATCCGGAGTGTAAGTTTCGCTCCACAAAACTTTTTTGTAGTCATTTGGATCTTTTATACTAACGGTGATTGGGTCAGTGACTACGCTGAGACGGGCGTCGTCATCGCGGCGCAAAAACGCCTTGAAATAAACCGTCTGACCACGCTGATATAATGGCTTATCAGTAAATGCGTAGTGATAGTTGTTGGCGTGATAAATCAAATCACTGCCGCGAGCGGTAGGATCAAAAGGATGATTATCCCCATAATTATAAGGGCCATCATCACGGGGCAAATAAACTCCATTAATCTGCAATGGAATTATTGTCCAAGCGTCAGTTTCTGTAGTCACGACTATTACATCGGCATTGGTAAAATCAGGTAAAGTGACAACTTCGCCGTTGACAAAATCAGTTTGATACAAGAGATTAATTTTTTCTTGGAGATTGTAAATTTGCACCCGACCGCTAAGGCTGGCTTGTCCGGTAGCTAAGTCCTGAACCCACAAAGTAAGATTTTCTTGACCGTTTTTGACAACGGCACCAAAAGTTGGTTTAGTGACTAAAGCATATTGCTCACGTCCATTATCTTGGGCGCGTATCCACCAAGCATTGCCACTGACGGCTGAAGAAGGAAGGACATAATTATAATCAGCTAACTGACCAATAGTAGTTTGATAGTTGGGCGTTGATTGATCAAAATCAAAATACCACTCAAGCATATATTGACGATGGATAAGTGCGTCCAATACTTGATCGCGGGTCAAAGGGTAAAAACTAAGAGTGGCAGCATCACTGTTAAAGTCACGCCGATCAAATTGAAACTGATCATCAAGACCTAGGGGCACAAAAATAGATCGAGTGCCATAATCTTGAGTGAAATTAAAGTCAATTTGTCTGACTTGTTGATAGTTGGCTGTAATAGATGAAAAAGCAAAAAACCAAAAAAGAATGCTCGTAATCAATGACCGTAACCACTTTCTAGTCATATTATTTATTTTAACACAAATAGCTATTTTCGTCAATTTTTTGTATGACCTCAGTACATTTTGGAATAAGAAATCCTATTCCTGAACCTGCAAATATTTTTCATCTTCATGCTTAATTTTCATGGATATATCATATATTTTTTGTCTAGTAAGCATAATGGAACAAATTTGAAATGTATCCATTATCATTTTAGCTATTCCCCTGAAAATTATCGGGCAGTTATTCTGAAATGTGTTTGAGGTGATGCAAATTTTTTGCACGCACGCAAGGGTGTATTAGTAACCTAAAAGATGCAGATACCGGCTGTTCGTAAGAAAACCAAAAACACATCAAAACTATTCCCAATCCCATCGACATGTGTGATATAATACACCCGATCGAAAAGAAAGGTACACATGCAATACAAAAAATTTGACGATAACATTTTGGTTCGCATTGATCGCGGTGAAGAAATTCTCACGCAAATTAAAACCCTGGCTATCGCTGAAAACATTAAGCTTGCTCATATTAACGCTTTGGGTGCAGTCGACAACCTCACTGTGGGTGTTTACAAAGTTGCCGAACAAAAATACTACGCCAATCATTTCACCGGTGACTTTGAAATCGTTTCGCTCACTGGCACCATTGACACTATGAATGATGACTTTTATGTTCACCTGCACATCAGCGTTGGCGACGACCGAGGTCGGGTTTTTGGCGGTCATTTGACCGAAGCACGAGTAAGCGCGACTTGTGAAATGGTGGTCCGGCTCATCAACGGCCAAATTGATCGCTGCAAAGATGCCGTCACTGGTCTCAATTTGTGGCAGCTATAAGCTCGCTCTTAAAACCAGCCTCATCTTGCTACAAACAAAATCGCATTGGGCAAGCCGCGATTGGGGCCAACTTTGTAGCCGCCAGCCGCCCACAAAGCGGTGGACCCGCCGGCATCAAGTCCGAGTGCATTATCTAGTCCCATTGTCTGCAAAACTTTGCCGGCTTCAAGAGAAGTGGAATTGTGGACGACGCCAATGTAAGCGGTGCTGCCTTTATTGCCAACAAAGCTTCTCGCCGATTTGGTAGCTGAAATTTTGGGGTCGCTATGTTCACCGCGAGCCGTGCCGCCATAAACAAGCAGCGGATAATTGCCAATTCCACCTTCATCACCCTGACAGCCCCACTCAGATCCAGCTGTAAAGCTCATGTTACCGACATTAAAAATTGCCCGCCAACCGTCCGAGTTGGGATTAATACAAGTACCGTTTTTATTTTTCACGTAACCATCAAAAGAATTAGTATTGTCGTACGGCATGAAAAACGATCCATTGATTCCAGCAAAAGCGCCCGAGCGCGCCACGTATTGGCCCAAAGATAACACTGGGCAGTTTTCTCGGCACTCGCCATCGGTGGCGGTGTCCACGACGACCTTGGTGCTGCCCATGTCGGCGGCGACAATTTTGACCGTAAACCGTTGGCCGTCCACTTCTACCACTTGTGAGGAATAACCGCTACCTGGAGAAGTATTGTTGATCGGGGTGCTGGCTAATGCTTCTTGACTGTTGGACTGAGGCACTGGGGTGGGTTTTGGTGTGGGTTTAGCTTTGACGACTTGCCGATCAAAATCTTGGATTTGTGCAAGCATGCCGTCAAAACTGGCTTCATTAATGGTATTTCTCATTTCCTTCTCGATTTGCTCTAGCTCTTGCTGGACTTTTTTATTGAGTTAAGTGTCATTTTGCGTTGGTTTTTCATGGCAGTTTTTGTTGTTTTCTCAAATAGCGTGCGGTGAGAACCAGCTTATTTGCCATAGATGTGCCACGATGACGATGGATTAGTTCTTTAAGGCGTGCATTTGTACCTC
>JAFRKQ010000016.1 GCA_017431625.1 bacterium | reverse complement strand
GCCGCGATCTGCTACCCGCACTCGAGAGCGTCTATCCCACTTACGCCGAGGGCACCGATGAGGCGAGCCTCCAAGCCGCCCGCGAACACCGGGCCTTTAGTGGTTTTAGTCTGGGCGGCGTCGCTACTTGGTATGAGTGGGAGCGAGCCCGTGATCTTTTTGCCTACTTTGTACCCATGAGTGCTGATAGCTGGACTATCACCCAAAATGGCGGCTATGAGGCCACTCTGGCCACGGCCCAGCGTCTAAGTGAACTCGCCCAAAAACCGCCACGCGACTTTTTGCTCATTCAAACCAACGGCGATCAAGACACTTTTTACCAACAAATTGACGCCATGATGATCGAACTGATGCGCCGGCCAGAAATCTTCCACGAGCGCAATCTTATCTACCTCAAGAAAAAAGACGGTCAGCACGATATGCTGGCTATTTGGGAAATGGTGTATAATGCCTTCCCGCGACTTTTTGTGGCGAAAAAGTGAGCTTTTAGCAAAATTGCATCCGATCGAATGTATTTTTGGTGATTATGGTCAAATTACATCTGATCGAATGTAATTCCCCATCACTATTGCCAAATTACATCCGATGTGATATAATCTGAAACATGGACATTGGTAAATTTATCAAACAAAAACGCAAAGAAGCTGGTCTGACCCAGGAACAGTTTGCCTTGCGCTCGGGCTTGGGGCTCAATTTCGTGCGCCAGCTGGAGCAGGGCAAAAAAACCGTTCGTCTGGACAAGGTCAATCAGGCCCTAGCGATGTTTAGCGCCAAAGCTGTCCCCGGCAAGCTAGAAGTGGAAGATAGATGATGTCAATATATCGCCAGGCCAAAGTGTTCATTCAAGGCCGCATAGCCGGCATTCTGGCCGAAACTGAAAATGGCTATCAATTTGCCTATGACCGTACTTACCTAGAAAGCAAAAACCCGCTGGCCGTTAGCCTCACTCTCCCACTGACCCAAACACCCTACGAACAAAAAACTCTTTTTGCTTTTTTTGACGGGCTCATTCCGGAAGGCTGGATGCTCAATGTGGTCCAGAAACGTTGGGGAATTGTCCAAAATGATCGTTTTGGCGTCCTCCTAAAAGCTTGTCATGACTGTATTGGCGACGTACAAATTTTTGCAATTGAGGAAAGTGAGTAATGTATTGTTTATCTTGCGGACAGCCCATCCCCGAAAACTGCACCGATGCCGAGCGTACCAGCCAATGGCATCAGCACTGTGCCATACGTTTTTTTGGTCCCAAAGGCATGCCAGAGCTAGACATTAGTGACGACCGACTTGAGCAGATCATTGATGATAATCTCAAAAACGGTTATACGATCCCGGGCATCCAAAAAAAGATGTCTTTACATCTTTTTTCTCAAGATAATGACAATCGTCTCACCTTAGTGAACTATACCTTCCGGTTACATTCTCAAACCACAAACGCCAGAATTCGCACATCTTCCTGAATATGAATATCTCGCTATGTCGCTGGCCAGAAAAATTGGGATCCAAGTGGCACCTTTCGCCTTAATTAAAAACGGCGATAATTTGGCTTATATCACGCGTCGTATCGATCGGACTTTCAAGACAGAGGAAAAATTGGCCATGGAAGATTTTTGTCAGCTGGCCGAAAAACTAACCGAGGATAAATATATGGGGTCGTACGAATCATGTGCTAAAATCATCAAGCGCTATTCAAGTCGGTATATGTTGGATGTCTCTGAACTTTTTACTCAAGTTCTCTTCGCATTTATAGTGGGAAATTCCGACCTGCATCTGAAAAACTTTTCTCTCATCGAGTTGACTCCTGGGAGTCGCGAGTTTAAGCTTTCTCAGGCGTATGATATCCTCCCCGTGAAAGTGATTTTGCCAGATGACCAAGAGCAATTAGCTTTGAGTTTGCATGGTAAGAAAAATAAAATAAAGCTCGAGGATTTTTTGGCTTTTGCTGATGCAATTGAATTGGGACAGCCGACCGCCCAACGGATAATTAATAAAGTCATCTCAGACATTCCAGCGCTCAAGCAAATCTGTCAGCACTCATTCTTGCCTGCTGCAGATGCCGATCAAGTCTCTTCGTATATGGACACGGCGCAAATGTCACTGACCAACTCGCACAAGGGCGGACTTGATTCCTAGCGAGCAAATAGAAAACTCTATACATACATCGTATGTATGACATGTATATATCGTGTATATATAAACCAAAACCCCGCCACGCGGACGGGACTATATCACGAAGCTAAATTTATACTGGACTGCCGCGCGAAGGATCAATAGTGGGAGGATCAAGAAGTTCAAAGCCAGTCGTCGTAAACTGAGGTACATTCAAAGTACTAGCTCCACCAAAGGCAATTGTCAGCACTAAGTTGAAGATCGCCCAAACAGCGGCGAGAATCAGCAGACCAATAACGGCCGCAGTAATCTTATTGCGGGCTTCTTCCACTTTACCCTTATCACCACCAGAGGTAATCCAGGCAATCGCACCCATGACAAGGTAAAAGAGAGTGAGCAAGGCAGCAACCACGATAATTAAAGTGATTACGGTCTTG